>NZ_FNUD01000002.1:2046800-2351626 GCF_900106095.1 Pseudomonas deceptionensis | reverse complement strand
TCGCCTGCGGACGGGGCTGCGTTTCGAGATACAGCGCGCCCATAGCCTCAAAACCATGATCCAGATGATCGATAAACACGAAACCGACATCATAGCCGCCATCAGTCCGTCTGCTTCCCGGGAAGAAACCCTTAACTTCAGCCGTCCTTATCTCGTGAACTCATCTGTCCTGCTCACAGCAAAAGGCCCGGAACCCCCCCAACGTCTTGAACAACTGGCCGGTAAAAAGCTGGCCCTGGTACAGGGCAGCCCCCTGACCGAATACCTGCGCACTGAATACCCACAGATACAACTGGTCGAAACCGAGGATATCTTTAGCGCCACAGAGCTGTTGGCCAATGGCAAAGTGCAAGGCGCGGTCAATACCCTGGTCATTGCCAATTACATGCTGAACTCTCACCTGTTCCAGGACCGCTTGCAGATCAGCGCCACCATTGGCGCCCAGCCTGCAACGTTTTCGCTCGCCACGGCACGTGATGCCACCGAACTGAGCTCCATCCTCAACAAGGCCCTGTTGAGCATTGCCCCTGACGAACTGGGCATCATCAACAGTCGCTGGCGTGGCTACATCCCTGCCTCTGACAGTTACTGGCGCAACTATCACCGCCTGATTTACCAGGTCATCATTGGCACCAGCCTTTTACTGCTGCTCTCACTGGTGTGGAATGCCTATATGCGGCGTCAGATCCGCCAGCGCAAGCTGGCTGAACGGGCACTCAACGACCAGCTCGAGTTCATGCGGGCGCTGGTCGATGGTTCGCCCCATCCCATTTATGTAAGAGACCGGGAAGGCATTCTCAAAACCTGCAATAACAGCTACCTCGAAGCTTTTTCGGCCAGGCGCGAAGAGATCATAGGCAAAACAGTGATGCAAACCTGCAGCCTTTTGAACAATGAGTGTGAAGCCCATGATTATCAGGCCGACTACGTGCGTGTCATGCGCGAAGGCATACCGCTTATCGTTGATCGCCCACTGAATATCGGCGACAAAACGCTCACCATCTACCACTGGATTCTTCCCTACCGGGATTCGCTGGGTGAAGTACAGGGCATTATCGGAGGATGGATTGATATCAGTGAGCGCCGCCAGCTCCTGGATGAACTGCGCGCAGCCAAAGAACTGGCAGATGAAGCCAATCGTGCCAAAAGCACCTTCTTGGCGACCATGAGCCATGAAATCCGCACGCCAATGAACGCCGTGATCGGCTTGCTCGAACTCACCTTAAAGCGTGCCGACCAAGGGCATCTTGACCGGCCTTCCATTGAAGTCGCCTACAACTCGGCCAAAGATCTTCTGGAGCTGATCGGCGATATTCTCGATATCGCCCGCATCGAATCCGGCCGCCTTAACCTGTGCCCCGAACGGGTCAACCTGCGCAACCTGGCCAATTCAGTAATCCGGGTTTTTGATGGCCTGGCCCGGCAAAAAAAACTGACTTTATCACTGATCTTCAAACCTGAAAGCAGAGCCCCAGACGTACTGATAGACCCGCTTCGTTTCAAGCAAATCGTGACCAACCTGATCAGTAATGCAATCAAGTTCACCAAACGCGGGCAAGTGACGCTGGAACTGGACCTACGGCCGACCGGCACCCCCGATCAGATTGAGCTGCAGTTGAGCGTTAAAGACACCGGCATCGGCATCAGCCAACGCGACCAGGCACGCCTGTTCGAACCTTTTGCCCAAGCGGAAAACAGCGGTCAGCTAGCCCTCAGTGGCGCGGGGCTGGGGCTGGTGATCTGCCGGAGCCTGTGTGAAATGATGGGCGGCACGCTTGAACTCAGCAGTCAGCCAAACGTGGGGACTCTCGTTCGAATAACACTCAAGATGCCAACCCTGCCACCTTGTCAGGCCGTCGCCACCCAGGAGCCTGCAATCAACCCCGCTGCCCGCCAGCTCAACGTGCTGGTGGTGGACGACCATCCCGCCAACCGCCTGCTGATGTGCCAGCAACTGGGGTTTTTAGGGCATAGGTTTACCACCGAACATAACGGTGCCGAAGGCTTGAAAACCTGGAAAGAAGGCGCATTCGACCTGGTCATTGCAGACTGCAACATGCCTGTCATGAACGGCTATGACCTGACCCGGGCCATACGCGACCATGAGAAGGCGTCACATCTACGCCCTTGTACGGTGCTGGGGTTCACAGCCAATGCCCAACCTGAAGAACGCCAGCGCTGCCACGAGGCCGGCATGGATGACTGCCTGTTCAAGCCCATTAGCCTGACCCTGCTCAGTCAGCGCCTGACCACGCTGGAGTCGCTCCATACCGTCCCCCAAGTGTTCAACGTCGAATGCCTTTACTCGCTTTCAGGGCGCGATACCGCGCGGACAAAACTGTTGCTGCAGGAACTGTTGCGCAGCAACCAGCAGGACCTCAAGGCACTGCTCGAGCTGCCGGCCGACGGGGGGGTGCAAGGGTTTATCGACATTGCGCACCGGATCAAGGGCGCCGCCCGCATTGTGGGAGCCCATAGCCTGATCAAGCACTGTGAAACGCTGGAGCAAGCCACTCTTTCAAATCTCGCAGTGGCTCGCAATGAGGTTCAGGCGGCCATGCAAACCCTTGAACAGGCATTGGCCCAACAGCTGGAAGAACTGGCGTACAACGGCTGAACCGCAGGTCCCCCCCCGGGCCGACCAAAGAGCAAGTTGGCCCGGATTTACTATGCTTACAGGCACCAGCACGCTGTTATCTGCGGAGAAACTGCTCATGCGCAATACTGCGCACTCCCATAGTCACCCGTTTCCTCTGCATGTCCACATCAGTGCGATGTTCACATTTTTGTTGCTCCTGCTAGGCATCGTGCTGGGCGTATTCAACTACCAGCAAACGACCCTGATCATTCTCAGCAGCAGCCAGAAACTGTTCAGCCCCATAGAACATGACGTACAGCAGGATCTGCTCAATACCTACCAGCCCATTCGACATGCCCTGAATCTGCTGGCCCTCAACCCCGCAGCAATCACGGACCAGGTCGAGCTTCGAACGGGGTTACTACAACCCTTCTTACAAACACTCGAGGACAACCACACGCTGGCAGCGTTGTACCTTGGAGATGACGCCGGTAATTTTTTCCTTGTCAGGCCTTTGCGCAATGAGGCCGACAGGCTCCGGTTGAAAGCCCCGCCTCAGGCGAGCTACGAAGTCTGGACAATAAATCGTTCGGCACACCCCGGCGCAGCGGAATCAAAAAAACAGTATCTGGATGCATCCATGGCAGTGCTGGAGCAGCGAGCCATTACCAATGAAGTGTATGACCCCCGCATCCGCAGCTGGTTTATCCCCGAGCACACCAGCACCGATCAGCTGACCACTCCCCCTTACCTTTTTTTCACCACCCGGGAGGTCGGCACAACCTTGTCCAAACGCAGCACGGCCAAAACAGTCATTGGAGCGGATGTCACCCTTTCCGAGCTGTCCAGCACCCTTGCCCGGCATCAGGTAACGCCCGGTACACAAATCGTCTTGTTTGGAGATGATGGCCGGGCAATCGCTTATCCGGACTCAAGCAAATTATTGAACGCCCAGGATCCCAAGCAGCTCCCCAAAGTCTCTGAGTTAAGCCCGGCCCTGAGCACCCTGATGAGTCAGGGGGGAGATGCTCAACAGCGTCTGGACGACGGCCAGCGTCAATGGATCGTTACACGCTTCAGGGTGAACGACAGCGGTTCCAATGGCTTGCAATTGGCCATGATGATCCCGGAAGACGAACTGCTGGCAGATGCCTACCATTTGCGCTGGCTGGGAGCGCTGGTGACCCTGGTCGCCCTGCTGCTCTGCCTGCCCCTGGGCTGGGTAACATCCCGATTGCTGGTCAGGCCCTTGCAGGCACTGGTGCAGGAAGCCGATGCCATTCGACGTTTCGATTTCAACTACCCGCTCAGACAGCACTCGCCGGTGCTCGAAATCGACCAGTTGGCGGGGTCCATGGGCCGCATGAAAGAAACCCTCGCCAGTTTTTTTGAAATCACTTCCAGCCTCTCGGCCCATACCCGGTTTGAACCTTTGCTGCAGTCAGTCCTGTTTGAGACCCTCAAAATTGCCCAAGCACAGGCCGGTCTGATTTACCTCACCAAAAACGAAAGCACGCTGCTGGAATTAAAGGGGTTGATCATCAATGACCAGCCCCAGGACCTGACGGCCCTGCCACAGTCTGAAGTGGACCCTGGCGATAGCCAGACCCCGCCATGGCTGCGCGAATTGTGCGAAGGCAAGGACAGTGTTGCATGCACCCTCGACTTTGAGCAGGCCGGGGGCTTGCAGCCCGTGATGCGTGAACTGGGCAGCCAGAACATCCATCTGATCGGTATCCGCCTGCACAACCGCCATGGCGAGACTGTGGGCATTCTGGCGCTGGTGCTGAACGACAGCGGCTCCAGCGCCGACAAGGATCACTTGCGAGCCGAACGGGTGGCCTTTATCCAGGCTGTGTCCGGCACGGCGGCAGTGGCGATTGAAAGCCAGCGCCTGCAAGCCCGTCAAAAGCAGTTGCTGGATGCGTTGATCGAACTGATGGCGGGCGCTATCGACGCCAAAAGCCCCTATACCGCCAACCATTGCCAGCGCGTTCCGATCCTCACGCTGATGCTGGCCAAAGCGGCTGCAGCCAGCCAAAAGCCGCCGTTCGAGCAGTACAGCCCCTCGGATGAGCAATGGGAAGCCCTGCGCATTGCCGCCTGGCTACATGACTGCGGCAAGGTCACGACACCTGAGTATGTGGTCGACAAGGCCACCAAACTGGAAACCCTGTACGACCGTATTCACGAAATCCGCACCCGTTTTGAAGTGCTCAAACGCGATACCTGGATTAACTACTGGCAAGCGTGTGCCATGGGCGGCGACGATCAGCAACTGACGCTAATACGCGATGCCTGCCTGTCTGCGCTGGATGACGATTTTGCCTTTGTCGCCCGGTGCAATCTGGGGGGCGAGGCCATGGAGGAGGCAAACCTGGAGCGTTTGAACACAATATCCAGGCGCACATGGAACCGGACACTGGACGATCGCCTGGGCGTGTCCTGGGAGGAAAACAACCGCCAGTCCACCCGCGAGCTGCAAGCATTACCGGTGACCGAACAACTACTGGCTGACAAACCCGAACACCTGTTTGCCCGAGCCGAATCCGACGTGATTGCCCCTGACAACCCCTGGGGCTTCAAACTCGATGTGCCGCACTACAAATTCAACCGCGGAGAACTCCACAACCTGAGTATCAGGCGCGGCACTTTGACCAACGAAGAACGCTACATCATCAACAACCACATCGTTCAGACCATCCTGATGCTCAACAGCCTGCCCCTGCCCGGCTACCTGAGCAACATTGCCGAAATTGCAGGTGGCCATCACGAAAAAATGGACGGCAGCGGTTATCCAAAACGCCTGAAGCGTGAGGAGATGAGCCTGGAGGCCAGGATGATGGCGATTGCAGATATTTTCGAGGCATTGACCGCCTCAGATCGCCCCTACAAACGCAGCAAAACGTTAAGCGAGGCGCTGAGCATCATGGCCGCCATGTGCAACGATGCTCATATTGATCCGCAACTGTTCGCGCTGTTTATGCACGAACAGGTATTCATGCAGTACGCCCGGCAGTTTCTCGACCCTCAACAAATCGATTCGGTCGACATCGATGCGCTCATGCGCAAAGCCGGGCTCACGGGGGGTTAGCAGTCGCTCAGGCGCAGGAAAATAGCCGCCAGTGCTTCAACGCCCTGCTGGTCCTGCTCGGTAAACCGTCCGATGCTCGGGCTGTCCAGGTCCAGCACGCCAATCAGGCGGCCGTCCTTGAGCAGCGGAACGACCAGTTCACTGTTAGAGGCGCTATCACAAGCGATATGTCCGGCAAACGCGTGCACATCCTCAACCCGCTGTGTTTGCTGGCTCGCCGCCGCAGCCCCGCATACGCCACGCCCGAAAGGAATACGCACACAGGCAATCTGCCCCTGGAACGGCCCCAGCACCAGCTCTTCATTGCGGTTCAGGTAAAACCCTGCCCAGTTCAGATCGTCCAGCTGGTGGTACAAAAAAGCCGAAAATTGCGCGGCATTGGCAATAAAGTCCCGCTCATCGGCCAACAACGACTCCAGTTGAGCCTGCAACAGGGTATAGCCATCCAGGCCTGCACCCGCGGCGTTCAAATCAATCATTCGCTTGCTCCAACAATTTCAAACCCACCCAATAACGCGCGAACTGATAGGCGCAACGGCCGTTGCGGTTGCCACGCCCGGTCGCCCAGCGCACGGCAAGAATATCCAGCGCTTCGTCACGCTGCCACTGCAAACCGGCTTTGCCGGCCAGAACGTCGATCCAGTGCTCGACCACGCTCAGGAAGTGTTCCTGGGTAAACGGATAGAACGACAGCCACAGGCCGAAGCGATCCGACAAGGCGATCTTGTCTTCCACCGCCTCGTTGGGATGAAGCTCACCGTCAACGTTCTTCCAGTTTTCGTTGTCGCTTTCCTTTTCAGGTACCAGGTGCCGGCGGTTCGATGTGGCGTAGAGCAAAACGTTATCCGGCGCTTGCTCCAGCGAGCCATCAAGCACACTTTTCAGCACCCGGTAATCACTCTCTCCGGCCTCGAAGGACAAGTCATCGCAAAACAGCACAAAGCGCTGAGGCAAGCCCTGCAACTGCTCCACCACACGCGGCAGGTCGGCCAGGTGGTCACGCTCGATTTCAATCAGGCGCAGGCCAGCCGACGCGTACTCCGCAAGCAGGGCCCGAATGATAGAAGACTTGCCCGTACCCCGTGATCCCCAGAGCAAGGCATGGTTGGCCGGCAAACCGTCGAGAAACTGCTTGGTGTTGCGGGCCAGCTGGTCACGCTGGGTATCGACGCCGATCAGGTCCGAAAGGCGCATCTCAAGGCTGACCTCCAGCGGCATCAAATAACCCGAGCGACCTTCACGCTGCCATCGGGCTGCCAGGCAATCGTTCCACTCGATCGACTGGCGTGGCGCCGGCAACAAGGGTTCAAGACGTGCAAGGACCGCTTCGGCCCGCTCTAGAAAGGCATCCAGTTTAGAATCCACAACATGTCCTCGGACTGATACATAATGATGGCGTATTGCCATGACAGGTATTCAACACCCATCCGCGATATGACTCACTCGCATTAGCCGCAAATACCGCAGTTATGCCTGCCGGTAAACCCGCTAATCGACTACTCTTGCACGCCGTAAGGAAATGGAAACAGGTGCAACACCCCATGGACACAAAACTCACCCATCGCCTGTCTTTCAAACAAGCCAAGCTGACAGTAATGGTCGGCCTGGTTCTCGGGGCCATGCTGAGCCTGCTGCAAATTGGCATCGATTATGCCAGCGAAACCGCAGCCATCAATCGCGAAATCCAGTCGCTGCTTGAGATCAGTCACAGCCCGGCCTCACGCATTGCCTACAACCTTGACTCCGAACTGGCCCAAGAACTGTTGTCAGGCCTCGTGCGCTCACCTGCGATCACGGGCGCAAAACTCACCGACAGCGACAATCTGGTCCTCGCATCGGTGCAGGATCAACCTGAAAGCGGGCGCTATCGGGCACTGAGCGACTTTCTGTTCGGCTCCAGCCGCTCGTTTGACGACAGACTGTATTTCGAGCACATGCCTGAGCGCAGCATGGGCGAGTTGCACCTTGATGTAGACACCTATCCTTTTGGCAGCCGGTTTTTGCACCGAGCGGAAGTAACGCTGATCAGCGGGTTTGTGCGCAGCATTATCCTGACGTTTATCCTCCTGGGGCTGTTTTACGTGATGTTGACCCAGCCCCTGGTGCGGGTCATTCGCGAAATCAGCAACAGCAAGCCGGGGGACCCCGAGCAATCGAAGGTGCACTGCCCTCCCGGCCATGAAGATGATGAAATTGGTGTACTGGTCAACGCTGCCAATCAGCAGTTCGAAGCCATGGCGCGCGAAATCGAGCATCGGCGCCGCGCCGAAAACCGCCTGACCGAGTATCTGGCGCAGCTGGAAACCATGGTCTCGGAGCGCACCCGGGAGCTGGAGGCCACCAACGATCAACTGCGCCATTCCAATGAAGAACTCGAAGCCGCGCGCAGCACTGCACTGGAAATGGCCCAGGCACGGTCTGCGTTCCTGGCCAACATGAGCCACGAAATCCGCACCCCGCTCAATGGTCTGCTTGGCATGCTGGCGCTGTGTCTGGACAGCCCGCTCAATGCCGAACAGCACCAGCAACTGTCGATTGCCCATGACTCGGGCAAGGTTCTGGTCGAGCTGCTGAATGACATTCTCGACCTGTCTAAATTCGATGCCGGACAATTGGAACTCGAACATATTGCGTTCGATCTGGGCACGTTGATCGAAGACACCGCCAACCTGTTATCGCAGAACGCCGCCCCCAGCGTGGAGCTGACGTGCCTGATCGATCCCGATTTCCCGGCACTGGTACTGGGTGACCCTACCCGGGTGCGCCAGATCGTCAGCAACCTGCTGTCCAATGCCTTGAAGTTCACCCGGTTCGGCCGGGTAGACGTGCGCCTGAGCGCCAAAAACGATCAGGTTCGCATCGAGGTCTGCGACACCGGCATCGGTATCGCGCAGGAGGCTCAGGCCAGGATCTTCAGACCCTTCGTCCAGGCCGGCGCCGGCATCACCCGCCAGTTTGGCGGCACCGGCCTGGGGCTGACGCTGACCAACAGCCTGTGCGAGGTCATGCAAGGCCGGTTAACCATCAGCTCGGAAATCGGTTTTGGCAGCCAGTTCTGCGCCGAACTGCCCCTGCCCTCTCACACCCCGGCTATCCGGCCGAAACCGCTGAGCGGCAGGGTGATTGTGGTGAGCGCGGCAAGCAGCGGCCTGCACGAAATGCTCAGCAGCTTTTTGCCCCTCTGGGGGTTGGAGTTCAAACGTTACTCGATGGACGACTCATTGGCCGGTACTAATCCACAGCTACTGATTACCGACTGCCCCGAGTGCCTGTTTGGCCTGCGACCGGCCATCAGCGCGCCGATTTTGCTGGTCACCGCCTATGGCAACTTCATGCCCGGCGAGCAAGTCAATACACTTGCGCCGTTGCAGCAAAAGGCCAGGCCTCTGTCGCGCCTTGCCCTGTACCAAACCTTGCAGCACTTGCTGCAAAAAGATGAAGACAAGCTCCCGAACGTTCCGACCAACAACACACCGGTGCAGCACCGCGCGCGGATCCTGCTGGTCGAAGACAACCCGGTCAACCAACTGGTGGCCAAGGGCATGCTGAGCAAGCTGGGGTGTGACGTAGTCGTCGCGGCCCACGGCGGCGAGGCCCTGAGCCGGCTGGAACAGAGCACTTTCGATCTGGTGTTGATGGACTGCAACATGCCGGTGATGGATGGCTACGAAGCCAGCCGGCAAATTCGCCAGCGTGTGCGCTGGTCAAAGCTGCCCATCGTTGCCCTCACCGCCAATGCCATGCCCGAAGAGCGCGAACGCTGCCGCTCGGCCGGAATGAACGACTACCTGGCCAAACCCTTCCGGCGCGAAGAGCTAGCCGCCCTGATCGACACCTGGGTAGCGCCAAAAGCCTGAGCCTTCACACCAGCAATGCCTGGATGTCCGCCTTGAGCGCTTCGGGTTTGGTGGTCGGGGCATAACGCTTGACGCTTTTGCCGTCGCCACTGACCAGGAACTTGGTGAAGTTCCACTTGATGCCTTGCGAGCCCAGCAACCCTGGGGCGCGTTTCTTGAGCTGGATAAACAGCGGGTGCGCCTGACTGCCGTTGACGTCGATCTTCTTGAACAGCGGGAAGGTCACGCCAAAGTTCAACTCGCAAAACTGCGAGATGGCCGCTTCATCGCCCGGCTCCTGCTGCCCGAACTGGTTGCACGGGAAGCCCAGAATAACCAGCCCCTGATCCGCGTACTGCTGCCACAAGGCTTCGAGCCCCTTGTACTGCGGGGTAAAGCCGCACTTGCTGGCAGTATTGACCACCAGCACAGCCTTGCCCCCGAAATCCGCCAGGGTTTTTACCTCACCGCCAAGCGTGGTACAGGGTATGTCGAACAGATTGTCGTTCATGACGGCGCCTCAAAAAGTCAGTCGCGGGGAACCAGGTCCAGGCACACCGAGTTGATGCAGTAGCGCAACCCGGTCGGTGGCGGACCATCGGGGAACACATGACCCAGATGCGCATCACATTTGGCGCAGACCACTTCAGTACGCACCATGCCGTGGCTGACGTCACGGATCTCGATCATCGCACTGTCGCCAATCGGCTGGTAAAAGCTCGGCCAGCCGCAACCGGAATCGAACTTGGCCGCTGAGTCGAACAACGGCTCGTTGCAGCAAATACAGTGGTAAACACCGTCCGTTTTAGTGGCGTTGTACTTACCCGAAAACGGCCGTTCGGTGCCTTTAAGGCGGCACACGTTGTATTGCTCAGGATCGAGCATGGCCTTCCATTCTTCTTGGGTTTTGCTCAACTTTTCCATGGTTCTGCCTCTGCAGCTGAAAAACCCCGACCAGTGGCTTTTCCAGGGGTCGGGTGGCACGTATGATTGCGCCTCGCTAAGCGCCAGTCTGGCACCCGCCCCAGCTGCATTCAAACGGATTCTTGAAGCAAGGCGGTGTTAGCGCAGGATTTCCCAGTGCAGGGGTGCTCACTCTGTCTGGATCGTTCATTTTCGGGATCACATAGCCATGCAGGTCAGCAAATCAAACAAGCTCGCCAACGTCTGTTATGACATTCGCGGCCCAGTGCTCAAGCACGCCAAACGTCTGGAGGAGGAAGGCCATCGCATCCTCAAGCTGAATATCGGCAACCCGGCGCCCTTTGGTTTTGAAGCGCCGGACGAAATCCTTCAGGACGTGATCCGCAACCTGCCGACTGCCCAAGGCTACAGTGACTCAAAAGGCCTGTTCAGCGCGCGCAAGGCGGTGATGCAGTACTACCAGCAAAAGCAGGTAGAGGGTGTCGGCATTGAAGACATCTACCTGGGCAACGGCGTGTCCGAGCTGATCGTGATGTCGCTGCAAGCGCTGCTCAACAATGGTGATGAAGTTCTGGTGCCCGCACCGGACTACCCGCTGTGGACAGCGGCCGTCACGCTGGCTGGCGGTCACCCGGTGCACTACCTCTGTGACGAACAGGCCAACTGGTGGCCTGACCTGGCCGACATCAAGGCCAAGATCACACCCAATACCAAAGCCCTGGTCATCATCAACCCGAACAACCCAACGGGTGCGGTGTATTCCAAGGAAGTGCTGCTGGGCATGCTCGAACTGGCCCGCCAGCACAACCTCGTGGTGTTCTCGGACGAAATCTACGACAAGATCCTGTACGACGATGCCGTGCACATTTGCACCGCGTCACTGGCACCGGACGTGCTGTGCCTGACCTTCAACGGCCTGTCCAAGTCGTACCGGGTAGCAGGTTTCCGCTCGGGCTGGATCGCCATCTCCGGGCCCAAGCAAAACGCCCAGAGCTACATCGAGGGCATCGACATGCTGGCCAACATGCGCCTGTGCGCCAACGTGCCCAGCCAGCACGCCATCCAGACGGCACTGGGCGGCTACCAAAGCATCAATGACCTTGTGCTGCCGAACGGCCGTCTGCTGGAGCAGCGCAACCGTACATGGGAGCTGCTCAACGATATCCCTGGCGTGAGCTGTGTAAAGCCGATGGGCGCGCTGTACGCGTTCCCGCGCATCGACCCGAAAGTATGCCCGATCCTCAACGACGAGAAGTTCGTGCTGGACCTGCTGCTCTCGGAAAAGCTGCTGGTGGTTCAAGGCACCGCTTTCAACTGGCCATGGCCCGACCACTTCCGTGTCGTGACCTTGCCCCGAGTCGACGAACTGGATATGGCCATCGGCCGGATCGGTAACTTCCTGAAGACCTACCGTCAGTAGTTTCTTTTTATGCTGTGCGACCCATCAAAAGTCGCACAGCATGTGTCTGATGAAACATTCTTCACACTTGCCCCCCACCCCCCCTCCTGCACCGCCGCACTTATCTCTAAAACGGGTAAACCCCTGTATTTACGAGGTTCGGATGGCACTTTCGGCGCGAAAAAAAGTCAATCTGTATTAGGAAATGCCGGCCAGGCGACTAGAATCGGTCTGTAGGACACAGTTTGAAATAGTCACTCGGTTGAATAGCCTGAAGCAGCACCTTATATACCCGCATACGGCAACACCCCAAAGTTGAGGAGATTCTTACAACCATGATGCGCATCCTGCTGTTTTTGGCCACTAACCTGGCGGTCGTGCTGATTGCCAGCATCACCCTGAGCCTGTTCGGCTTTGACGGGTTCATGGCGGCCAACGGGGTTGATCTGAACCTCAGTCAGCTGTTGGTATTCTGTGCAGTCTTTGGTTTCGCAGGGTCCTTGTTCTCGCTGTTCATTTCCAAATGGATGGCAAAAATGAGCACCAGCACCCAGGTGATTACTCAGCCTCGTACCCGTCACGAACAATGGTTGATGCAAACCGTTGAGCAATTGTCCCGCGAAGCGGGGATAAAAATGCCTGAAGTGGGCATCTTCCCGGCATACGAGGCCAATGCCTTCGCCACGGGCTGGAATAAAAACGATGCGCTGGTTGCGGTCAGCCAGGGCTTGCTGGAACGTTTCTCACCCGATGAGGTGAAAGCGGTACTTGCTCACGAAATCGGTCACGTCGCCAACGGTGACATGGTCACCCTGGCACTGGTGCAGGGCGTGGTGAACACCTTTGTCATGTTCTTCGCCCGGATCATCGGCAACTTTGTCGACAAGGTCGTGTTCAAGAACAGTGAAGGCCGCGGCATTGCCTACTATGTGGCGACCATCTTCGCCGAACTGGTACTGGGCTTCCTGGCCAGCGCCATTGTGATGTGGTTCTCGCGCAAACGTGAGTTCCGGGCAGACGAAGCCGGTGCACAGCTTGCTGGCACCTCGGCCATGATCAGCGCCCTGCAGCGCCTGCGCTCCGAGCAGGGCCTGCCGGTGCACATGCCTGACACCATGGCGGCCTTTGGCATCAACGGCGGCCTCAAGCAAGGTCTGGCGCGGATGTTCATGAGCCATCCGCCACTGGAAGAGCGTATCGACGCACTGCGTCGCCGCGGCTAACCCCACGGCAAGCACAAAAAAGGGCAACCGAGGTTGCCCTTTTTTTGCGCCCGCATTCAGGCCTTGCCGGTTTTTTCCAGGCGATACACCCGTTCCACCAGGCGCGTCACGCCGCCTTTGAGGAACTTCCACTCCTGATCGAGCACATCCGGCTGCTCGATTATCTCCAGGGCCCAGTCCGGGGCCAGCAAGCTCTGCACCTCGGCGTCCGGTACCGAGAACGGCGGCCCTTTCATTTCTGACTGATCGTAGTCGAGAGTAATCAGCAGCCCCTTGCAGCCCGTCGGCAGGATGCTGGACAGATGCCGGGCGTAGGCTGCCCGCATCTCGGGAGGGAAGGCGATCATTGCAGCATGATCGTACAGCCCCGCGCAGGACGCCACATCGGCCGCCGTCAGCGCGAAGATATCACCGCACAAGAGGGTCACAGGGCCCGCCTCGTACACCTTGAAGGCGCCCTGCTGACGAATCTGTGGCTCGACCTTCTGTTCGCTGAAGAACTGCTCCACGGCTGTCTGGGTCAACTCTACGCCCAGTACTTCGAAGCCGCTGGACGCCAGCCAGCTCAAATCCAGGCTTTTCCCGCACAAAGGCACCAGTACACGGCCGCCCTGCTCCAGTTCGAGCCCGGACCAAAGCCGCTGAAGGTAAGGGTTGACCGCCTGCAGATGAAAACCGATCTGATTGCGGTCCCAGCGGTCGTGCCAAAATTCGGGCTGCATGATTCACCTTTAAATTCGATAGATAAGCACTAAAACTTATATTGGATTTAGATCAATGATCGGGATGAAGATGAAGCATCTTAACCTTGAGGACGTCTTTCATGCTCCCCAGCCTGTTTATCTCCCATGGCTCGCCAATGCTAGCACTGGAACCGGGTGCCAGTGGCCCGGCGCTCAAGCGCCTGGCGGCCGAGCTGCAGCGCCCGCAAGCCATCGTGCTGGTTTCCGCGCACTGGGAAAGTCCGGATCTGAGGGTCGCCAGCCATCCGGCACCCGAAACCTGGCATGACTTCGCAGGCTTCCCGCCGGCACTGTTTGCCGTGCAGTACCCTGCCCCCGGCGAACCGGCGCTGGCTGCCCATATCGTCCAGCTGCTGGCAGATCATGGCTTGTCGGCCCGGCTGGATGCCCAGCGCCCTTTTGACCATGGCGCCTGGGTGCCGTTGTCGTTGATGTACCCGGCAGCCGACATTCCCGTGGTGCAGGTATCCCTCCCCAGCAAGCTGGGGCCGGCCGCACAGACCGAGGTGGGCCGCGCGCTGGCAGGTCTGCGCAGTGAAGGAGTCCTGATCATCGGGTCGGGCAGCATCACCCACAACCTGCGCGAGCTGGACTGGCACGCCGGCCCCGAAAGCATAGAGCCCTGGGCCAAAGCTTTTCGTGACTGGATGATCGACAAACTCGCCAGTGATGACGAAGCAGCACTGCACCACTACCGCGAACTGGCACCCTTTGCCGCCAAAAACCATCCCAGCGACGAGCACCTGCTGCCGTTGTACTTTGCCCGTGGCGCCGGTGGTGCGTTCAGCATTGCCCACCAGGGATGGACGCTGGGTGCGCTGGGGATGGATATTTATAAATTTGCCTGACACGCATTTGTAGTCGCCAGAAGCGAGGCTGCGTCAGCGACTACAGGACCTTTTTCCCAGGCAAAAAAAATCCCCGAACCAGTCGGGGATTTTTTTTAGCGATCAATCACAGCGAGCCGTGATCAATCTTCGCGATAGCGACGCAGCTTGAGCTGCTTGCCAGCAACGCGGGTGTCTTTCAGTTTGGCCAGCAAACCTTCCAGACCTGCTTCCGGCAGTTCTACCAGGCTGAAGCTGTCACGCACCTGGATACGACCGATTGCTTCACGTGCCAGGCCACCCTCGTTGAGGATAGCGCCCAGCAGGTTCTTGGCAGCGATACCATCACGCGCACCCAGCGCGGTACGGCAGCGAGCACGGCCTTCGGCCAATGGAACCGGAGCACGACGCTCACGATCACCACGGTCCGGACGGTCGCCAGTACGCTCGGACGAACGCTCACGTGGGGCGCTGTTCGGCACCAGTGGGCGATCGCGCTCGATAGCAGCCAGGGTCAGAGCCTGACCGTTGGTTGCCTTGCGCAGCAGAGCAGCGGCCAGGGCACGAGGGCTGCAACCGATATCGGCAATCAGGCGATCCAGCAGATCACCGTGAGTTGCTTCAGCGTCAGCTACCAGCGGGGTCAGGCTGTTGGTCAACTTCTTGATGCGGGCATCGAGAACAGCTTGAGCATCCGGCAGGCGGACTTCAGCAACCTTCTGACCGGTTACACGCTCGATCACTTGCAGCATGCGGCGCTCACGAGGAGTTACCAGCAACAGCGCGCGACCTTCGCGACCTGCACGGCCGGTACGGCCGATACGGTGAACGTAGGACTCTGGATCGTAAGGCATGTCAACGTTGAACACGTGAGTGATACGTGGAACATCAAGACCACGAGCAGCAACGTCGGTCGCCACAACGATGTCCAAACGGCCATCCTTGAGGGATTCGATCACGCGCTCACGCTGGTTCTGAGCAATGTCACCGTTCAGCGCAGCAGCCTTATAGCCTTTGGCTTCAAGGGCGCTTGCCAGATCCAGGGTCGCTTGCTTGGTGCGAACGAACATGATCAGGGCGTCGAAATCTTCAACTTCCAGCAGGCTCAATACAGCCGAGGTCTTCTGGTCAGCGTGAACCAACAGGTGAGCCTGTTCGATCGCGGTAACGGTCTGAGTCTTGGTCTGGATCTTCACGTGCTGCGGATCGCGCAGATGGCGTTCAGCAATGGCACGGATCGACTGCGGCAAGGTTGCCGAGAACAATACGGTCTGACGGGTTGGAGGAAGAGCCTTGAAGATAACTTCAAGATCGTCCATGAAACCCAGTTTCAACATTTCGTCAGCTTCGTCCAGAACCAGGTGGTTCACGGTCGACAGAACTTTTTCGTCGCGACGCAGGTGGTCGCACAGACGGCCCGGAGTGGCGACAACGATCTGTGCGCCATTACGGATTGCTTTCAGTTGTGGACCCATAGGGGCGCCGCCGTAAACGGCCACAACGGTAACGCCTGGCATTTGCTTGGCGTAGGTTTCGAAAGCGGTTGCTACTTGCAGCGCCAACTCACGGGTTGGCGCCAGGATCAGGGCTTGCGGCTCGCGCTTAGCAGGATCGATGCGGTGCAGGATCGGCAGTGCGAACGCGGCGGTTTTACCCGTACCGGTTTGCGCCTGACCAATCATGTCGTGACCGGCCATAATGATCGGGATCGATTGATGCTGAATAGCCGAAGGTTCTTCGTAGCCAGTCGCGATGACAGCTGCAAGAATGTTCGGATTAAGATTAAAAGCGGCGAAGCCGCCGGTTTCCTGGGTCATGGGTCTGCCTCTAAGTGCATCCGCAAAGACCCATGCTCCAAAGCTGCGCATGCCGTGTAAGACTCAAGAGTCGCCCTGGCTGCTTTGTCGGCGGGGATTTGCGAAAACGTTAAATGAATGGAGCGTTCAGGAGTTGTCCGCGAAACGGACGAGCAGCCGAAGCGTGCTTCGGGAAATGCGACACCTAAACGTGGCCCGGCTAAAGGCCGGCGCGCACTATACCGGATTTATCAAAAAAAAGAAGGGTTTTTTTGGGGGGCAATCGCCTGTATCCCTCTGTAGACCGGGCTTTAACGATATTTTCGACCTGAAAAAAACCCTTAACGCCTGCCCACTCTGGGGCAAACGCTAAAACGTTTCATCCTGAGGCCTCACGTCGCCGGGCGAATTGCCTTGATCAGCGACTCCAGCGAGTAGCCCAGGCGCGGTGCCAGAGCCTGTGCGCGGGCGCTCAGCGCGCTGATATCCAGGGTTTGCTCGAGGTCGGCAGGCACCATCAGGATGACGTTGCCCTCTTTCACCGGCAGCTCCCAGTAATGGCGGTGATACAACCCGCGCAGCAAGGCCGCGCCCAGTGGCTTGCCGTCATCGGTCGCCCACTGATTGATGATGAGCCAGCCGTTGGGGGCAAGCTTCTTTTGGCAGTTTTCGAGGAATGTCCACGCCAGATGACCGGCAGCAGGCCCCAGGTCGTTATAAAGGTCGACAAAGATCAGATCGGCCGGCTCGGCGCTGTCCAGCAGCTCGATGGCATCACCAATGCGGATAAACAACCGCGGATCATCGTCCAGGCCCAGAAATTCAATAGCCAGACGCGGGACGTCCGGGCGCAGCTCAATGGCTTCAACATCTTCAAGGGGTAAAAACTTGAGGCACGCCTGGGTCAGGGTCCCGGCGCCAAGGCCCAGGAACAAGGCACTCTCAGGGGCCTCATGGCACAGCGCGCCGATGAACATGGCACGGGTGTAGTCGTATTCCAGCCAGCTGGGATCAGCGGTGAACACACAACTCTGCTCGATCGCATCGCCAAATTCGAGGAAGCGGTAGTCTGCCACCTCCAGCACCCGAATCATGCCGAAGTCATCATGGACTTCAGCGAGCAGACGCTCAACGCGCTCCTCAGACATTTCCTCTCCTTGCCGCGCCACGGTACTACCCGCAACGCTGTAAAAAACAACCACTCGGTGTCGAGCGCAAAGGCGCAATTGTCGGCCATTGCGGCGCAGCAGGTCACGCACTAATTGCTGCTAACATGAGCCATCTCCTACAAACACTAGAGTCTGCAATGAGCCAAATCTGGACACCTGACAGCTGGCGCACCCTGCCGGTTCAGCAACAACCCCACTACCCTGATGCGGCACACCTGTTGCGCGTCGAGCAAACCCTGGCAAGTTATCCGCCACTGGTGTTTGCCGGCGAGGCCCGTGAACTGCGCCGACAGTTTGCCGAAGTCACTCAAGGTAGGGCGTTTCTGCTTCAGGGTGGCGATTGCGCTGAAAGCTTTGCGGAGTTTTCGGCAGCCAAGATTCGCGACACCTTCAAGGTCCTGCTGCAAATGGCCATTGTCATGACCTTCGCGGCAGGCTGCCCGGTGGTCAAGGTTGGACGCATGGCCGGGCAATTCGCCAAGCCGCGCTCAGCCAATGACGAAACGATCAACGGCGTCACGCTGCCGGCCTACCGTGGCGACATCGTCAACGGTATAGGCTTCGATGAAAAAAGCCGCGTGCCCGATCCGGAGCGCCTGCTGCAGTCTTATCACCAGTCCACCGCCACGCTTAACCTGCTGCGTGCCTTCGCCCAGGGCGGCTTTGCCGACCTGCATCAGGTGCACAAGTGGAACCTGGACTTCATCGCCAACTCGGCGCTGGCTGAAAAGTACAGCCAACTGGCCGATCGCATCGACGAAACCCTGGCCTTTATGCGTGCCTGCGGCATGGACAGCTCACCGCAACTGCGCGAAACCAGCTTCTTTACCGCCCACGAAGCGTTGCTGCTGAACTACGAAGAAGCCTTCGTGCGCCGCGACAGCCTGACCAACGATTACTACGATTGCTCGGCGCACATGCTGTGGATCGGCGACCGCACGCGCCAGCTGGACGGTGCCCACGTCGAGTTCCTGCGCGGGGTCAACAACCCGATCGGGGTCAAAGTCGGCCCGAGCATGAACAACGAAGACCTGATCCGCCTTATCGACATCCTCAACCCGGACAACGACCCGGGCCGCCTCAACCTGATCGTGCGCATGGGCGCCGACAAGGTGGGCGATCACTTGCCGCAGCTGATCCGCGCCGTTGAAGGCGAAGGCAAGCAGGTGCTGTGGAGCTGCGACCCGATGCACGGCAACACCATCAAGGCCAGCAGCGGCTACAAGACCCGCGACTTTGCGCAGATCCTGGGCGAGGTGAAGCAGTTCTTCCAGGTGCACGAGGCTGAAGGCAGCTACGCCGGCGGGATTCACATCGAGATGACCGGACAGAACGTCACCGAGTGCATCGGCGGGGCCAACCCGATTACCGAAGACGGCTTGTCTGACCGCTACCACACCCACTGCGACCCGCGCATGAACGCCGACCAGTCGCTGGAGCTGGCGTTCTTGATTGCCGAGACACTCAAGCAGGTCAAACGCTGAAAAGCCCCTCACCCTGCCCTCTCTCACAGGGAGAGGGCATCCTGCGCCACGCACTCACTTGTTGAACGGGTCATCCCAAAAGGCCCGGTGGCTTTCGGTATCGATATCTGCCCTGCTCAGCCCCAGGTCCTTGAGTGCCGCATCGCTGATTTTCCTCAGGTGCGCACGCTCCAGGTACAGCTGATGCCAGCGCATAACGCGGGCCGCTGCACGCGCCCCCCACGACTCCCGGCTCAATGAGCGGGCAACCCAAACAAAACCTTTTTGACCTTTCATCACTTGAGACCTCCTGGGGTATGGCTCAAGTCTCGGCCCGGACTTAAGATCAATCCAACGAATGTTTCTTATGCGACACATCTGCGAGATTGATCAATGGCCGAATTCCCCAGCATCGACACCGACCTGCTGCGCACGTTTGCCGCGATCGCCGATCACGGCGGGTTTACCCGCGCCGCTGAAGTGGTCAATCGCACCCAGTCGGCGGTCAGCATGCAGATGAAGCGGCTGGAAGAAGACGTGCTGCAATGTGCGCTGTTCCAGCGCGAGGGACGCAATGTCAGCCTTACCCCCGAAGGCCACGTGCTACTCGGCTACGCACGGCGCATCCTCAAGCTGCACAGCGAGGTGTTCAACACACTGCGCCAGCCGCAAATGGTGGGCACGGTCAAAATCGGTTCGCCAGATGATTACGTCATGCGCTTTTTGCCCGGCGTGCTGTCGCGCTTTGCCCAGGACTACCCGCTGATCAGCGTGGAGGTACATTGCGAGCCGTCGTCGCAACTGTTGCAGCGCAACGATCTGGACCTGACCATCGTGACCCGCAAGCCCGGCACTGAAATGGGGCAGATCCTGCGCCAGGAGCGCTTCGTGTGGATGGTGGCCCAGGGGTACTCGCCCCATGAACAAACGCCCTTGCCCCTGGCGATGTTCAACACCGACTGCTTTTGCCGAACCTGGGCCTGCAATGCACTGGACATCCAACAGCGCGAATACCGGGTCGCCTATACCAGCGCCAGCCTGGCGGCCATCAATGCAGTGGTGAGTACCGGGCTGGCCGTGACCGCCCAGCTGCAAAGCCTGCTCACTCCCGACTTGCGGATTATTGGCGAGGCGGAAAACCTGCCACAGCTGCCCTCCGCCAGTATTGTGCTGCTACGCAAACCCAACAGCGGGTCTTCGCCCATCATTGAGTGTTTTGCCGAGTACATCGTCGAGGGCTTTAAGCCTTGATCGCCAACAAGGCCGCGCACAGCAGCAAAAAGGCGCAATACAAACCGCGCAACAGGCGCTCGGGCGCCGCATAGGCAAGCTTGACCCCCCAGCTGACACTCAGCAGACCACCCACCGCCATCGCCAGCCCCATCACCCAGTTGACCTCACCATGCAGGGCATAGGTCAACAGAGTGACGCTGGTGCTGGGTGCCGCCAGCGCCAGCGACAAGCCTTGCGCCATTATCTGGGTCGTCCCGAACACACTTGTCAGCACCGGCACTGCGACCACCGCTCCGCCCACACCAAACAGTCCACCCGTGGTACCGGCAAGCACACCCAGCAGGCCAAACCAGGGCCAGCCAAAGCGCGAACCGGTCGCCGGCTGACCGGGCGAGCCGTACAGCTTGAACAGGTTGTAGAGGGTGATGGTCAGCAAAAAGCCAATAAAGCCCCACCGAATGAAGCGCGCATCCACCCCCACGGCCAGCGTCGCGCCTAACCACGCGAAGCAAAAACTCATCAACACCAGCGGCAATGCCTGACGCAGGTTGATCTTGTTGCGCTGGTTATAGCGGTACAGCGCGAGATACACGTTAGGCACGGACATCACCAGAGCAGTACCCTGCGCCATTTGCTGATCAAGGCCGAACCAAAGCCCCAGCACCGGGATTGCGATCAAGGCGCCACCAATCCCGAACAACCCGCCCAACGCCCCGAGCACGACGCCCAACGCCCCATACATTGCAAAATCGATCAGCATTGCGGCCCCTCTTAGTGAACGCCCATGCTAACCAGTCGCCTGCATGGGGCAAAGCGATAAACCGGGGCTTTTTGCCAGGCAAAAAAAAGCCCGACCTTGAAGTCGGGCTTTTTCATCGTGCGGTTGACGCCAGGTTTAAACCTTGGCGCGGCCCTTGTAGGAGCCACCGTCACGGGTATCGATTTCGATCCAGTCGCCGATTTCAACGAAATCTGCAACGCTCAGCTCGGTACCGTTTTTCAGTTTGGCAGGCTTCATCACCTTGCCCGAAGTGTCACCGCGAGCGGAACCTTCGGTGTAGTCAACCTGACGCACGATAGTGGTCGGCAGCTCTACGGAAACCAGACGGTCTTCGAAGAAGATGGCTTCGCAAACGTCGGTCATGCCTTCTTCAACGAATGGCAGAACGGCTTCGATGTCTTCAGCGTTCAGCTCGTACATGGTGTAGTCAGTGGTGTCCATGAACGTGTAGGTGTCGCCGCTGATGAAGGACAGGGTCGCTTCTTTGCGATCCAGGATCACGTCTTCGAGCTTGTCGTCAGCGCTGTATACGATTTCAGTCTTGTAGCCAGTCAGCAGGTTTTTCAGCTTGGTCTTCATGATTGCGCTGTTACGACCGGACTTGGTGAATTCAGCTTTCTGAACCAACCAAGGGTCGTTTTCGAGCTTGATGACTGTACCGGGTTTAAGCTCTTTACCAGTTTTCATTGCGAGTATCCGAATTTGGATTGAGATTTACAAAAATCTAGGCCGCGTATCATATCCAATTTCTATAAAACAGTACTAGCGCTTGCGCAAGATCGGCCTGCAATGACTGTTCCAGACACCATCGCTCGGCGTATGCCGTGATCTCTGGCCAGTGCTCAAGCAGCAAATTCCAGCTTTGCGTCATGTCGGTGCCGCCATTCCAGGCGTGCCACAACCCGGTAAAGGCTTGTGCGGCGGCCGGTGAAAGGCCTTTGACGTACAAAGCGAGAAACGCATTGAGCTTGACCCAGTGCGCGTCTTCTTCCTGCTCATAAATGTGCCAAAGCAGCGGCCGCCCGGCCCATTGCGCCCGCACAAACGAGTCTTCACCGCGCACCGCATTGAAATCACAGCTCCACAACAGGTGGTCGTAGTCCTGTTGCCTGACGAACGGCAGAGCCTGAACCGTCAGCGCCCCACGCACCTCAGCAACCCCCGGCGCCAGCTGATCCACACCGAGCCAGCGCAGCAGATCACCCATTATCCGCCCCTGGGGCACCAGCAGGTGGGTCGGGACGCTGCCAGCCGCCATGGCATCCAGCCAGCTGGCCAGCCCGGTGTTTTCATAGGCAAACAGTGAAATCAGCCGCGCATTGCTGGCCGGAAAAACACCCAACCCCTGCAAAAATGCCTGTTTGGCCCCGGGGTCCTGCTCAAAGGCACGACGGCGCTGCAACAGGTCAGCTTCACGCAGCAGCCCCCCTGTCCCCGCATCAAACCCCGGAAAGAAGAACATCCGCTTCAGGCCGTCGGGCCGCATGGAAGGCAAACCGTGGCAACCACTGACCCAGTCTTCCGCGCTCAAATACTCGAGGTTGATCCACAGCGCCGGCGTTTCGCGCAGTTTCATCGCTTCCAAATAACCTTCAGGCAGTTTGCAGGCGAAGGCCTCCACCACCACATCGGCGACATCCATCGGCTGCCACGGCTCAGGCCACTGGCACACCTCAACCCCCTGCTGCCATTGCCGCACCGCACCGGCATCCGCCTCGGGGCACAGCGGCACAAACGCCTTCAGGTCATCGACCCAAAGGCGAACGCACTGCTGGTGCTCGGCCGCCAGTTGCCGGGCCAGGCGCCAGGTCACACCAATGTCGCCGTAGTTATCGACCACACTGCAAAAAATATCCCAGGAGGCTTTCATTCCGGGCTCCCATATTCAAAATGTTGATTGTCCGCATAATTCAACGCGCAAAGAAGGCTTGAGGCGGATAAATCTGCGGGGCACTCGTGCGACAATCGCGGCTCGCCTCTTTCAAGCCAGACCCATGAACAAGACCGCTGTGCACCTGCTGATGCTGGAAAAACTCGAAATCGATCTCGATGTGCTCCAGCGCGCAGCGCAAACCGCCTATGAGGCTGCAACCCACGCGGAAAACATCGCCGAGAACAAGTACGACACCCTTGGTCTTGAAGCGTCGTATCTGGCGACAGGCCAGGCCCGCAGGGTTGAGGAGATCCGCCAGTCGCTCAAAAATTGCCAGGCCATGACCCTCGCGCCGTACAGTGCGGCGCAGGGCATTCAGGTCGGGGCACTGGTCAATCTGGAGGCCGAAAACGGCAGCGGGCAGTGGCTGTTCCTCGCCCCGGACGCTGCCGGGCTCAAGCTCAATCACGACGGGCACACAGTGACCGTCATCACCCCGCGCTCACCGCTGGGCGCTGCGTTGCTGGGCAAGCAGCTCGATGACGAGGTGCAGATCAACGTTGGCGGGGCGGTGCAAACATTCAGTGTGTGCGAGATCGATTAACGGCTGTTACTTGGCAGCCATCAGACGGTTCACTTCACTGCGCACCATGTTGGCGTATTCCGGAGGCGACATCGCGTCCAGTTCCGAGCGCACCCATTCTGCCCATTTGCCCTTGCGCTTGGCGCGCTCACCGAACAAACGCGCCGCATCCCCTTTGGCCTTGCCGAGATTGCTCTGCCAGAGGTCATACAAACGTGACTTTTCATCTTCAAGCGCAGCACGCTCAGCGAGAGGCTTGTTGGCGAGGTTGAAGCTCATGAGAATTTCCTGCGGCGTAAATTTAGGTGACATCTTACACCCTAGAAAGCAGTGTCTTAGCCTGGTTTTTGACTACTCTGTCAGCTCACGACAACACTTGGCCCAAATCAGATGCAACTTTTTAGCATTGGGTTGACTCCATTACTCATCACCCTTTTTACCTGCAAGGAGTACCGCAATGGCTCGAAAAAATGCTGTACAAGCTGAAGATCAAATCAAGGATCAAGCGTTCAGCGAACTGCAAGATCTGATTGCCGAATCTGAAAAGCTGCTCAAGGACAGCGCGTCCCTGATCGGCGAAGAGGGCGAAACCCTGCGTGCACAGGTAAGCCTCAAGCTCAAGCAAGCGCTGGACTCGGTCAATAACGTACGCGAGCGTACCAAGCCTGTGGTTGACGCCACCGAGAACTATATCGGTGGCCATCCGTGGCAAACCGTGGCCATCTCGGCCGGCTTCGGGCTGGTAGTGGGCCTGCTGCTGGGCCGTCGCAACTAAGCCACGCACAACGGCTTCAAGCAAAGCCCCGGGCTGTCAGAGCCCGGGGCTTTGTTTTTATAAATTAAAATCATCGACATATTCAGTGACATTCGCCGCCAGCGTTCTGATACTTCGCCGCTCTTTCCATGCCGACGAGATGGTCAATGTCCGCTTCTACAACTGCCACCAAACCTTTAAGTACCGCCCTGATCCTGCTGATGGCCACCGCTACCGGCCTGGCTGTTGCAAGTAACTATTACGCACAGCCCCTGCTGCACACCATCGCCCAGGAACTGGGTTTGAGCATGAGCAGCGCCGGCACCGTGGTGATCACCGCACAACTGAGCTACGGCGCCGGCCTGTTGTTACTGGTGCCACTGGGCGATCTGTTCGAGCAACGCCGGCTGATCGTTACCATGACCGTGCTCAGCGCCCTGGGCCTTCTGTTAAGCGCGTTCGCGCCTTCACTGACATGGCTGCTGATCGGCACGGCGATGACCGGGCTGTTTTCAGTATCGGCACAAGTCCTGGTACCCATGGCAGCCAGCCTGACCGACCCGCAAAGTCGCGGCCGGGTGGTGGGCACACTGATGAGCGGTCTGCTGCTGGGGATATTGCTGGCGCGCACCGTAGCCGGCGCACTGTCGTCTGCCGGTGACTGGCGAACCATCTACCTGGTGGCTGCCGCATTGATGCTGATCAGCTCCATCGCCCTTTATTGCGCCCTGCCCAACCATCACCAGAGCGCAGGTCTGAGTTACCCGAAACTTTTGGGCTCGGTGTTCAAGCTGTTTGTCGAAGAACCTGTCTTGCGCCTGCGCTCGCTGCTGGGGCTGCTGACCTTTTCGCTGTTTGCCTTGTTCTGGACGCCGCTGGCCTTCCTGCTGGCCGTGCCGCCCTACAGCTTTTCAGACGCCGTGATCGGCCTGTTCGGTCTGGCGGGCGCAGTCGGTGCCATAGCGGCAAACTGGGCCGGGCGCATGGCCGACCGCGGCAAAGGCCAACTGGCCACTACCGTCGGCCTGCTGGCCCTGCTCGCATGCTGGCTGCCCATGGCCTTTGCCGGCCACTCATTGGTCGCCTTGCTGATCGGTGTACTGGTGCTCGATTTTGCCGTGCAGCTGGTGCACGTCAGCAACCAGAACGCGGTGTTCAAAGTCCGCCCCGCTGCGCGCAATCGTCTGAACGCCGGTTACATCACCTGTTATTTCATTGGCGGCGCGCTGGGCTCGCTGGTGGGCGCCCAGACCTATCCGGTGTATGGCTGGGACGGCATCGTGGTGGTCGGCTCGGTGGTGGCCACGCTGGCACTGGCCGTGTGGGGCTACAGCCTGCAGCGTGAAAGCAAGCAGCTGCCTGTCGGCTAACCGCCTATATGGCGCTTTTCATCGTATGGCGAACTCGCTAGCATGCGAGAAAACGCCCTGACGACGGTCTGCCCGCGCAGACCGTCCTAACGATCCGAGACGCCATATGATCCCTAAAGAATCCCGTAACGAATTGGCCCTGGATACTTTTATCAAGGCGCACCCTGAACTGATCGAAGAAATGAAAGAGCTGAGCGCCGAGGACCGTCAGCAACAGATTTTGTGGGCTTTTGAAGATGAAGCCGAAAGTCGCGGCCTGGAAGCCTGGGAACTGGCACTGGAACTGATCGCCCGCTCGCCCGAGGAACTCAAGAGCATGCGCCTTGAAGTGCACCAGGAAGTCGCCGAAGCACTGGACATGAGCTGGGAAGAGTACTGCGGCTTCAACGAAATCGCCGTCTGAACCCGTCCACTCCACACGCGACGCCCGCTCATTGACCGGGCGTCGCTTGCATTCAGGCATCAGGACTTGTGATGAGCATCCACCAGCTTTTGGGCCATCACCAAGTGCATCTCCAGTTTAGGCAAATACTTCTCGGCAAACGCCTGCAACTGGGGTGAGTCAGGGCTGTTCGCCTGCTGCTTGAGCAGCTCGATGGCCTCCTCACGGGTTTTAACCTGATTGGCCGCATAGGCCGCATCAAATGAATCCCCCACCTGAACTTCAAGCATCAGCTTTTTGGCCTTGTCGAGTATCTGCTCATCGGTGGAAACCTGCAGATCCAGCTTGCCGGCAATGTCCTTCAAATCCCGATTGGCGTTGGTGTAGTCCTTGATCACCTCCACGGCATAGCTTTCTATGTCCGTCGAAGAGGTTTTACTGATCGCCATACGGCTGGTTTCAATCTCCGCAATCCCTGCTGCATGTGCCTCATCAACAAAGTCTGCCGGACTGGCTGCGACTGCTGTGGCCGCCACGATCAGGGAGCAGACCAAGGCACAACCTGCCACGAAGCGTTTAGGGCCAATCAGGGTTTTCATAGTGTCCTCCAGAAAAGGCAGGTTTATTCCCTGCACAGAATCTGAAGGCCTGTGGGAGCAAAGGTTTAGATAAATACCGGTTTTTCTGACGGGTGGCACTTCAGTGCTGTAAGCGCTTGCAGAACAGGCGAGCAACGTTGGACTTGCCGTCATCTCAGCGAACCGTGAGCCATACTGTCCTGGAATGCTCGCCGCCAAACAGGAGAAACCTTATGGACACCTTCAGGGACATGCTCGACAACTGGGAATCCCGAGCCCAGGAATCCAGTGAGCGGGTTGAATACACCCTTGAGCTGCACAAACATGACCTGGTCAAAATCAAGGCATTCGCGCAGGCCTATGGGCTGGATGAGGCCACCATTACCCGGGGCCTGATCCACAGTGCGCTCATGCAAGCGGAAGAGGCCATGCCATACGTGAAGGGTAATAAAGTCATCAGGGTTGAAGAAGGTGAAGACATTTATGCCGACGCTGGCAGGACACCTGCATTCGTCGAGGCAGAACAAGCGATCTCCAAGGCTCTGGATATCAATGGCCCGTCTTCCTGATCACCGCCAGTGCGACGCTCTAACGACGACCCTGTGGGAGCGGGCTTGCTCGCGATTGACTCGCTACCGAATGCCAGACAAACCATTTCATCTGCGTCGCAAGCAAGCCTGACCCCATAAGTTTGTTACAGGCGAGCCTCATGGCTCATGCGGCATTCACAGAACACCAATTCAGCCATCATCTGCGGATAGGTATCTGCGCCCAAAAACGCACTCAAGCCGCCTTTCAAGCTGAAGACCGGTGACGTGAGCGCTTGCTGCGCGAGGATTCTCGCCGCCTTCTGGCTTCGCACACCCGACTGGCAGTAAATCACAATAGGCCTGTCGTCCCGGCACTGCGCACCCCACCCGCCCACCTGACCCAGCGGTACATGTTCGCCACCGATCGAAACCTGCTCACGCTCATCACCTTCACGCACATCAATCAGATGGATCGATGTTTCACTGATCAGCGCGGCAAAGTCGTCAATGCTCAGCATAAAGTCATTGCTGACGCCTGACGCGCTACAGACTTGCGCCATTTCCTCCAGCACTGGCGGGCGCATCGGGTCCCGAAGCGGGTTATCGGCGACAGGCGAAAAGCTGATCTCCCGACTCGTCGCCTCAAGGGCGTCGTAGACCATCAGGCGGTTTATCAGTGGCCGTCCGATCCCGGTGATCAGTTTGATCACTTCATTGGCCTGAAAGCAGCCGATCATGCCGGGCAGCACCCCCAGCACCCCGGCTTCCGCGCAGTTGGGCGCCAACGCTGCGTCAGGCGGACCATCGTAGAGATCACGATAATTGGCACCACGCCGGCCTTGCTCATCCAGCGCGTTGAACACCGTGACATGCCCCTCGAACTGCATGATGGCGCCATACACCAGCGGCTTGCCTCCATAGAAACAGGCATCGTTGATCAGGTACTTGGCGGTGAAATTGTCCGTGCCATCGACAATGATGTCGTAATCGGCCACAAGGGCCTGGGCATTGTCGAGGTTGAAGCGCTCGATCCAGGTCTCGATCTCGATATAGGGATTGAGCTTTTGCAAACGCCGCTTGGCGACATCGGCCTTGTTCTGCCCTTTGTCGGTGATGCGAAACAGCACCTGGCGATGCACATTGGACACATTGATCTGGTCGGCATCGATAATCCCCAGACGCCCCACCCCGGCAGCCGCCAGATAGAGCAGCGCCGGGCACCCCAAGCCGCCCGCGCCAATCATTAACACACTGGCATTTTTCAATGCCAGCTGACCTTTTATGCCGATCGCGGGGATCAGCAAGTGACGGGAATACATCCCCATCTCACCAGCTGTTAGCTGGTCGTGTTCAATCGCATTAGCCTCCCTGCTCATGGTGTTGCTCCCTTCACTTTTCCAGGATCGGGTTGACGAGATAGACAAAAAACCTGAGTCGCATTTAAAACTCTTCAATCACGATCGCTGCCAGTGTATTGGCTCGCGTCAGGTTGAAAACATGATGTGCAAAATACAGTTTGCCCTGCAGCCGATAAGCCTGTGTTTTTACACGGCCCTTTTCCAAAAGATAAAAAGGGCAACGCCATTCCATGTGAATGTTTTTCAGGGCCAAGCCCAGTGAGCTGGAAAGTTCGCCAGGGTCTTCCTGCAAGGCATCTATTAATGACTCCCTGCTTTCCGAAGCCAGTGTGGGTAACTCAAAGAATGCCCATTGATCGGCCACTTCACAGCGATGCCTAAACAGGGTGAAGTCATGTTCATACTCGGCACAAAGCTGCCCATGCTCTTTCAAGTTATCCAGCTGCGCCAACAACGGTCGCTCAACCCGTGAAGGGTCAATTTCTTCGGGAAGAAATTTTTTCAATAAAGCAGGCCGAATAACGCCTGGCGTTGCGGACAATGCTTCATCACCATCCAGTTCCAGCAGCTTCCAACGCACCTTGACCCTGGCCACTACAATGCCCTGGGCACGAATCAGGTGCAGCACTTGAAAAACAGAGTTGCCCTGGCGCACTTTAAATTCATCGACCGACACCGAAAACTCATCGGCCGAGAACATCTCAAAAGGTTCGACATATTCAACTTCGGCGCCAACAGCAACCATGCCCTGATGATAGTCCTTGATCATCCCCGGAAAGGAAACTGACAGGTATGTACTGCCCCAGGACCACATCGAACTGAAACTGAGCAGCATCAGCGAGTGCGCATGGAACTGGAAAGGGCCAAACAACATGGACTCTACCGGATGGGTGACCTTGAGTGTTCTGGATGGCATGGCATCAACCCCCGGCTATCGCAGTAAAAATATCAATACAATTACCATCTGTTTTACTTACCGGGGTGGTCGAGTCAACTTTTTCTCCATTCAATGAAATTAAATAGCCTTTTTTAACGTTGTGCGCCTTGTCAAAAATAATGTCTTTCAACACCGGGTAATTCACCACCAACTTGTGCAGCGCGTCCCCCACCGTGTGGATACCATCGCCCTCCAGTTGCAACTCTTTTTTGTAGTTAACAAAACGCGCCAAATTGCCTGACAATTTGATCTTCATGTCTGACTCTCCTTTTTTGAAAAACGCTGGGACATCATGTCCAGGTCGTGCACCAAACGAATACCCATATCAACCTTGAGCTTCTCCTGCGGATCGGCCCCTGCCACCAGGGCAGTAAAATCGCGGTGCGCCCTGCCAATACCACTGCTTTCGCTATAGCCCCAGCCACCGGTCAGGTTCAGGGCTTTCAGGGCTATTTTGTTGACTTCCTCCACCGCCTGGTACTTGGCCATTGAGGCGATTGCATCCCAGTACAGGTCGGACTCTTGCCTGACCTGACGCTCCAGTGAGTAATGGACCAGGGTTCGGGATGACTCGAGCGCCATGTACATTTCACCAATACAGGCCTGTACATGCTGCATATCGATCAACTGTTGATCGTAGCGAATGGTTTTTTGCAGATAAGCCACGGTGGTTTCAATAACGGCGCGAGCGCGCCCTAAAAACAAAGTGGTTTGCAACGAACGTCGACAATTAAGGAAATAACGCTGCGCAAAACTCAGGCCGTCCGTGGCCAGCAACAAGCGTTGTTTATCCAGGCGCACATCCGTCAACGTCAAACATGCAATCCCTGTTGAGCGACAGCCATGCATCACACTGGGTGTAACAACGACACCCGGATCGTCGGCGTGTACCAGGAATACTTGCATATCGGTGGTTTCACCGTGCACAAACAGCAAAAAATAATTGGCTGTCTCGCCCCCGGTGACGATTTTTTTCACAGCGTTAACCGTGTAGGTTTCACCGTCCGGAGCCGGTACGGCGCGGGAAACAAAAGAAAAAGCATCAGCATCTTCTGTATAGGCAAATGCACCGCCTGTTTTTCCCGCAATCAGGTTATTCAGGTACTCGTCATTTATATCTTTGCGACCCACCGCAATCAAAAAAGAAATAAACGACATCCTTACGGATACCAAAAACGGAAACGATAAGTCTGTGGACAAATACCCCAGCTTTTCCAGCACATGCCCCCACTTGGCATAACCAACCTCCTGGCCGCCCCACACTGTTGGCAAGTTGTATTTATACAGTCCCAGTCGCGCAAACTTTTCTATCAGCGCGTTGGAGATGGGAATAGAAAGACGGTCACGCTCTTCGACAGTACGATTAAGTTCCTCGTCGATCAGCGTACCAAAAATAGCCTGGATATCACCCGCACCTTGCCAGTCAACATTCATCGTAGTTCCTTCTACGCCAAACGATTGGAAAGCAGGCGCGACAGAAAACCTGTCCTGGGATCGAGTCACGCTGCTTAGTGCGAACAGATATTAGGTCAGAACTAAAAACATGCAAGGTACCTCAGCGCAAATAAATCCGGCCACTCAATATGACACTACTCATACTCTTCTAAGTTGCCGATAATGCTCACTATTAAAGATGAGACTGTTTGCATATTTACCGTGACGTGCCGACACAGTGATCACACATCCAGCCATCCGGGCTTAACGGGCACCTTGCAGCAGCGAATTGTGCGACGACTGCGTCGAAGGACGCAGCCCCGCGCTGCTCGTCAGCGACTACACGTCCTTGCCTGCAATGATCAACGCGCCGTAAACGGCAACTTGTCCAAAGCACAGTCGTTCTTGAGCGTTGCCGGATCGACCATCCGCAGAGGCACTCCGGTGTCTTCGCGAAAAATTTTGACCTGGCACGAATCGTAAGTCTCTGGGTTCTCGATAATACCGCCCTTGATCACATAGCGGCCCCCCGGGGCGAACTCACTGACAAATTCGATCCTGCAGGAACGACCAGCATTGGCTGAACCGTCCACCACCCAATGCAGCGGCTTGGCCGCCTCTACCGGGATAAAGCCTGCTGGACGGGATGTTTTGTCACGCACAGCGAACAATTGCCTACCCGGCTTCACCACCACTGTCCTGCCGTACTTGCAGCCCACAATCGGAGCTTCGGTCAGGGTCAGGTAGTTGCGATAGTTGCTCAACGCGTCCATTTCGCTGCGAATCTGCGCCTGCGGCACACCGGGTGGGGGCGTGTACTGCTGGACCTGGACGCAACCGGCGGTCAGCAACAACAGCACGCCAAGGGAGAGCACTTTCATAATCGTCTAAATCCATTTGAGTTCGAAGCGGAGCACTCAAGGGAACGACCGATGCACTCAGTCGTCCATGATGATTGCCAGGGCAGGATAGTAACGCATCAATCCCTGCAACCCGGAGCAACACGGCCGAGCACTCGCCCGAGATTTCTGGCTCGCCTGTCTCGATAACAATGGACATCCAAAAAGGGCCATCCGGGGTATTAAGTGGGGACGCTGGCTCTTGCGTGAGCAGGCTTGCTCGCGATTGGAGCGGCGAGGTTTGATTATCTGATCGTGTCGTCTGCATCGCGTGCAAGCCCGCTCCCACAGGCCTCCTTAACTGACAGGCATTAGCAATCCGGGTATCTTTTATTGAGTCGCTCGTTGGCAGAACAGTATTTAACCCGACGCGAAAGTTAATCCATCGCAATAAACTTATTGTCAGACAATACAACGATTTATATCCACTCGTCTGACCAGACCTCAATAAACCGTTTAAAACTTGCCCAAATAATTAAATGTGCTTTTCTAGGTCAGCAACCCCAACCCATCGTCTTCAAAGGATGAAGTGATGAACACCCCCTATCGAGCACCCAGTACAACTCTGTCAAAAACAGAGCAGGATTTAATTAACGACGTGACTCAAAAAATCACACAGCACAGTAATGAGCTGCGTAAACGCTATCGCGCATTAGGTTTTCAGAATGTAATAGGCGCCAGTGTGATGGCTCTTTCTGTTACCGGCATGATTGTCACAGGCACGCTGTATATAAAAGGCCTTATCCCCGGTTGGTTGTGTATTTTAATCAATGCGTTGTTGACGTCATTCATTCATGAACTTGAACACGACTTGATTCATCGCCTGTATTTCAGAAAACAACCCGTGGTACACAACCTGATGCTGCTGTTGTGCTGGATAGCTCGTCCCGGCATGCCAAGCCCCTGGTTGCGGCGCGAGTTGCACTTTCATCACCACAAAGCGTCCGGTACGGAGGGCGGCCTCAGGTTCCAAGTGCAACAGTCAGTTGATGGTTTTGAGCTTGTTGCTCGCTAATAGCTGAAGGTAATCAACCAGTACTTCGACCGGAAATTTCCAGCCCAGTGTCTGGCGTGGTCGAGTGTTCAGCATGTCGGCAATGTCGTCCAGTCGCTCCTGGGTGACCAGAGAGAGATCCGTGCCTTTTGGCAAATACTGGCGCAGCAAGCCATTGGTGTTTTCATTGCTGCCGCGCTGCCATGGGCTGTGCGGATCTGCAAAGTAAATCTTCATGCCGGTATGGGCCGTGATTTCGGCGTGGCGGGCCATTTCACTGCCTTGGTCGTGCGTCATGGTTTTCAGCAGGGAGGGTGCCATCCGCGACATCTCTCGGCTAATGGCTTGAGCGGCTGCATCGGCGGTCGGTGCGTCGAGTTTTGCCAGGATCACGTAACGGCTGGTGCGCTCAACCATCGTGGCGACAGCGGAGCGGTTGTTGGCCCCGATGATCAGGTCACTTTCCCAGTGCCCTGGAACAAGGCGGTCTGCGACCTCCGGTGGGCGCAAGTGGATGCTGAGCTCAGCAGGATAGCGCTCTCGACGTATGGCACTCTGGGTGCGCGGGCGCCGCTTGCCTTTACCTTGGCGCAAGTAGCTGATGAGCTGGCGTTTTAACTCGCCTCGCGGATAGGCATAAATGGCCAGGTAGATGGTTTCGTGACTCACATATCGCTCGGGGTGATCGGGCCAGATACGGCGTAGTCTGCTAGCGATTTGCTGGGGTGACCAGCCAATGCGCAACATTTCTATGATCACTTGGAACAGTTCAGAGCCAGAGCACAAGCGAGACTGACGGCGCGGCTTGTGACGTAGCACTCGCGCCCGGCTTGCGGCGTGAGATGAATCGTATCGCCCCAGTTGGCTGTGCCGCCGGATCTCACGGCTAATGGTACTGGGATGACGTCTGAGTAAAACGGCGATAGCTCGCAGGGTGAGTTGTTGAAGCTGCATCACCATGATGGCGACGCGCTCCTCAGTGCTGAGATGTGTGTACTTCGTTGGCATGGCAACACCTTACATCAGGTGTTGCACTTGGTCCTTGAGACCGCCATCCATTAGCCAAGAGTTGAAATTCTAAGCACGTATCGCCATCCTGAGAGGCATCAAAAAAATACCAAGAGCTACCGGAGATGTATCGATGACGAATCATGAGGCCAGTGTGAGCAGGGCCAACGAGGCCGACTTGGATGGAATACTAGAGCTTCAGGCCGCGAATCAGACAGAGCGAGGTGGCTCTCTCGCTGCGAGCCTACCGCGATCCCGTGTGGCAGCAATGATGCAAGAAATGCCTATGATCGTTGCGCGTCGCGGTGAGCGTATAACCGGCTTTTTGATGACGACCACTCGGGAGATGAATGCCGATCTACCCATCGTACAGGCGATGTTCACCGCTTATGATGGTACGCCGAATGCCTATGTATATGGTCCGATCTGTGTTGGAGAGGAAGAGCGTGGTAAGGGGTTGGCGCAGACAATGTTCGCGGATCTCCGGCGCCTTGAGCCTGGCAGGGAGGGGATTCTTTTCATTCGTAAAGACAATGAACCATCGCTTCGTGCTCACCTGAAAATGGGAATGAAAGAGGTCGCGTTTTTTGTATTCAATGGTTTCGAATACGCTGTTTTCTCTTACATTGGATAGGCACGTCGATACCCGTATAGCATCCGCTAAGGAGACGCTGAACAATTCACCCCTTCGCTCCGTACTCCACTTTCAAACCGGTTTTTTCAACGGCGGTCTCAGGTTCCAAGTGCAACAGTCAGTTGATGGTTTCGAGCTTGTTGCTCGCTAATAGCTGAAGGTATTCAACCAGTACTTCGACCGGAAATTTCCAGCCCAGCGTTTGGCGTGGCCGAGTGTTCAGCAAGTCGGCAATTTCGTCCAGTCGCTCCTGGGTGACCAGAGAGAGATCCGTGCCTTTTGGCAAATACTGGCGCAGCAAGCCATTGGTGTTTTCATTGCTGCCGCGCTGCCATGGGCTGTGCGGATCTGCAAAGTAAATCTTCATGCCGGTATGGGCCGTGATTTCGGCGTGGCGGGCCATTTCACTGCCTTGGTCGTGCGTCATGGTTTTCAGCAGGGAGGGTGCCATCCGCGACATCTCTCGGCTAATGGCTTGAGCGGCTGCATCGGCGGTCGGTGCGTCGAGTTTTGCCAGGATCACGTAACGGCTGGTGCGCTCAACCATCGTGGCGACAGCGGAGCGGTTGTTGGCCCCGATGATCAGGTCACTTTCCCAGTGCCCTGGAACAAGGCGGTCTGCGACCTCCGGTGGGCGCAAGTGGATGCTGAGCTCAGCAGGATAGCGCTCTCGACGTATGGCACTCTGGGTGCGCGGGCGCCGCTTGCCTTTACCTTGGCGCAAGTAGCTGATGAGCTGGCGTTTTAACTCGCCTCGCGGATAGGCATAAATGGCCAGGTAGATGGTTTCGTGACTCACATATCGCTCGGGGTGATCGGGCCAGATACGGCGTAGTCTGCTAGCGATTTGCTGGGGTGACCAGCCAATGCGCAACATTTCTATGATCACTTGGAACAGTTCAGAGCCAGAGCACAAGCGAGACTGACGGCGCGGCTTGTGACGTAGCACTCGCGCCCGGCTTGCGGCGTGAGATGAATCGTATCGCCCCAGTTGGCTGTGCCGCCGGATCTCACGGCTAATGGTACTGGGATGACGTCTGAGTAAAACGGCGATAGCTCGCAGGGTGAGTTGTTGAAGCTGCATCACCATGATGGCGACGCGCTCCTCAGTGCTGAGATGTGTGTACTTCGTTGGCATGGCAACACCTTACATCAGGTGTTGCACTTGGTCCTTGAGACCGCCGAGTCCGATGTAGAAGCCTGGATCACAACCAGCGGCAGTCGGTGGGGCGCCAAGCGCTTTTTAAAGCTCGTCGACGGTTTTGTCTTTGGCATTGTAAATGCCTTGTTCGCACCCACCTGGAAAGAAAAAATAAGGTTGACCGTCAAGGTGCTTCGATTAAATGCGCCTATGGGCCTCTTGTACTGGGGCTGCTGGTATATTTTCCTGGGTTACCACTTGTACACATGGGCGAGCTCGCTGATGGGGCTCACCGTTGAGCCTACCCCGGCCACATCAATGCTGATGGGCGTGGTCAATAGCGCAGTGGTGATCATCGTCGCGCCCAATATCATCCGCCAGTTCTGCCTGTTTTTTATCAGCTCCAACATTCACTATTTCGGCGACGTCATGCCACGCAATGCCTTGCAGCAAACCCAGGTCATGAATCGGTGGTGGCTGTGGCCATTCCAGTTGTTTTGCTTCAACTTTGGAAGTACCCACTGCATTCATCACTTTGTGGTCAAGGATCCTTTCTATCTGCGCCAAATGACAGCCCCCTTCGCCCATAAAGTATTGGCTGAAGCCGGCGTCAGATTTAATGACTTTGGCACCTATAAACGCGCAAACCGTTACAACCTTACACTCCCGGATGCTTAATTAAAAAAACCCTCTTATCTCTGTTTCACGTCGTTATAAAACAACGCCAGTGACCACTCAGAACGCGTTACGCCTTTATCAACGACATGCTTTATGTGCGAGGCATCTACCCTGCACTTTACGCATGCCTTTAACACACTGTGGATTACTGCATGGAGCATGACGCATGGAAGCAAAAGGAATATGTGCCCCTGAATTCGACGGCGTCAAAAGCGCTTTTGAAGCCATCTTCAATGATCCGCAAGAGCGAGGCGCAGGACTTTGCATAAACGTCGGCGGCAGGACTGTTGTGGATTTATGGGCAGGCTCATCGGACCTTGATGGCAATAAAGCCTGGAACAAAGATACGTTGGTTAATACATTTTGCGTTATCAAACCGTTCGCTGCAGTGGCTGCATTGATGCTGGTCGAGAAAGGGAAACTGGAACTGGACATCCCGGTGGCTCACTACTGGCCTGAGTTCGCCCAAGGCGGTAAAGGCCAGGTTACCCTGCGCCACGTCATGAGCCATACCTCTGGAATTCCGGCGTTAAGGCTCCCGGACCGGAACCCTGCGATGTATGACTGGGAGCAGATGGTTAATGTTCTGGCTGCCGAGCCTTTATGGTGGCAACCAGGAACCGCGCTGGGTTATGGAACGACAACGTATGGCTGGATAATCGGGGAACTGATTCGGCGAACGGACGGGCGTGCCCCTTGTACCTTTATCCATGAGGAAATCACGCAACCCAACGGGTTAGAGGTTCATCTTGGAGTGCAAGAGCAGGATTTCTACCGCATCGCCCATTTTGACTCGGCCAAGGGGCGAGTAGGAGACCCTTATTCGCAACACTTGCGCGACGTGGTGACTGCTCACTCAGAGGACATTTCCACGCTTGCATTCACTAATCCGGGAATGTCTCCCAAGCGTTCGTCCGACCCCAAATGGTGGGCTTTTCAGCAACCCGGTGCATGCTCACACAGCACGGCAGGCGGGTTAGCAAGCTTCTACAGCACCTTACTGGCTGGGCGCCTGATCAGCACCGAGATGCTGAATGAATTCACCAAGGAGCAAAGCAACGGTATGGATCGCATCTGGAAGCGGCCAATGCGTTACGGCCTGGGCTGCATGATGGAACAAAAAGCCGATCCGGATGCTTCACACTGCATGGGGCCCAACACCTTTGGCCATATCGGGCTTGGCGGCCCAATTGCCTTCGCAGATGCAGAGCGTGACGTAAGCTTCAGCTTTGTGACAACCACATCAGGCGGCCACACCATGATTGATCCACGCGCACAGAACCTGGCGGCTCTTGCCTACGCGGTGATTTAAACCATCGAAGATCAACGCGAAGCCTAAATTACGCGCCTGACGCCAATCGGGCGCGTTCTGCATCAGCGCACGCTACACCATCAAGTGCATTAGGCCAGTACACGGGCAGCTCAGCAGCCCTGATTCCCATGGATGTTCCCATACCGCCCTTTTCCAGACGCCAGAAACCACAAACCCCCGACTTTCTCTAGGAAAATCAGGGGTTTGTGTTTACTTAATGTGGCGGTGAAGGAGAGATTCGAACTCTCGATACAATTTCTTGTATACACACTTTCCAGGCGTGCTCCTTAAGCCACTCGGACACTTCACCGTATCTCTTCAAACAAGTTCTGTCTGTCGAGGCGCGCTAATGTAGTCGAAAGCTTTCGATATGACAAATGTTTTTTTCAGAATTTTCATGTGCTTACGCAATTAGCTGTTTTTGAGCCATGGCCGGGGCGGGTGATTCTGCCAAATCCCGGCCCTGGCGCTTTGCCCCCTCCCCCGTCACCGTTGCTGCGCCGCCTTCTATATAAGCCTCTATATAGAAGGCACAGGCCAATCGCCTGACTCATCAGTCAGTCATAGCGCTTTACCTGCGCCGTGGGGCTGGGTAACGTCTGCTCCACTTCAAAACAAGGAATTGCGCCATGAGTGACTTGATTGCCTACCACCTGGAAGACGGTATCGCCACGCTGACCTTGAGCAACGGCAAGGTGAATGCCCTTTCCCCTGACGTGATCACTGCGCTCAACGCAGCACTGGATCAGGCCGAGCAGGATCGTGCCGTCGTCATTATTACCGGGCAGCCGGGCATTCTCTCCGGTGGTTACGACTTGAAGGTCATGACGGCCAGCCCGGCGCAGGCCATTGAGCTGGTCAGGCAGGGGTCGACTCTGGCTCGCCGCATGCTTGCGCATCCATTTCCCATCGTGATCGCCTGCACGGGCCATGCAGTGGCCAAGGGCGCATTCCTGTTGCTGTCGGTGGATTACCGCATCGGCGTCGAAGGTCCGTTCAGCATTGGCCTGAACGAAGTGCAAATCGGCATGACCATGCACCACGCCGGGATTGAACTGGCCCGCGACCGGCTGCGCAAATCGGCATTCCATCGTTCAGTGATCAATGGCGAAATGTTTAACCCGACCACCGCGGTCGACGCAGGCTTCCTCGATCAAGTGGTCAAACCTGAAGAGTTGCAGGCCGCAGCCCTTGAAGTGGCCCGTCAGCTGAAGAAGATCAACATGAAGGCCCACAGGAACACCAAGCTCAAAGTGCGCAAAGAGCTACTGGAAACCCTGGACAAGGCCATCGAGGAAGATCAGCTCCACCCGCTCTGATCCAAGCCCTCAAAAACCTGCCCCGATTGCAACCTGCGGTCGGGTCAGTGCCTCCCCTCGCCTCTCGTCAATTCCCCTCGAACATCTCTAGCCCGCACCTCGGCAGCCTCCCTGAAACAAATGCTAAAACTTCAGCCATCTCCTACTTGTGTCGGGGTAATTGCTGAATCCAGTGCACATCCGTACACTGCGCCCACTTTAGTTTCAGCGGGCCTATAAATGCTATTTTTGATACGTATGTTATTGATGTGCCTGCATTTTATGATCGCAGGAGTGCTGGGCGTACTGCTGGGTATATGCCGTCCCTTCAACCCGGACAACAGCCGCCTGTGCGCGCGACTGTATGCCTGGCCGTCCAGGTGGATCCTGGGCTACAAGCTCAAGACCGAAGTCGGGCCGTTGATGGACAAACCGCAAAGCTGCGTGGTCATCGCCAACCATCAGTCCAACTACGATCTGTTTGTGTTCGGCAACGTAGTGCCGCGACGCACTGTCTGCATTGGCAAGAAAAGCCTGAAGTGGGTACCCCTGTTCGGCCAGCTGTTCTGGTTGGCAGGTAACGTGCTGATTGACCGGGGCAATGCCCGAAAAGCCCGTCAATCCATGCTGACCACCACTCGCACCCTGCAAGAAAAAGACACGTCCATCTGGGTCTTCCCCGAAGGCACGCGCAATTTCGGCAAAACCCTGCTGCCGTTCAAAAAAGGCGCATTCCAGATGGCAATTACTGCCGGGGTACCGATTGTGCCGGTCTGCGTGAGCACCTATAGCCAGCACCTTAAGCTCAACCGCTGGCACAGTGCGGATATTCAGATTCGCTCTTTGCCAGCGATCCCGACTGCCGGCCTGACCCTGGATGACATGCCACAGTTGATGGAGCAATGCCGCGAGCAGATGCGCGAGTGCATCGAAGCCATGGACCGCGAGCTGCTGGCCCAACAAAACAGTGATGCGCCAAGCGTCAACAGGGGCAACACCACAGCCTCTAACCCGAACGTCTGAACGGTTATCAACTCAAAGAGGTCAATTGCGCGCTAAGCTGCATCTTCGTGCCATAACCCTTTGAAGAAGAAGCGATTAGAACTATGGGGAGAGTTGTTGCTGCTGCGGTTTACAACGCAGGCAAGAAAGTCACCAATATCACTCTGGACGAAGGCATTGCCTGGGCTAAAAAACCCGGGCACTTCGTCTGGATTGGTCTGGAACAACCCGACGCGCAGGAGCTGAGCAACTTGCAACGCCAGTTCAACCTGCATGAACTGGCCATCGAAGACGCCCTTGAGCAACACAGCCGCCCCAAGCTCGAAACCTTTGGCGATGCGCTGTTTATCGTTATTTATTCGCCGGTTCGGCATGAAGGCAAACTGGAGTTCGTCGAAACCCATATTTTTGCCGGCAATGGCTACATCATCACCAGCCGCAATGGCCACTCGGCCTCCTACAAGGCCGTACGCCAGCGCTGTGAAGCACGCCCGCTGCTGCTGGATCATGGCGAAGACTTCGTGCTGTATGCCCTGCTCGACTTCGTGACGGAGAGCTACCAGCCCGTCAGCGAAGCCATCCACGCCGAAATCGACCAGCTCGAACAGAATATTCTGGGCAACGCCCTCAATGAAGCCGACATAGTGCACCTGCATGCCCTGCGCCGCGATGTGCTGCGACTGCGACGCTATGTGGCGCCCATGGTGGAAATCAGCGAAGAGCTGCAGCGCCTGACCTTCCCCTTTATCGACAAGAACATGCGCCCGTATTTTCGCGATGTGCAGATTCACGTCACCCGGCAGATGGAAGACCTCACCACCCTGCGCGACATCGCCACCCAAACGATTGAAATCGTCGTTTTGCTGGAATCGTCACGCCAAAGCATTGTGCAGCGCAAGTTCGCAGCCTGGGCAGCAATTCTGGCCTTCCCCACTGCGGTGGCGGGCATTTACGGGATGAACTTTCAGAACATGCCGGAGCTGAGCTGGCATTACGGCTATTTCGGCGTGCTGGGGTTCATTACCCTGGGCGTCACCGGGCTGTGGGTCAGCTTCAAGCGCTCCGGCTGGCTGTAGACTTGAGCCGCAAGCTTGAAGCTTGCGGCTTGATGCTTACGGCTTCTGCGCCACAAAGCGCATCATCCACTCGGCCACGGTCCGACCATGATGGTCCTGACCCAGGCTGGCAATACCGGTGCTGTATATCTGCTCGCCCAGATGCTCCTGGCGCAAATCCAGCAAGGCCCGCGAATAGTCGTGGATAAACTCGGGATGCCCCTGGAAGCACAGCACCTGGTCGTTGATGTGATATGCAGCAAACGGGCAAAAATCGCTCGAAGCAATCACCGTGGCGTTTTCCGGCAAGGCCGTTACCTGGTCCTGATGGCTGATCAGCAGCGTCAGTTCCTCAACCACGGGGCTCATCCACGGCGTCTTGGCGGCCAGCTTGTACTGATGGGTACCGACGCCCCACCCCTGGGTGGCGCGCTCGCTCTTGCCGCCCAGCAGCAACGCCAGCAACTGGTGACCAAAACAAACGCCGAGCAGCTTGTCACCACGCTCAAAGCGGGTCAGCAAGTAGCTTTTCAGGGTCTGAATCCAGGGATCGGTGCCAAACGAATCGGCTTTGCTGCCAGTCACCAAATAAGCATCAAACATCTGGTCGTCAGACGGGTACTCGCCATGCATCACGTTAAACACGCTGAATTGCGCCGCAATTGGCTGCGTGGAGAACAGCCGCACGAACATTTGCCCGTAGCCCTGATATTGATCAACAAACTCTGGACGCAGAATGTCGGTTTCCAGAATGCAAATGCGTAGCGACATAAAAGTACCTGGCACGATAAAAGCGAAAGTAATGATGGCAACGCGACAGAGCCTGCCTTGAAACGGCATTTCAAGGCAAGTACTGAACGTGGTTCCCGCCTGCGGCCAACGGCCATATCAAAGGTTGAGTTCTCGCTTTTTGCCGGGCAAAAGATACCGGGGCAATGCTCACTGACGAACGGTAGGGGGCTAATAAAATTGACTGTTTGCGAGCCCGTTGCGTCTAGCAACGGGGTGACAGCGCGAGTTAAAAAAACCTAATAGCTTTTTAGAAACTTACTGCGCTTGGATGATGTTAAAGGGTTCTAAGCCATATGTTATGAGGGCTCTAATGTTAAGCCTGTCGCTGGGGCCATGCTTTTTAAAGGTCTGGAGCCCCTGTCGCAGGCATTGTCGTTCAGGAATAACAAAAAAAGGCAGATAGCCATGTTCAAACATACGAAAGTACGTCAGGCCGGACTCATCCTCTTTGCTACTACCTTGCTGCTGATCTTGCCGAACTTGACCAAAGTCATCGGCTAAAGACGCGCCTGAATGCCGAAGACGTGCAGCCTCTGCGCGTCTTCGACGGCTGCAGGTTTGCGCACCAAAACACTGTCCGCAAAAACCGGAACGGCCAGCCCTCAGGCCAGCCGCTAACCAGTCAAACCCACGTTAATTCAACAGGCCACGTACCTCCTGCTTGACGCCCCAACCCTCGATAATGCCGCCGAGCGGCACCACTACAGCCTCGAAGTCCTGCTCAAAATCACCGATACCACCATAGGTGGCGTACATCACCTTACTCAACTCCAAATGCCATGCGCCGTCATCGCGCACGTTGATCTGTGCATTCAGGGACTCACCACAAAATTTGCCTGCAGCTCGGCGCGCCCGCTCCTCGTCCGGGAAGATCGCGTAAAACTCGATGGGATGGATGCGTGAAAAATCAAAACCGCCTTCTTTCATGCGGCGCAGCACATAGCTGCTGAGGTCTTCTTGATGGGCTGTGCTCATGAAACGTCCTCCTCGCAATGGATAGACATTCAGCACTCCCTTTTCGGCGCAATCAGGCCTTTAAAAGGGAGGTAATAAGCATGTAGCGAACAAGATCAGAGCCAGTCGAATACTTCGCTGGTCTGAATGCAGAGTAGCCCTGGTGTGAGACGTCTGCCAAGAGGGGAATACATGAATTTCAACACGTTTTTTTCAGCAACAGGGCCGCTCAAAAAGCCGGATACCCGGCGCCTGGGCAGATGCGCTGCCCGGGGCCAGGCGAGACCTGCAAAGGATTACGGCTTTTCAGCGCGTTCTTTTAGGCCCTTGAGGGTGTTGAACGGAGCATCGACCACAAACTTGTTGGCCAACCAGGACGGTACGCTGCCACCTGGCTCGGTGTGCACCTGATAAGTCACTTCGGTGAGGTTGTCGCCTTTTGGCACAAGCTTCCAAAAGCCGTCAACCTGGGCAACCCGGACAAAGCCTTTTTCTTCAGGAACATAGGTCGGCTGACCTTTGAGCGTGCGGGTCAGGCTGCCATCAGCGCCTTGGGCCGTGGTCACCAGCAGTACCGAGTCACGCGGCGTTACCGGCCATGGCGTTTTGAACTGGGTGTAGGTCCAGCTCTGGTCACCTTCATGCTTGAGCAGTTTTTGCGTCTGGCATTCATGAATCCAGGCACAGGCGCCCGCCACGTCTTCCTGCAGCTTGCTGATCTTGGCCAGCGGCGCCTTGATGGTGGTCACCCCCTGGTAAGCCTTGTACTGGGAACCGGCGACTTCACTCAGCGACACCTTGATGCCGTCCTGGTCCTTGGCGACCTTCCAGTCTTCAGCCTGGGCCACGCCCGTTATCAGAACACTCAAACCACATACCAATGCCACTCGATGCAACGAACCCATTGTCTTATTCCTTATTGTTGAAGGTCTGTTAACTGGACACGAACACACTATGCCGCTGTCATCTGCTCCCACCAACCGATCAGATTGATCGCTTCTTCCCGGTTGCTGCCGCACACTTCGATGTCGGCCTTGAAGTCGCCACACACAGCCGGGCGCTCAGGCTGACCGAACAAACCGCACAGATAGTCGACAGAAAGATGCAGGCAGCGTTCCCCGGCAGGCTTGCCGTTGGGCATGCCGGGCAGCGGGGTACTGATGGAAGGGGCTATGCAGCAGGCGCCACAGCCTTCACGGCAATTCATGACGTTAGCTCCTCGTTCGGGGCAAAGTGTGTTGATGACAAGGGATAGTACTCGCTGGAACAGGTGTTTGAAATTGACCGTTCAGCAGAATGTGTCCATAAATGGCAATGACTGAACAGTCAGTTTAGAAGCCTGTTTTTCACTGCCAGGCACTTATTGCTTGAACTCGAAATCCAGCGCAGCACCTTCGATCTCATTGTGTCGGGCTTCATTGCGCAATTGCAGGTTCATCTCGTTGCTGAGCAAACGCCCGTTAAGCTGAAAAGGGCTCTCTTCAGCCGGCTTTTCGCCAAACATGTTCGGCAGCAACGGTTTGTGCGCAGGCATGGGGATGGTGCCCAAAGGGCGGAGCTGTCGGACCATTTCAGGCGGCAATCGCAAATCAAGGTTCGTGGTAGGCAAACGCTTTTTGGCGATTTCATGGGCCGAAATGGACTTGGACGCCATTGGCTCACGTCTTTTGAGAGGAGGTTTTTTCGTTCTCTCCACGGACGTTGACGCAGAGTGGGCAGATTTTGCCTCAGTGGTGGCTGTTGCAGGTTGCACCGGGGCTGCTGTCGCAGCAACAGCATTAAACGCACTCAACACGCACACCAGCACAAGCCCGGCACAAAACTTCGTTTTCATAACTCCACAGCTTTAACGGTTCAGGTGCGTATGCTCGCGCTTTACGCACAGGGTGACAAGTTGATTATAGTCAAAATGCCATCCCCGCTGCTGCCGGGCCGCCTCCGTACAGACCCGCAGCCTCCTGGCAGAGCTGGTTGGCAAGCATTCCCAGGGTCATCAAGGCCCGATCGGCCTCCCGATTCCAGGGTGTGCCACAGTTCAGCCGTATGCAGTGATTGAACTGCTCGGTGTTACTGAAAATCAGCCCTGGTGCGATGCTGATACCTTGCTGCAGGGCCCGGACATGCAATTCCTGGGTATTGACCCGGCCCGGCAGGCTTACCCACAGGATAAACCCCCCGCCAGGACGCGACATCTGCGTGCCTTCCGGAAAGTGCTGCTGCACGGCCAACTGGAATGCGCTCAGGTTTTTTCTGTATTCCTGTCGGATATAGCGCAAGTGGCGGTCGTACCCTCCGTTTTCAAGGTAGGCCGCCACGGCCATCTGGGTCACGCTGCACGCTGAGTGAGTGGTGAAAGTCTGAAGGCGCTGGATTTCTTGCTGAAACTTGCCGGCAATCATCCAGCCGATACGCACCCCGGGGGACAGGGTTTTGGAGAAGCTCGAACAGTAGATCACCCGGTCCAGGCGGTCATAGGCCTTCAAGGCCTTGGTGCGCCCCACCTCAAACATCAACTCGCCATAGATGTCGTCTTCAACGATCTGGATATCAAAGTCCGAAGCCAGGCGCAGCAACTGCTTTTGCCGCTCTTCGGGCATTGTCCCGCCCAGGGGATTGCTCAGGCGCGTGGTCAGGACCAATGCCTTGATCGACCACTGATTGGCCGCCAGTTGCAGGGCTTCAAGGCTCATGCCGGTGGCCGGATCGCTGGGGATCTCGATCACTTTCAGCCCCAGCAGGTCAGCCAGTTGCAGCAGGCCGTAGTAAGTCGGCGACTCTGCCGCGATCAGGTCGCCGGGACGGGTGAGCACCCGCAACGACATTTGCAGGGCATCGACACAGCCATGGGTGATGATGACTTCTGATGGGTCAACCACCACGCCGGCGTCACGCATGCGGATTGCTACCTGCCTGCGCAACGGCTCAAAGCCCGGGCTGAACATATAGCTGAACGCCCGTGGGCTATGAAAGCGCGTGACCTTGGCCAGTTGCTGGTGCAGCGCACGTACGGGCAAGTAATCGACACTGGGTACGGCCGCCCCGAGCGGAAATACACCTTCACGACGGGACTCGACCAGTACCTGTTGAATGATGCTGCTGCGAGTGACCAACCCCGGGCGCTCTACACGGGCGATGTCAGGGGTCGGCGCCGTCAGTGCCGGGGTCTGGTGTACGTAGTAACCCGACTGCGGCCGCGCCCGGATCAAACCCTGATCTTCAAGATTGGCGTAAGCCTGCAGCACGGTGGCATGGCTGACATTGAGCTGTGAACTCATCTTGCGCACCGACGGCACACGCTCGCCCGGCTGATAAACGCCACGCCGAATATCCTCAGCCAGTTGCTGAGCAATACGTTGGTAGAGCAAAAGGTTGGTCATGGCGTAGCACTCGATGTTCAGGCATTTTTTTTATTTAGAACAATACCGGAACAGTTTAGAAGTGTACGGGCACAGTTGTCACCCACCTGAGCCGTACAGTGCAAACGGCGGTGTAACTGTATCGGTGTGAGTGAGCGGTGCAGTCACTGCCGAAGGCTGCGATAGGGCCACAGGGAGGGCATCGCAGCCTTCGGCAGGGACTACACGGGACGGCCGGCTTTAACGTGCAGCGCCCAGCTGACCTTTTTCGTCAGAAAATACAATTTCGACGCGACGGTTTTGCGCACGACCACGCTCGGTAGCATTTACGTCTACCGGATACTGGTCGCCGTAGCCTTCCACCTGGATGCGCTTTTCGTCGATACCCAAGTCAACCAACACATCCGCCACGGCCTGTGCCCGGGCAAGGGACAGCTTGAGATTATCTTCAGAGCCCCCGGTGCTGTCGGTGTAGCCCTCGATGCGCACAATGCGCTTGGGGTTCAATTGCAGGAACTGCACCAGCTTGAGTACCGTCCGGTTGGCGGAGTTTTTCAGATCGGCTTCCCCCGTATCGAACAGCACGTCACCCAGGGTCATCACCAGACCACGGTCAGTCTGGGTGGTGGCCAGGCTGACGATCTGCTCTTCCAGCCATTGCCCCTGCTGCTGAACACTCAACAACTTGGCTTCACGCAAGGCCAGCTGCAAGCGCTGGCGCTCCAGTTCGAGCTTGGCCGCCCGCTCTTCATTCAGCACCTGCTGGGTGTGCTCGCGGGCGATCTCACTGTAGCGCTGGCTCAAATAGGCGTAATGCGCCACGTCTTCCCCGCTGCCCCAGTAGCTGGATAAGCGGTCAGCACGCGCCAGGGATTCACCGGCGCGAATCACATCCTTGGGGGCGATGCGCAACACGTTGGTGTCTTCCTTGACCGCCTGGAAGTCCGTACTGGCCTGCTGCAAGGCCTGATCACTGTTGTGATGCCCGGCGCACCCGGCCAGGCTGACGCAACCTAGCGCCAGCGCGCCCATGAAAGCTTTGGACTTGAGGCTCATTGCGCCTCCGCCAGTTGTTTGCGCAAGCGCGAGATACGGGTATTGAGCACGTTCAATTGTTCCTGGCTTTTTTGCGTCAACACGCGGGCTTCGGCCAATCGGGCGTCGAGCTCGGCCTGTTCGGCCTGCATGCGGGCATCTTTAAAAGACTCTTCAGCCATATCTGCCAGCGCTTGGGCCAGCTTGCTTTCGGCCTGTTTCAGCTCAGCCAGATCGTCGGCTTTCGCGCCTACGGCCTTGGCTTGTTCCAGAGCTTGTTCGGTCAAACGCAATTGTTCATTCGGCGCAGGATCGGCTGCACAACCCGCCAGAGCCAAAACGGCCAGGGCAGCGAAAAGAGGTCGAATTGTCACGAGGAATTCCTACTGTTTTGGGGCGCTGAGCGGTTGTTGCAGCTGGGTTTTCCACCGCTCCAGATTGCGTTGCACTGCCGCCTCGGTCATGCCGGACGCGGGCAATTCTGTCATCTTTTTGGCGAGCTGTCCGCGCAACCACGGCTCATTGCAGGCAGAGTCATGGGAAACCGCCAAAAACAGCCCCGGTTGATCGATAGGCTGCGGGTGCGCCAACAGGTCATCGGCGATGCCCAGGGTTTGAGCGGTGGCCATTCCGGCGTAGCGGCCGGCCAGAACGTATTGAACCTGCCCGAGCAACAACTTCTGGAAGGCCTGGGTCAGGCCGGGTTGGGGCTCCAGGTTTAACTGGTGTTGCGCAAACTCGTTGAAGGTCTCGCTTAAGCGGGCCTTCTGCGAGACGGCGCCTGCATGCCCATGCAAGTCGGCAGGCGTTTCGTAGCTCAGGGGCGATGCCTTGCGCGTCCACACCAGATAGTCGTTACGCACCAACGGCGGGTGAATGTAGTCGAACGACGAAAGTCCGGCCACCGTCAGTGGCGCATCCAGCAGCATGTCCATGCGCCCGGTACGCACTTCGTCCTGGGCCTGGGCGCGCTTGCCGCCGTAGAGCACTTCAACCTTGATCCCCAGGGCATGACCTGCCTGCTGTATGAGGTCGGCACTGGCACCGATCAAGTGCGCCGGGTCGGCCGGATCGCGCCACAGGTAAGGCGGGGCATCGGGGCTGCCGGTGACGATCAGGCGCTCGCACTTGCCCGCTGCTTCAGACAGCAGTGGCAAAAACGCCAACCCCACCAGCAGCCTGCTCATCTGACGCATATCCATACCGCCTGCACTCCACACATTTGAGACGCACAAAAAAACCCGGTCACCCGGGCTGTAAAGAATGCACAAAACACTGAGTGCCCTGCCCTTCCCCGCAGCCCCGATGACCGGGCTCTTTATAAGTGAAGCAACTGGATTAAACCAGCTTCTCCAACTCTGGTACGGCTTCGAACAAGTCCGCTACCAGGCCGTAATCGGCAACCTGGAAGATCGGTGCTTCTTCGTCCTTGTTGATCGCAACGATCACTTTGGAGTCTTTCATACCGGCCAAATGCTGGATCGCGCCGGAGATACCGACCGCGATGTACAGCTGTGGCGCAACGATTTTGCCGGTCTGGCCGACCTGCATGTCGTTGGGTACGAAACCTGCGTCCACTGCTGCGCGGGAGGCGCCCACAGCAGCGCCCAGCTTGTCAGCCAGGGTGTACAGGAGTTTGAAGTTGTCGCCATTCTGCATGCCACGACCGCCGGAAACGACGATTTTGGCTGCGGTCAGCTCAGGACGGTCCGACTTGGCCAGTTCTTCGCCAACAAACGACGAAGTGCCTGCATCGTGAACGGCTGCAACGGCTTCAACGGCTGCCGAACCACCCGTCGCGGCAACCGGGTCGAAACCGGTAGCGCGAACAGTGATCACCTTGATTGCGGCCGTGGACTGCACGGTAGCAATGGCGTTACCGGCATAGATCGGGCGCTTGAAGGTATCAGCGCTTTCAACCGAGATGATCTCGGAGATCTGGTCCACGTCTAGCTGCGCAGCAACGCGCGGCAGGATGTTTTTGCCGTTGGAAGTGGCGGCAGCCAGGATGTGGCTGTAACCCTTGCCCAGCTCAGCGACCAGGGGAGCCACGTTTTCCGGCAGTTGATGCGCGTAAGCCGCGTTGTCAGCTACCAGCACTTTAGCCACGCCAGCGATGGTCGCGGCCGCTTCAGCTACAGCGCCAACGCCCTGGCCTGCAACCAGAACGTGGATGTCGCCACCGATTTTCGCGGCAGCGGCTACGGTGTTCAGCGTGGCCGGGGCCAGTGCTTTGCCGTCGTGTTCTGCGATTACCAAGATAGTCATGATTAGATTACCTTCGCTTCGTTTTTCAGTTTCTCGACCAGTTCAGCCACCGACTTGACCTTGATGCCCGCGCTGCGAGCAGCCGGCGCTTCAACTTTCAGGGTCTTGTTGGTCGAAGCTGTCGAAACGCCCAACGCGTCTGGCGTCAGCACTTCAAGCGGCTTCTTCTTGGCTTTCATGATGTTTGGCAGGGACGCATAACGCGGCTCGTTCAAACGCAGGTCGGTGGTGATGATCGCCGGCAAGCTCAGCGAAACAGTTTGCGCACCGCCGTCTACTTCACGGGTCACTGCAACCTTGTCGCCTGCCACTTCAACTTTCGAAGCGAAGGTACCCTGACCGAAACCGGTCAGCGCAGCCAGCATCTGGCCCGTCTGGTTGTTGTCGCTGTCGATGGCCTGTTTGCCCAGGATCACCAGCTGTGGCTGTTCCTTGTCGACCACTGCTTTAAGCAGCTTGGCCACGGCCAGCGAGGTCAGGTCTTCGGCGGACTCGACGAGAATGGCGCGATCTGCACCCAGTGCCAGCGCGGTACGCAGCTGTTCCTGAGCAGTGGTCGGGCCGATGGAGACGACGACGATTTCAGTCGCAACACCTTTCTCTTTCAGGCGTACGGCTTCTTCCACTGCGATTTCGCAGAAGGGGTTCATCGACATCTTGACGTTGGCGAGGTCAACGCCGGAGTTGTCCGCTTTGACGCGCACTTTAACGTTGTAATCGACCACTCGTTTGACAGCTACAAGAACCTTCATGGATTCCTCGTTACTCTCCGGTGAAAAGAAAGTCGCCTAGGCGAACCTGGCGGTTGATGCTCATTGGCACAAGGGCACCTCCAAAGATCGTTGCCTTCCTTATTAGAAGAGACGAGTGCCATGTCCTTCTCTTGCGACCGTCTATCAGGTGTGACTACCAAGTCATCCACCGAAAGGACGTGTAAACTCCGCTCAAAAAATGGCAGGCTCCTACAGGCTCGTGCCTGTGCCCTGTCTTTAGAGGTGCTCTTGAAACCGACAATCAGCCTACGGCGAGCGCAAAACCGACCGTATCTTGACCGGAACGCCATTTGCGGTCAATACAGCAAATAGGCCAGTTTTGAGCCGTGCGTCTTTGATTTATCTGGCTTGCAGAAGATTCAAACAAACGTTTGTATTGGACGCTGCCAGTGGTGTAGATATAATGCGCGCCCATAGAGAGAGCGGTGCATCATCCATTGCGTCTTCGGCCCCGAGCCGAGGGAATAATGGATGAAACGCCAAACCTCCAATTAGAAAAACACCGTTGAGCCTTGAGTAGGAGATAGCCTGTGGAACGCGAGTACATGGAATTCGACGTGGTCATCGTCGGCGCCGGCCCCGCCGGTTTGTCCGCCGCCTGCCGCTTAAAGCAGAAGGCCGCCGAAGCCGGTAAAGAAATCAGCGTCTGCGTGGTTGAAAAAGGCTCCGAAGTCGGTGCTCACATTCTGTCCGGTGCGGTGTTTGAACCCCGCGCCCTGAACGAATTGTTCCCGGACTGGAAAGAGCTGGGCGCCCCGCTCAACACCCCGGTTACCCGCGACGATATTTATGTACTGCGCAGCGACAGCACCGCGACCAAGGTGCCTGACCTGTTTGTGCCTAAAACCATGCACAACGAAGGCAACTACATCATCTCGCTGGGCAACCTGTGTCGCTGGTTGGCGCAACAGGCCGAGAACCTGGGCGTAGAAATCTACCCCGGCTTTGCTGCTCAAGAAGTCCTGTTCGACGAAAACAACGTAGTCCGCGGGATCATCACCGGTGATCTGGGCGTTGACCGCGAAGGCAACCCGAAAGAAGGCCTGTACACCCCCGGCATGGAACTGCGCGGCAAGTACACCTTGTTCGCCGAAGGCTGCCGCGGCCATCTTGGCAAGCAACTGATCGAACGCTTCAAGCTCGACAGCGACGCCGACAGCCAGCACTACGGCATCGGCCTCAAGGAAATCTGGGAAATCGATCCAGCCAAGCACCAACCCGGCCTGGTCGTTCACACTGCCGGCTGGCCGCTGGACATCATCAGCAGCGAAAACACCGGCGGTTCTTTCCTGTATCACCTGGAAAACAACCAGGTGGTTGTCGGCCTGATCGTTGACCTGTCCTACAGCAACACCTTCCTGTCGCCGTTCGACGAGTTCCAGCGCCTCAAGCATCACCCGGTGCTCAAGCAGTACCTGGAAGGCGGCAAGCGCATCAGCTACGGCGCCCGCGCCCTGGCAAAAGGCGGCCTGAACTCCCTGCCAAAAATGGTCTTCAACGGTGGCGCACTGATCGGTTGCGATCTGGGCACCATGAACGTAGCCAAGATCAAGGGCAGCCACACGGCGATGAAGTCCGGCATGCTGGCGGCAGAGGCTGTAGCAGATTCGCTGCTCGCTGACTCCGAAGGCGGTGACGTACTCAATACCTACGTTGAGGCGTTCAAAGCCAGCTGGCTGTTCGACGAACTGTTCGCCAGCCGTAACTTCGGCCCGGCGATGCACAAGTTCGGCCCGATCATGGGCGCGGGCTTCAACTGGATGGATCAGAACATCTTCGGCGGCAAACTGCCGTTCACCCTGCACGACACCAAGCCAGACTACGCTTGCCTGAAGCTGGCCAAGGACTGCAAGAAGATCGACTACCCCAAACCCGACGGCAAGCTCAGCTTCGACAAGCTCAGCTCGGTGTTCATCTCCAGCACCAACCATGAAGAAGAGCAGCCGTGCCACCTCAGGCTGCGTGACGCCAGCATCCCGATCAGCGTTAACCTGCCGCTCTACGACGAGCCGGCACAGCGTTACTGCCCGGCGGGCGTATACGAAGTGATCACTCAGGAAAGCGGCGAGAAACGCTTCCAGATCAACTCGCAAAACTGCGTTCACTGCAAAACCTGCGACATCAAAGACCCGTCGCAGAACATCACCTGGGTGACCCCGGAAGGTGGCGGCGGTCCGACTTACCCGAACATGTAAGTCAAAAAAAGGCTCCTTCGGGGGCCTTTTTTATGACCCGGCAGTTAACACCCCACCCCTTCATGCCCCGGGCTGCGCTCAAAGTAGCGCTTGTACTCGCGGCTGAACTGCGACGTGCTCTGATAGCCTACCCGCAACGCCACCTGCGCCACCCCCAACCCTTCACTCAACAACAATTGCTGGGCCCGCAGCAATCGCAGGCGCTTGAGGTACTGCACCGGCGACAGCAAGGTGCTGCGCTTGAAATGCTCATGGAAGGTCGACGCGCTCATGTTGGCGCAACGGGCCAGCGTCTCGACATTCAGCGGCTCGGCAAAGTGCTCATGCAAATGACTCAACGACGCCGCCACCCGCGCAAATTGCCCCTGCTGCTCGACCAATGCCCGCAACACGCCCGCCTGCGGGCCGCGTAAAGCCGCGAACAGCACTTCGCGCAACCGCGCCTGGCCCATGATCCGGCACTCCAGCGGGTCATGCAGGCAGCGCAGCAGGCGCTCTACCGCCTGGCGCATGTCGTCATCCAGAACCGCCGAGGTCATCGACTCCGGCGTCTGTGCCACGGCACTGCGGTCAGGGGCCAGCCCCATGGCCAGTACCAGCTCCCCCAATACGGCCCGGTCGATACTGATGGCCACGCCCAGCAAAGGTGCGTCTTCAGAGGCAAAGGTTTCACACTCAAAAGGCACCGACAGCGCCTGCACCAGATAATGCCCGGCACCGTATTCCATCGTGCGCTGCCCCAGATAGGCCAACTTACTGCCTTGGGCGATCACCATTAGGCTAGGCTCATAAATCTGCGGCATCCGGGCCACTACCCGACACGCCGAAACCACGCGAACTTCAGGCAGCAAAGTCGACACAAAGCCGGTTTGTGTGGCCAGTGGCTCGATCAGAGACACCAGCATGGCGTTCTCATCGCGATGACGAGTCAAAAACATGGAGATAAGTTCACAAGAGGAATAGACAGCCGCATCTTCGCAGAATTGGTCAATAAAGCGACACTTCCCCCTGGACTCCGGAGTAATAGGCATGACAGGCGGAGGAATCGTCATAGTCCTGAAAGACTTGTAAGCGCAAAATTGCGTCCTGTTCACAGTCAACGCTACGCGAGGTTTTCCATGTCCAATGTCACCTACAACGCTATCGGTTATGCCGCTCAGAATGCCAAGGCCCCTTTGGCGCCCATGCAGTTCAACCGCCGCGCCCCGCGCCCGGACGACGTTGCCATCGAAGTGCTGTACTGCGGCGTTTGCCACTCCGACATCCACCAGGCACGCAATGACTGGGGCTTCGCGACTTATCCGCTGATGCCCGGCCATGAAATCGTTGGCAAGGTGACGGCCATTGGCGACAAAGTCACCAAGCACAAGGTCGGAGATCTGGTCGGTGTGGGCTGCATGGTCGATTCGTGCCGCACCTGTTCGGCCTGCAAGGAAGACCTGGAGCAATACTGCCTGGAAGGCATGACCCAAACCTACGCCAGCCCGGACCGCATCGACGGCACCCTGACCATGGGTGGCTACTCGAACAATATGGTTGTCAGCGAACACTTCGTGCTGAGCATCCCGAAAAACCTCGACCCGGCCAGCGCCGCTCCACTGCTATGTGCCGGCATCACCACCTACTCGCCACTGGTTCATTACGGTGTTGAGCCGGGCGACAAGGTCGGGATTCTGGGCATGGGCGGTCTGGGCCACATGGGCATCAAGTTCGCCAAGGCCATGGGCGCGGAAGTTACCCTGTTCACACGCTCCCAGGCCAAGGCCGAAGAAGCCTACCGTCAAGGTGCCGACCACGTGATCGTGTCCACTGATGACGAACAGATGAAAGCCGCGGCCGGTACCTTCAACTTCCTGCTGGACACCATTCCGGTGCCGCACGACTTGAACCCGTACCTCGAAACCCTGACGTTTGACGGCGTACACATTCTGGTCGGCCTGATCGAACCGGTCGAGCCGGCACTGAACGCCTTCAACCTGGTGTTCAAGCGCCGCGTACTGGCCGGTTCGTTGATTGGCGGCATTGCCGAAACCCAGGAAATGCTCGACTTCAGCGCCGAGCACGGCATCACCTGCGACATCGAAATGCTCGACATCAAAAACATCAACGAAGCCTTTGAGCGTGTGGTCAAAGGCGATGTGAAGTACCGCTTCGTGATCGACATGAAAACGCTGAAGGCCTGAAAACTGGCCAGGCTCCTCTGTGGGAGCCTGGTCGGGCTTAGCCCCCCAGCTCTGCCGATATCTGTTGCGCTGCATGGGTAATGACCGGGATCAAACCGGTCATTTTCTCCAGTGACATGTAAGGCACGGTACTGGCGATACTGATGGCAGCCACGATTTTGCGGCTGGCATCGCGTATCGGCGCCGCCACACAACGGATCGACGGTTCGTTGTCCTCCAGATCAAACGCATAGCCGCCTGCTACATAGCTGCGCATGCGCTCTTCGAACTGCTCCCACGACACTTCCTGATGCTCTGGCCACTGCAGGTTTTTGCCATCGGCAGGATGGCTGGCCTCATACAGGCGCCGCCACTCCCCCACCGGCGCATCCAGCAACATCGCCTTGCCGATGCCGGTACGCGCCAGAGGCATGCGATGCCCTACCCGCGAACGCATTTCCGGGCCATTGCGCCCCGGGTTCTTGTGCAGGTACAGCACCTCATCATCCTCACGCACCGCCAAATGAATGGTGTCGCCGGTCAACACCGACAACCCGTCCAGATACGGCCCCGCCAGCGTCACCAGCGGCAACTCTTCACGCGCCTGAAAACCCAGCTCGATCAGTTTTGGCCCCAGCAGATACCCCACTTTTGGCAACACCCGCAGGTAACGCTCATCCACCAGGCAACTGGCCAGACGGTGCGTAGTGCTGCGCGTGGTCCCTATCACCCGAGCGATGTCCTTGAGGTCACGCGCGCCATTGGCCACGGCCTGCACCACCGCCAGCCCGCGGAGCAAGGTTTGAGTACCGGTCGGTGCGATTTTTGTGGAGTCGTCCTGCATAGCCAGCCTTTCCATTGAGAGGGGGGGAGAACCGGGCAGCATTATGGTCGCCCGGCGGGCTGACTTCTACAGTTCGATCCGTTCGACCTTGCCCACCAGCAAGATGTAGGACAGCGCACCCAGCAGCGCCAGCACCGAAATGTAGGTGATTGCCGGGGCGAATGAGTCGCCGGTGGCCAAAAAGCCAATCACGATCGGCGTCGTAATCGCCGACAGGTTGCCGATAAAGTTGAACACCCCTCCCGTCAGGCCCAGCAGGCGCGCCGGGGCCAGCGTCGACACCAGCGACCAGGTGATCGACGCCAGCCCGTTACCGAAAAACGCCAGCGCCAGGAACGCAATCACCAGCGGCGTCGAGTCGACAAAGTTGGCGCCAATGATCGACGTCGAAATCAGCAGCCCGCCAATGATCGGCAGCTTGCGGGCAAAGCCCACCGAGTAACCGCGGCGAATCAGCCAGTCGGAGAAGAACCCCGAACACAACACACCGACAAAGGCGGCCAGGAACGGCAGCGAAGCCAGCAAGCCGGACTTGATGAAGTCCATGCCGCGGTATTTCACCAGGTAGGTCGGGAACCAGGTCAGGAAAAACCACAACGTCGAGTTCAGGCAAAACTGCCCCAGGTAAATACCCCACAGCTTGCGCTTGCTGAGCACGATGCCCAGGTCCAGCCAGCTGAACGGCGACTTGCGCTTGGCGGTCTGGGTCTGGATATCCACCAGCCCGCCGCCTTCGGCGATCAGGTTGATTTCCGCCTGGTTGACACCCTTGAAGTCACGCGGCTCGCGGTACACCGCATACCAGATCGCGGCCCAGATAATCCCCACCGCACCGGTGGTGACGAACACCATGTGCCAGCCCCATTGGTGCTGCAACCACGCCAGTACCGGGGTCAGAAACGCCAGCCCCACAAACTGCCCGGAGGTGTAGAAGCCAATGGCCGTGGCGCGCTCACGCTCGGGGAACCAGGTGGTCACTACGCGGCTGTTGATCGGGTAGGCCGGGGCCTCCAGCGCGCCCACCGCCATGCGCAACACGAACAGGGCGATAAAGCTTGCCGCAAAGCCGAGCATCACCGTGGCTATCGACCACAGCAACAAGGCGACGCTGTAGAGAATGCGCGGTGGCACCCGATCCACCAGCCAGCCGCCGGGGATTTGCATGGCGGCGTAGGTCCAGCCGAAGGCCGAGAAAATCAGCCCGACATGTACCGGGTCCAGCCCCAGATCGGTGGTCAGGGCGGGAGCGGCAATCGACAGGTTGCTGCGGTCCAGGTAGTTGATCACCACGGTGATAAACAACAGAACCATGATGAAAAAACGCTTGCGGCTAGGCGCCACTAAAATCGCGGGCGCGACAGTGCTTGCAGATGACATGGGCATGCCTCTTTTTTATGATTGTTGAGGTCGTGAAGAACACCTGTAGCCGCTGCCGAAGGCTGCGATGGGTTGCGGAGCAACCCTGTTTTTGAAGGGCCTTCGACCCTTTTCGCAGACTGCGGCAGCGGCTACATAAGTGGCATTACCACTCGGCAAAACTGCCATCGGCATGGCGCCAGATCGGGTTACGCCAGCGGTGACCAATCAGCGCGCGCTCCTGCACATACTCTTCGTTGATCTCGATCCCCAGGCCCGGGCCGTTGGGGATTTTGACGAAACCCTTGTCGTAATCGAACACCGATGGGTCTTTGACGTAGTCGAGCAGGTCGTTGCTTTCGTTGTAATGGATACCCAGGCTTTGCTCCTGGATAAACGCGTTGTAGCACACCGCATCCAGCTGCAGGCAGGCGGCCAGCGCAATCGGCCCCAGCGGGCAGTGCAAGGCCAGCGCCACGTCGTAGGCCTCGGCCATGTTGGCAATCTTGCGGGTTTCGGTAATGCCGCCAGCATGGGACGCATCCGGCTGGATGATGTCGACATAACCTTCGCTGAGTACACGCTTGAAGTCCCAGCGTGAAAACAGCCGCTCACCCAGGGCAATCGGGGTACTGGTCAACGGCGCCAGCTCTTTGAGCGCTTCGTAGTTTTCGCTGAGCACCGGCTCTTCGATAAACATCAGCTTGTACGGGTCCAGCTCTTTCATCAGCACTTTGGCCATCGGCTTGTGCACGCGACCATGGAAGTCCACGCCGATGCCGACATTCGGCCCCACCGCATCACGCACGGCGGCGACGTTAGCCAGCGCCAGGTCGACCTTTTCAAAGCTGTCGACAAATTGCAGCTCTTCGGTGCCGTTCATTTTTATCGCGGTGAAGCCCCGGCTGACAGCCTCTTTGGCCGCCCTGGCGGTGTCGGCCGGGCGGTCGCCGCCGATCCACGAGTACACCCGGATCTTGTCCCGCACCTGGCCGCCCAGCAGATCGCTGACCGACACGCCCAACGCCTTGCCCTTGATATCCCACAGGGCCTGGTCGATACCGGCCAGGGCACTCATGTGCACCGCCCCGCCACGGTAAAAACCGCCGCGGTAGAGCACGGTCCAGATGTCTTCGATATTGCGCGGGTCTTTGCCTATCAAGTAATCCGACAGCTCATCCACCGCGGTGGCTACGGTGTGGGCACGGCCTTCGACCACGGGTTCGCCCCAGCCGGTTACGCCTTCATCGGTTTCGATCTTCAGGAACAGCCAGCGCGGCGGAACCAGGTAGGTGGTCAACTTGGTAATTTTCATCGTGTTATCTCTCTTGTTCGATGGGGCGCCACAGCGCCAGTCAGTTGGCCTGACGCCGGGTGTTCCAGGCGTGCACATAGGCCTTGGCGCGAACCGCCACGTCAGCCGGGCTCAGACCGGGCTTGAACAACCCCGAGCCCAGACCGAAACCGGATACACCGGCATCCACAAACACCTGCATGTTGTCCGGGGTAATCCCGCCAACCGGGATCAGCAAGGTACCGGCAGGCAGCACCGCCAGCCAGGCCTTGACCACGGCCGGGCCCATTTGCTCGGCCGGGAACATCTTCAGCACATCGGCGCCTTCGGCCAGTGCGGCAAAGGCTTCGGTGGGCGTGGCAACTCCCGGCGACAAGTACAAGCCAGCGGCCTTGGCCGCCCGCAGCACTTTGGGGTCGCTGTGGGGCATCACAATCACCTGCCCGCCCGCAGCCTTGACCAACTCCACCTGCTCAGGTGTCAGGACCGTGCCCGCGCCCACCAGGCAGTCGGCGGGCAAGCTGTCGCGCAATATGCGGATGCTTTGATAGGGCTCAGGGGAATTGAGCGGGACTTCCAGGGTGCGAAAGCCCGCGTCATACAGCACCTTGCCAATGGCCTGGGCCTCTTGTGGCCGCAGCCCCCGCAGGATGGCGATCAATCCGTTTTGTGCCAGTGCTTGCTTGAGCATCTCAGCCCTCCAGTTGAGTGTGTTGGAGTAACCCCGCCGCTTGGGCCAGGTGCCATAAACCCTGTTCGGTGGCCTGCTCTGCCAGGCTCACATCGGCAAACCCGCAGGCGCCCAGCGCTCGCTGGTAACGCTCACATAGTTGGGTGTTGCCGATCAGAATGATCGCGGGCAGCGGTTGCCCGTCCAGGCGTTGACGCAGCGCAGTACTCAACGCTGACAGCTCATGGCCAATCAACAGGCCGGACACATAGTCGGGCTGCTGTGTGGGGCTCAGTTGCCCGGTCAGGCCCAGGGTGCGGGCACTGAACAAGGTCGACAGCGGCCCGAGCTGACCCACCGCCGACAACGCCACCTCCACGCCACGTTCAAATGACGACGCGTCAAACTGCGCAGTTGGTTGCTGGGTACGGCCCAGGATTGTGTGTTCGCAGACAGCAGCGTATAGCTCGCCGGTCATGAAGGTATCGAAATGCACCAGGCAGCTGTCCTGCACCTGCACCCATTTGGAATGGCTGCCCGGCAGGCCGATCAGGCAATCGTTGAGATGAGGATGGGTGCGCAGGATGCCCAGGACCTGGGTTTCTTCGCCGCGCATCACGTTGGGCAAGGTCGAGTGCTCAATCACGCCGGGGACGATGTGCACATCGACACCGTGCACACTGCGAACGGCCTGCAAAGCGGTGCTCAATGCCGGGAGGCTGGCGGGAGTTTCGCGGTAAGGGGCTTCGCACCAGCCTTGAGCGCTGCCGACCATGCCACAGGCGATCACCGGAAGGTCGGGGTCCGCCTGCAGCCAGTCGCCGCATGCATCATCGAAGGCCAATTCAAAGCCGTCAGTGCACCAGTGACCGGCAACGAACCGGGGGGTGCCCGGTAGCTGCATGATCCCGCAGGCCAGCGAGCGCATTTTCAGCACCTGCCCGGCGGGGCCGAGTAAATAAGCACGAAGGGAGGTAGTCCCCCAATCGAGCGCGATCAATTGCGCCTGCATCGCTTCACCTGTTTTGTTTTTAGCAGTGAATGCTGTGAATCAGTGCAGGCGACTATAAACCGCGACCGCATCAAATCTCAATATATAAATACTCATCTCAAATATAGGGATTTAACACACTCAAACTCTGTAGCCGCTGCCGCAGGCTGCGATAAGGGCCGCAGGCCCTTCATTCCTGATCAAAAGACAGCGCAGTGGCGCACCAATCCCATCGCAGCCTGCGGCAGCGGCTACAGGGGCCAGGATTCAGCGCTGCTTCAAGCGATCTATAACGACCGCCAGCAACAGGATCGAGCCGCGGATCACGTACTGGTAGAAGGTGTCGATGTTCTTCAGGTTCATCGCGTTTTCGATGATGGCCAGGATCAGCACCCCGGCAATCACGTGCCGGATCATCCCTACCCCGCCGCTCAGCGACACACCGCCCAGTACGCAGGCCGAGATCACGGTCAGCTCAAACCCCTGGCCAATCATCGGCTGGCCCGAAGTCATCCGTGACGCGAGGATCACCCCGGCCAATGCACCGATCAGCCCGTGGACGGCGAAGATGATGATTTTGGTGCGGTCGACATTGACCCCCGCCAGCAGCGCCGCTTCCGGGTTGCCGCCAATGGCCATGGTGTTGCGCCCGTAGGTGGTGTAGTTGAGCAGCCAGCCGAAAAACAGGAAGCACGCAATGGTGATCAGGATCGGCACCGGCACGCCGAACAACTGGCCGTTGCCAAAGACGAAGAACGACTCCTGAGACACCCCCACCGCCTTGCCGTTGGCAAAGATATACGCCAGACCACGCACGATCTGCATGGTCGCCAGTGTCGTAATCAACGCGTTGACCCGCAGCTTGGCGATGACGATGCCGTTGATCAGGCCCACAATCAGCCCCATCGCCAGCGCCGCGCTGACACCCAGGAACACGCTGTCCGTGTCGCGCATGACCACCGCCGCCACGACCCCGGAGCACGCAATGACCGAGCCGACCGACAGGTCGAAATGCCCCGACGCCAGGCAATAGAGCATGGTGCAGGCGGCAATCCCGGTGGTGGAAATAGCCAGGCCCAGGCCACGCATGTTCAGCGGCGACAGGAAGTTGTCGATCAACAGGGTGCAGAGCAGGAAGATCGCAAACGCTGCCAGCAACATCACCCAATCGTCGAGAAAGCGTCGCATATCAAGTTTTTTGCGGGTGGCCGGCAGCGATGTGTTTTGTACGGTCATAAAAACCTCTCAGGGGGCTCACGCCTTCAGCCGCGCTGGCGTGGCAAGGCCATTTGCAACAGGTTGGATTCATTGGCCTGGTCGCGGGGCATCTCGCCGCTCACCGCCCCTTCACAGAGCACCAGGATGCGGTCAGAAATGCCCATCACTTCCATCAGGTCGCTGGACACCACGATCACCGCAATGCCGCTGGCCGCCAGGGTGTGGATAATCTGGTAGATCTCGGCCTTGGCACCGATATCGATGCCCCGCGTCGGCTCGTCGAGCAGCAGCACCTTCATGGGCATCGACAGCCAGCGCCCGAGAATGGCCTTTTGCTGATTGCCGCCGGACAGGTACATGATTTTCTGCGACGCGCTGGGGGTCTTCACTTTCAGCGCCTTGATCTGCTTGTCGGCGTTACCCCGCTCCCATACTCCGCGCAGCAGGCACCCCAACGTCGAGTGGGCGCCGCGGGCGCTGATGTTGATGTTCTCCGCCACGCTGGCCAGCGGCATGATGCCCTCCTTCTTGCGATCCTCCGGGCACAGCAGCACCCCGGCACCGATCGCATCACGGGGCGAGCGCAAGGTCAGCTGTGCGCCTTGCAGCTCAAGGCGCCCGGCGCTGTAGCGGGTCAGCCCGCTGAGCATGCGCAGCAACTCGGTACGCCCGGCACCCACCAGCCCGAACAGGCCGAGGATCTCGCCCTTGCGCACCTCGAAACTCACCGGCTCGCGCAGCCCCGGGCCGAGCAAGCCCTCGACCTTGAGCGCCACGTCACCGTGCTCGCGAGGCCGGTAATCGTAGATATCCTGAATGTCGCGACCGACCATGCACGTCACCAACTGATCGTGAGTCAGCTCACTCATCTGCTCGAAGGTGCGCACGTAACGACCGTCCTTGAACACCGTCACTGCATTGCAGATACGGAACACTTCCTCCATGCGATGGGAAACATAGAGCACCACTTTGCCCTCATCGCGCAGGCGCCCGATGATGGTCATCAGCCGGTCGATTTCACGGGCCGACAGGCTGCTCGTAGGCTCATCGAAAGCAATCACATGGGCACCGCGGGACAGTGCCTTGGCGATTTCCACCAGCTGCCGCTGGCCCAGCGACAAGCGCGCGACCTTCTCCTGGGGGTCGATTTCATCGGCCAGGCCCTTGAGCAGTTCCAGTGCGTTCTGCCGCAGCACGCTGCGCTTGATCAGGCCAAAACGGGCCGGCAAATGGCCGAGAAACAGGTTCTCGGCCACCGTCATTTCCGGCACCAGGTGCAGCTCCTGGTGGATCACCGCGACCCGGTTGGCAATACTCTCGGCGGTGGACTTGAAGATCAGCGACTGCTCGCCGATCTGCAGGTTGCCGCTGCTGGGGGTGTAGGCGCCCCCCAGGATTTTCAGCAGCGTGGATTTACCCGCGCCGTTTTCGCCCATCAGCGCATGCACCTGCCCCGGGTGGGCGACGAAGCTGATATTGGCCAGCGCCTGTACCCCGGGGAAATGCTTGCCGATCCCGTTAAAACGCAGGCTGGCGGTGACGTCCGTTAGTGCTGGATGAGCAGTGTGCTGTTGCATGACCACCTCGGTGCTGAGAACGCAAAACGGCTCAATTCCACAGACCTATCTTGGTCAGCTCTTCCTGAAAGTTGTCACGGGTGATCAGCGTCACCTCATCCATGGCGGTGTACAGCGGCGGCTCTTTGCCTTCGGTGATCCACTCAAACATCATGGTCGCCGTCTTGTAGCCTTCGATATGCGGGCTCGGCAGCATGGAGCCAAAGAAACCGCTGTTGGGTTTTTTCAGTTCGCCAATGGCGTCGGTGCCATTGATGCCGATGCCGATCACATTGGCCGCGGCGAACCCGGCACTTTCCGTGGCGCGCACACCACCGAGCACCGTGCTGTCGTTCATCCCGCCGATGATCAGGTTCTTCGCACCACTGGGCAGTTTGACCAGTGCCGAGTTGGTGGCGTCCATGCTGCCGGGCACGTCGAGGGTCTTGAGCGCCGAGTAGAGGATGTGATCGTCGGGCAGGCCCGCGTCCTTCAAGGATTTGACCGAGCCGTCGGTGCGCTTTTTACCGGTGTCCAGTTCGTTGAAGGTGTTGATCACCGCGTAAGTGTCTTTCCAGTCCCAGTTGCGGTTTTTCGCTTCCGCGACCATCGCATTGCCCTGCTTCTGGCCGACTTCGAAGGCCGCCATGCCCAGGTACGGCACCTCTTCCATAAATTTGCCGCTGGCATCGACAAAGCGGTCATCGACGGCGATCACTTTCAGGCCGTTGAGTTTGGCCTTGGCCATGATCGCCGGGCCGAGCCCTACATCCGGCGGGCAAATCACAAAGCCCTGGGCGCCGTTGGCCGCCAGGCTGTCAATGGCCGACAGGGTTTTCTCGCCATCCGGCACGGCAATCTTGATCAGGGTGAAGCCTTTGTCTTTCGCGGCTTTTTCAGCGAAAGCCCATTCGGTCTGGAACCAGGGCTCTTCCGCCTGCTTGACCAGAAAACCGATCTTTACCTGCTCGGCGGCCAACAGCGCACTGCTCAGACTGATGGCACCGACGGCAAGGGCCGCACAGCACAGGGAACGGATACCGGGACGATGTTTCATAGCTGACTCCTTTGTTTTTATTTTTAAAGTGTTTGAAAGCCTTGAACGTCCAATCATGGGTTCAGTCGTGGTACATCACCGAACGCCCGCCATCGATGGTGATGCAGGAGGCGTTGATAAACGGCGCTTCATCGCTGGCCAGGAACACGGCGGTCATCGCCACTTCCAGCGGTTGCCCGATGCGGCGCGGCGGGTGCAGGTCGAAGGCACGCTGACGCTCGGCATGGGGGTCGGCGAAACCGTTCCAGTAGTCGACGTTGAGTTGCGTCTCGATATACCCCGGGGCAATGGCGTTGACCCGAATGCCTTTGGAGGCGTATTCGATGCCCAGGGCACGGGTCAGCCCCAGCAGGCCGTGCTTGGCCACCGGGTACGGGAAGCAACCCGGAATAATGTGGGTGGAGTGGGTTGATGCGATGTTGATGATGCTGCCGATGCCCTGCTCGATCATCTGCGGCAAGACCGCCTTGCAGCCGTACCATGCGCCGTCCAGATCGATGGCGAAACAGCGGCGCCAGTCTTCTTCGGTCATTTCCAGAGGGTCACGGAACACGTTGACCCCGGCGCAGTTGACCAGTACATCGACCCGGCCATGCAACTCCATGGCCAGCGCGACGATTGCATGCAGGTCCGCCTGGCGGGACACGTCGGCCTTGATCGCCTGTACATCGGCACCCTGCTCACGCCAATGGGCGGCAACCTTCTCGACCTTCTCGCCCTGAATATCACTGATGACCATTTTCGCCTGTTGCGACACAAAGCTGGCGACGATGGCTTCGCCAATCCCTTGCGCAGCACCGGTCAGCAGTACCACCTTGTTCTTCAGACGCTCGCCCCGGGGTGGCTCGGCCACCGGCGGTAATGCTAGAGGTTCAGCCATCAATCATGCCTCCTGAAAAAAAGCACGACGAACGCCGGGCATCTGTCGATGACCGGTTAAAAAGCGTGGGGGATTGGGCGTGGCGTGCAGACGCGCTGGCGCGCAGGAGCACCCTGGGATAGTTCGGCATCACTTCACCTGTTTTGTTTTTTTAAGTGTGAGTGCGTGGAGCTGTGGCCGACTATAAACCCAGGGCTAGCAATATCTCAATATATAATTTTGCATCCCATATTAAGGGATTTAACCCGCGAATCGCGTACAGAGAACTCCCGGCACATCGACCCTGATCGACAGCAATGCCCCGTCCAGAGGGTGGTTGGCCGGGCTGGCAGCGCTGGTGATAAACAGGGTGCGCAGGTCTGCGCCGCCAAATACGCAACTGGTAGGACGGCTGACGGGCAGCTCGATCACCCGGTCGACTTGACCATCAGGGGCCAGGCGCAGCAGGCAACTGCCATCCCAGCGTGCATTCCAGACAAACCCGTCGGCATCCATCGCCGAGCCATCGGGACCGCCCAACGGATGCGGGCCACGCCAGACCTCGGGCGGGCTCAGAAAACCATCGGCCGCCACCGAGTACTGATAGATCGTGGCATCCAGGCTGTCGCCGAAATACAGGGTGGTGCCGTCTGAGCTCCACAGCAGTGTGTTGGGAATCCCCAGGCCGTTGAGCAGCGGCGTCACCCGGCCATCGCCCGCGATCCGGAACAACCCGCCACTGCGGCGCTCGATCGGCAAGTCCTCGCCCTGCTCGCCAATGTTGTTCTGCATGGTCCCCAGCCACAGCTGGCCCAAGGCATCGCAACGGGCCTCGTTGGGACGATTGCCCGGCTGCGGGTCGGCGATGCAGAGCAGTGTGAGGCGCGGATCAAGGCCCGCAGAATCCAGATCAAGGCGATACACGCCGCTGCTCAGGGTGACCAGCGCATCGCCGCTGGCACAGGGAATGAAGGCTGAAACGTGCTCGGGCATCTGCCAGATCTGAACGTTGTCACCCTGCAGACGCAAAGCCTGTTTGCCGGCAATGTCGACCCAATACAACGCCTGCCCGGGAGCGTCCCAGAACGGCCCCTCCCCAAGTGTTGCCCGGTGTGGGGTTACGGCTGTCCACGACATAAGTGCTCCTGATTTTTTATTGTTGGGGCTCAAGCACGCGGTGTATCAAGGCTCAAGGCCAATAGGGAAAAACTCGGCACCGCTCCACACGCCCAACCAGTTCTGCCCGTCGACTTCGCGAACCACCGCCAGCTCCACCAATTGGTAGAACACATTGCGATGGATCAGTGCTTCGAGGTTGCGCCGCACATGCACGTAAGGTGCGGGCTCCTGGGTGACCGGGTCGATGACGATACGCAGCGGGTGCTCGCTGCCGGCACTGATGAACTCGTCAACGTTGGTCGTGAAACGCAGGACTTGCTGCTCGCCCGCCCCTTCTACCTCCAGGGCGACCGCCACAAAGGGCGCGTCATCGACTTTGATGCCGACTTTTTCTACCGGGGTGATCAGAAAATAATCATCGCCGTCGCGGCGGATGATGGTCGAGAAGAGTTTGACCATGGGCTTGCGGCCAATGGGCGTGCCCATGTAATACCAGGTGCCATCGCGGGCGATGCGCATGTCGATGTCACCGCAAAACGCGGTATCCCACAAGTGAACGGGCGGCAGGCCTTTGTCAGCCCTGGGGATCTGCGCCAACAGGTTACTGACATCTACCGGCTCGCTCATGTTGCTCTCCTTGTCTTATTGATCGCTCAAGCCTATCAAGCTGCGCGCGTACTTGGCGAGCGGCGGGCCAATCAGGTCGGCCGGCTTGTTGTCATGGAACGTCAGCAAACCGCCGCGACTGCGGATGGTGGCGGTGTCGATCAAATACTGCGTACCGGTTTCGATCAGCATCACCTGAATCACGCCACTGTCGATCCCCAGACGACTGATTTCTTCCTGGTCGAGCCACTCGTCGCTGTTGCTGATCCGGTCATCGGCCCGGGCGAAACGGGTGTACAGCAAATAATGCGCACCAAAACCCCGGGCCTCGCTCATGGCCTGATCGAGCCCCAGCGGCTCTTTGGCGCGGCGCACCATCGGGAAGTATTCGACAAAACCATTGAAGGCTTCTTCGGCCACCACATTGGGACGCACGTAAGGGTCACCCACCGGGGCAAACGGCCCTTGGGCGATATAGATAAAGGAGTCGGGCTGGATGCGCAGCGAGTTGCTGCGCCGGGTGCTGCTGTGATCGAGCAGGCCCGCGTCGCTCATTTGATAGCGCGCACCCTCACCCATGTCGCTGACCGTCATACAGCCACCCAGTGCCAAAAAAGTCAGCCATACAATCAGACCACGCATCCCGCTCTCCCGATGGCCGGTGACAGAAAACCGGCGAATAACCGCGTGATGCAGATTGCGCGCCAGTTTGCGCAGTTCAGTTTTTGTGGGAAAAGAAACTAGTTACTGTGAGAGCCAGCCTGCTGGCGAAAGCCTCACTGCGGTGAGCCAGGCAGGCTGTGTCGTCTGCATCGCCAGCAGGCTGGCTCCCACAAGGGCGAGGTCTTTAGGTCAGCCGCCGATGATTTTCATCACAGTGGCACCGCCCGAGAACGCGACATCCTGCTTGTCGCCCAAAGCTTTCATCAGCAGGCCTTGCAGTGCAGGCAGCGCCTGATGCCGGGGCTTGTTCAGCAAGTCGCCCACATAGTGGCGATTGCTCGACGACAGGCAGCCATGCAACCAGCCCGTGGAGGACAGCCGCAGGCGCGAGCAGGTCCGGCAAAACGGGACGCTTTCGTTGGCAATCACCCCAAAGTGACCGTGCCCGGGGATCTGGTAACGCACCGCCGTGGCGTCGATCGGCGCATCCGCCTGCAAGTACTCGTAGCGTTCGCCAATCAACGACAACAGCTGCTGCAAGCTGACGAACTGCTGCAAGAAGGCATTGCCATCACTGGCCAGGTGCCCCATGCGCATCAGCTCGATAAAACGCAACTCGAAGCCGCGCTCAAGGCAGTACTCCAGCAGCGGCATGACCTGATCCAGGTTCTGCCCGCGCAACGGCACCATATTGACCTTGATCTTGATTCCCGCTTCACGGGCCTGCTGCATGCCGTCGAGCACGGTCGGCAGGTCGCCGCCCCGGGCAATGCGGCGAAACGCTTCAGGGTCAAGGGTGTCGAGGGAAACATTGAGCCGGCGGATGCCCGCATCCAGCAGCAGTGGCAGCTTGCGCGCAAGCAACTGGCCGTTAGTGGTCAGGCTGATATCACTCAACCCCAACTGCCCGACTTCACGCATAAAGGTTTCAAGCTTTGGGCTGACCAGCGGCTCGCCACCGGTAATGCGCAAGCGCTCGATGCCCGCTGCTTCAATCAGATAGGCCACCCCGCGCACCATGGCCTCGGCGGATAGCTCATCCTGCGCAGCGACCAGCCGCTTGCCGTTGGGCACGCAGTAGGTGCAGGCGTAGTTGCATGCTGAAGTCAGACTGATACGCAAATTGCGAAAACGTCTGCCCTGGCGATCGACAATCATGGATGACTCCGGCACGGGGGAAATGGCTCGTCGCAAAACCTGACTCATAAATCAGGTTTTAGCAAGGCCCTAGGGTCTGTTGGCGTTTGGTTGTGGCCGCGCCTATAGCCCATGTGGTGCAGGGCAAGGCGCGAGCAGCGTGGTTTAGTTGTTCTAAATAAGCTGCGAGCAACGCCGCCCTGCGCCACATGGGCTATCGGCCCTTCGGGTCGCGTGTCAAATTTTGCCAGGCTGCGTTGCAGGGCTTGAGAAGGGAACAACCATTCCCTTCGCCCTGCGCCTTTCCTGGCAAAATTTGACCCAGCGACGCGGCTCACAACCAAACGTCAACAGACCCTTGCCTGAGTATAAGCTTCAAGGCCATCTGCCATGAAGCAAATGCTGGCGATGCTTACTCCGCTGGCGGGGTGTCGGTGTCACGCTTGCGCTTGTTGCCCATGCGTACGCCGATGTCCATCAGGAACTGAAAGAAACCTTCCTGATCTTCCAGCACATTGCTCCAGAATGGCGAGTGATACAGCGCCACGGCGCCGTGCACCAGGGCCCAGGCCGCGCAGTAATGGAAGTAAGGCGGTACATCTTCAAGCTTGCCTTCGCTGATACGACCCTTGATCAGCAGGGTCAGGCGCTCAAAGTTGGAAGCACGGATCTTGTGCAGCTCCTCAACCAGCTCGGGCACCTGATTGCCTTTGACGACCTTCTCTTCAAGGCGGTCAAACAGCCGGTAACGCTGAGGGTCGCGCATGCGGAACTCAAAATAGGCCCGCGACAGCGCCTCCTTGTCTTTATCCACGTCAGCGGAATGCAGCAGCTCATTCAAATCACGCTCGTAGTCGAGCATCAGGCGCAGGTAGATCTCGGCCTTGGACTTGAAATGCTTGTAGATCGTGCCTTTGCCGATACCCACGGCATCAGCAATCATCTCGACGGTGACACTGTCTTCACCCAGTTCGAGGAATAGCTTGAGCGCGGTATCGAGAATTTCTTGCTCGCGGCGACGAAACTCACGGACCTTGCGGGGTTCTTTGTGCATAAGAAAAGGTCTGTTGGGGTCAAAATCGAAGCGAAGTATTATGCATTAGTCACGCAAAATTGCACGGATCATCCTGCATATCGATGCCTGCAAACGATTTCCTTGCGATTCAATGAGTACTCAAGCGAAGCACGGGTATTCCAAATCTGTTTAAAAAACGATCAATCCCGGCTGGACGTTGGATAAAGCTGACCAATACTTAATATGTCGGCGTGACATCCCCCCCAAAGTGTTTCGCCGATTTAGGCAGCAACGGAATGTGTGCCTTTGTTTTACTCCTAATGGTCTTAACCCGGATTCCCCAGAGCCCGGGTTTTTTTTGCCTGCCTATTTTTTACGGATCATCTGACCCGTGCCAGCGGGAACAGTCGCTTGAAGTTTTCAGTGGTCTGCTCGGCAAAACGCTCGTAGGACTCACCGCGCAACATGGCCAGAAACTCTGCCACTTCACGCACGTACTGCGGCAGGTTCGGTTTGCCACGATAGGGGATCGGGGCGAGGTAAGGCGAGTCAGTCTCGACCAGCAGGCGATCTGCTGGCACCTGACGGGCAACATCGCGTAAAGCGTCAGCATTGCGGAAGGTTACGATCCCCGACAAGGAAATGTAGTACCCCATGTCCAGCGCCGCCTTGGCCATGTCCCAGTCTTCGGTGAAACAGTGCAGCACACCGGCCTGGGGCAACGCCGCTTCACGCAGCAGGGCCAGGGTATCGGCACGGGCACCACGGGTGTGGATCACCACAGGCTTACCGGTCTGCTGGGCCGCTTCCAAATGCACGCGAAACGACAGTTGCTGCAAGTCGGCGGCTTCGGGCTCGTAGTGGTAATCCAGACCGGTTTCACCAATGGCCACCACCCGTGGGTGGTTCAGCTCGCCCAGCAGCCAGTCCAGCGCTGGCGCCGCTCCCGGCTGAACGTCCAGCGGGTGAACGCCCACCGAGCAATCCACATCGGCATAACGGTCCGTCAGGGCTTTGACATCAGCCGCGTTGTCGGCACTCACGCCGATACACAGAAAATGCCCGACACCGCGCTGACGCGCAGCCTCGAGGGCCGCATCCAGCGAGCCGTCATGGGCACTCAGATCAAGACGATCGAGGTGGCAATGGGAGTCAACGAGCATATAAAAATTACCTGTTTTTCAATTCAATCAAATCAGCGCTGGCCGGGCAGGCCTGCCCACTGCACCAGTAACGCCTCAAGCAACAACACACGATTGAGGTTGGCCTTGCTCAGCACTTTCTGGCGCTGGGCGAGAATCCAGTCCTGAATATTCAGGACCTTGTCCTGCGGGGTTTTCTGCGCCAGGTATTGCAGCACTTTGCGCATGTCTTCCAACCCAAGGCCGGCTTCGTCCTCGGTCAGCTGATAACGCAGGATCAGGCTCGACCAGTCGCAAAACCAGTCAAACAGCAACAGCAGCGGGATGGCGTTCCAGCTTTCAGCCAACTGGGTAGCCGACAGCTCGCGCTTGAGCAGTTTTTTAACCCCGTCCACCACCGCGGCACGCTGCTCGCGAACACCCTGCGCCTGCAACTTGACGGCACCCAGAGGCGAACCGGCGGCAAGGGTCAATAACTCGACCCGCTCAGCTTCGCTGGTATCAGGCAGGGCCTTGGCCAGCCATTCGAGGCTCAATGCCTGGCTCGGTAGCGGGCAGGCCTGTTGCACGCAGCGGCTGCGAATGGTCGGCAGCAGTCGACTGGACTGATGGCTGACCAATAGCAAGATGGTGTTGCCAGACGGTTCTTCAAGGCTTTTGAGCAAGGCGTTGGCGGCGTTGATGTTCATCGACTCCACCGGCTCGACCAGCACCACCTTGCGCCCGCCCAGTTGGGCGGTCTGCACCACAAAGCTGACCAGATCGCGCACCTGATCGACCTTGATCGCCTTGTCAGCCTCTTCAGGCTCAAGGATGTAGTTGTCGGGATGGCTCCCGGCAGCCAGCAACGAGCAGGACTTGCACGCGCCGCAGGCTTCAAGCCCGACCGGCTGCTTGCACAGCAGGCTGGCCATCAGCCGCTCGGCCAGCGCCCGCTTGCCGATACCCGCCGGCCCGTGCAGCAAATAGGCGTGGGCATGTTGCGCGCGCCCCGCCATGTGCTGCCACAGGCTGTCTTGCCACGGATAGGCTTCAGCCACGGTGCAGCCCCAACATTTGCGGCAACAGGACGTCCAGCTGACCTTGTACCTGCTCCAGGGTTTGCGCGGCATCTATCAGGCGGTAACGCCCGGGTTCAGCGGCGGCACGGGCGAGGTAGGTGCTGCGCACTGCATCGAAAAACGTGCGCCCTTCCTGCTCAAATCGATCCAGGCGGCCACGGGCACTGGCCCTGGCCATACCGACTTCAATCGGCAGATCAAACACCAGGGTCAGGTCCGGGCGCAGAGAGCCTTGAACAAAGGTTTCGAGGGTCGCGATGCGTTCGTGCGGCACACCACGACCACCGCCCTGATAGGCGTAGGAGGCATCGGTAAAGCGATCACACAACACCACCGCACCACGGGCCAGCGCCGGGCGAATGACTTCGGCCAGATGCTGGGCCCGGGCGGCGAACACCAGCAGCAGCTCGGTGTCGGCACACATGGCGTCATCGCTGGGCGTCAGCAACAGTTCGCGGATACGCTCTGCCAACGGCGTACCACCGGGTTCGCGGGTCAGCACCACGTCGATACCTTCGGCGCGCAAACGCTCTGCCAGGTACTCACGATTGGTGCTTTTGCCCGCGCCTTCGGGGCCTTCCAGGGTAATAAACAAGCCAGTCACAGGCAGCAATCCTTAATCAGTGTCTTTCGGGCCTTGCGGCTCGACCGGGGTACTCGCCGGCTCGGCAGCAGGGGTCGGCGCAGGGCTCGAACGGTAATCTGCCCGGCGCTTGATCTGGAACTCGCGCACGGCGCTGTTGTGAGCATCCAGATCATCGGAAAACGTGTGGCTACCATCACCCTTGGCCACAAAGTACAGGCTGGAGCCACTGACCGGGTGCAAGGCCGCGTGAATCGCTTCACGCCCTACCATGGCAATCGGCGTCGGCGGCAAGCCGGGGATGGTGTAGGTGTTGTAAGGCGTAGGCTCACGCAAATGGGCCCGGGTCAGCTTGCCGTTGTAACGTTCGCCCAAACCATAGATCACCGTTGGATCGGTTTGCAGCGGCATGCCGATATTCATACGACGTACAAAAACCCCGGCAATCTGCCCACGTTCCTGGGGCACGCCGGTTTCTTTTTCGACCAGCGAGGCCATGATCAGAGCCTGATAAGGCCCGGTGTACGGCAAATCAGGCGCGCGCTGTTCCCACTCTTGGGCCAGAACCTTTTCCAGCCGGTCGTAGGCTTTTTCGAGCAGTTGGGCATCGGTCATGCCGCGCACAAAGCGATAGGTGTCAGGAAAGAATCGGCCTTCGGGGAATACACCCGGATGACCGAGTTTTTCCATGACCTCGCTGTCGCTTAGACCGTCGAGGGTCTGTTCGATTTTTTCATGTTTGGCCAAGGCACTGCGTACCTGACGAAAGTTCCAGCCTTCGACCAGGGTCAGGCTGTATTGCACCACTTCGCCACGTTGCCACAGGCCAATCAGGTCCTGGGCCGTCATGCCGGGGGTCATGCGGTATTCACCGCTGTGCAGGGGCTGGCCCTCAAGATTGAAGCGCCAGTACAAACGCAACCAGAACGCGTCGTTCAGAATGTCGTCGGCTTCCAGACGATTGAACGTGCCCGTCGGCGTGGCGCCAGCCGGTACGTCGAGCAATTGCTCTTGCGTCAGGTTGAGGGGTTGATCCAGCGCCGAATTGAGCTTCCAGGCACTGGCGCCCAGCAGCAAGCCCGCCAGCACCAGACCTGTCTCCAGCAGCACCAAGAATTTACGTTTCACGAATCAAACATCCAATAGGGTGCGAGCAATGCCTTGCAGTTTACGGGTGAGTGGCCCCACCGGCCAGCTCAGGTCTGCAAATGCGCGTACGGGCCAAACGCCATACACGCTGTTACAGAGGAAGAGTTCATCGGCCTGCTGCAGCTGCGCAAGGCTGATGTCAGTGACATGACAAGGGATGAACAGCCGTTCGGCCGCAGCCAGCAGTGCAGCCCGCATCACGCCGGCCACGCCGCAACGGTGCAGGTCGGCAGTCATCAAAACCCCGTCGCGCACCATAAACAGATTGCTGAACACCCCCTCAATCACCCGGCCCGAGGTGTCGCGCATCAAGCCCTCGGCGTAGGCCGGGTCTTGCCATTCGGAACGCGCAATCACCTGTTCGAGTCGATTGAGGTGCTTGAGCCCCGCCAACAGCGGTTGCTCGGCTAAACGGGTGGCACAGTCAAACAGCGCAATACCTTGCTGCCCGTAGGCATCAGGGTAAGCCGCAGCCGGACTGGCTTGCAGGATTCTTCGAGGCTTGGCCTCGGGGGACGCGCCATAACCACGCAGGCTATCGCCACGGGTCAGGATGAGCTTGAGGATGCCCTCGCCCATCGCTTGCGCATAAGCCAGCAACTCGCTGCGAATCAAGGCCTGATCCGCAGCAATCGCCAGCCTGGAGCAACCCAGCGCCAGACGCTGCAGATGCAGCTCCAGCAGCAAGGGTTGCCCGGCCTTGACGGCGATGGTCTCAAACAGACCATCGCCATAGGCCAGCCCACGGTCTTTAAGCGACGCCAGAGCGTTCGCCGGTTGACCGTCGACCCAGCTTTGCATCACTCGGCGTACCGGCGGAAAACCAGCGAGCCGTTGGTACCGCCAAACCCGAAGGAGTTGGACAACACGACATCGATCGGCATTTCGCGCGCTGTGTGCGGTACGAAGTCCAGATCGCAGCCCTCATCAGGCTCATCGAGGTTGATGGTCGGCGGTGCAATCTGGCTGTTGATCGCCAGCACGCTGAAGATCGCCTCAACCGCGCCCGCCGCACCCAACAAATGACCAGTCATGGACTTGGTCGAGCTCACGGCCAGGTTGTAGGCGTGGTCGCCGAACACCGACTTGATCGCCGAGACTTCTGCCAGGTCACCGGCAGGGGTCGAGGTACCGTGGGCGTTGATGTACTGCACTTGATCAGGGCTGATCTGCGCATCACGCAAGGCATTGGTGATGCAGCGTGCAGCACCCGCACCGTCAGCCGGAGGCGAGGTCATGTGGAACGCGTCACCGCTCATCCCGAAGCCAATAAGCTCGGCATAGATGGTCGCGCCACGTGCCTTGGCATGCTCAAGTTCTTCGAGCACCAGCGCACCGGCACCGTCAGACAGAACGAAGCCATCACGGCCTTTGTCCCACGGACGGCTGGCACGTGTCGGGTCGTCATTACGGGTCGACAATGCACGCGAGGCACCAAAGCCGCCCATACCCAGACCGCAGGCAGCCATTTCGGCACCGCCGGCAATCATTACATCGGCTTCGCCGTATGCAATGTTGCGTGCCGCCATGCCGATGCAGTGCGTACCGGTGGTACAGGCTGTCGCAATGGCGTAGTTAGGCCCCTGTGTACCCAAATGGATAGACAGAAAACCGGAAATCATATTGATGATCGAGCCCGGCACGAAGAACGGGGAAATCCGCCGCGGGCCTTGCTCATGCAGGGTACGGCTGGTTTCTTCGATATTGGTCAAACCGCCAATACCCGACCCCATTGCCACACCGATGCGTTCACGATTGGCGTCCGTGACTTCCAGGCCGGAATTGCGCACAGCCTGAAACCCGGCTGCCAGACCGTATTGAATAAACAGGTCAAGTTTTCGGGATTCTTTGATGGAGAGGTAATCCTCAACATTAAAGCCCTGTACCGAGCCGCCAAAACGGGTGGAATAGGCAGAAAGATCCGTGTGTTCGATCAGACCAATGCCACTTCGGCCTGCCAGAATGCCTTGCCAGGTGCTTGGTACATCCGCACCCAGTGGCGACAACATCCCCATACCGGTGACTACGACGCGTCTACGCGACACAGCACTCTCCTTTTTCTATTGACGACACTTTGCATCACACCTAAAGAAAAAACCGCACGCCAGAGCGGCAGTGCGGTTTTTCCATGACAGCAAGCAACGATTACAAACTATTACGCCTGGTGGCTAGTAACGTAATCGATAGCCGCTTGTACAGTAGTGATCTTTTCAGCTTCTTCGTCAGGAATTTCAGTCTCGAATTCCTCTTCCAGAGCCATCACAAGCTCAACGGTGTCAAGGGAGTCGGCACCCAGGTCTTCAACGAAGGAAGCGGCATTGGTCACTTCTTCTTCTTTAACGCCCAGTTGCTCGGCTACGATTTTCTTGACGCGTTCTTCGATGGTGCTCATACCTTGTTTTCACTCCTAATGGACAAATTCAGGCAGCTGGCCAGTGGGCAAGTGTATCGAAAGGCTTTTCGGTTTTTCAACTGAAAGCTTTGCACTCATCTCACAACAACCAGCTGCCTATAAAAAGATTGCAGCTTTATAACGGATTTTAGACAGCTCGTATGACATTTTTTTGAAGCAATCCGTCACATTTAACTCATGTACATCCCGCCGTTGACCGGAATTGTAGCTCCAGTCACGTAAGCTGCACCGTCCGAAGCCAGGAAAGAGACCACACTGGCGATCTCTTGTGCCTGGCCCAGGCGGCCCAGCGGAATCTGTGCCTGCAAGGCTTCACGCTGTGCTTCTGGCAGCTCGCGGGTCATATCAGTATCGATAAACCCTGGTGCTACCGAGTTGACGGTGATCGAGCGCGAGCCCACTTCACGCGCCAGCGCACGACTGAAACCTTCGAGGCCGGCCTTGGCAGCGGCATAGTTTACTTGGCCTGCGTTGCCCATGGCACCCACAACAGAGCCAATACTGATAATTCGTCCCCAACGGGCCTTGGTCATGCCGCGCAAAACACCCTTGGACAGACGAAACAGACTGTTCAGGTTGGTATCGATAACGTCATGCCACTCGCCATCTTTCATGCGCATCATCAGGTTATCGCGGGTGATACCGGCATTATTGACCAGAATCGCCGGCGCACCGAACTGTTCCTGAATGCTGGCCAACACCGCCGCGACTGATTCATCGCTGGTGACATTGAGTTCCATGCCGGTACCCTGGATACCGTTTTCTTTCAGGGTGGCAGCAATGCGCTCAGCACCGGAAGCCGAAGTCGCGGTGCCGATGACAACGGCGCCCTGACGACCCAATTCCAGCGCGATAGCCTGGCCAATGCCACGGCTTGCGCCTGTTACCAATGCAACTTTACCTTGCAAGCTCATGCAGGCTTCTCCTAATTCAGACCAGTGCCGCGCGTGCGGCAGCGAAGGCATCCGGGGTATTCAAGTTGTGGGTCGTCACGCCTTCGGCGCAACGCTTGCTGATGCCGACCAGGACCTTGCCCGGACCGCACTCAACCAATTCAACCGGGCCGTTGGCCGCCAGGCATTGAACCGACTCAACCCAGCGCACAGGCTTGTACAGCTGCTCAAGCAAGTCGCGCTTGAGGGTGTCCAGATCGGCTGCAACACCGGCACTGACGTTTTGCACCAGCGGGATCGATGGCATTTTCCAGTCGATGGCTTCGATGGACTCAGCAAAACGCTCAGCCGCCGGGCGCATCAGCTCACAGTGCGACGGTACGCTGACCGGCAGCGGCAAGGCACGCTTGGCACCTGCAGCCTTGCACAGCTCCATGGCACGCTCGACAGCTGCCTTGGCGCCTGCAATCACGACCTGGCCTGGCGAGTTGAAGTTCACCGCGCTGACCACTTCACCCTGCGCCGCTTCGGCACAGGCCTGCAGGACAACAGCATCGTCCAGCCCCAGGATCGCCGCCATGGCGCCCTGCCCGGCCGGCACTGCTTCTTGCATCAGTTGACCGCGGCGCTCTACCAGCTTGACCGCTTCGGCCAGCGTCAGGCACTCGGCAGCCACCAGCGCGCTGTACTCGCCCAGGCTGTGGCCTGCAACGAAGTCCGGGCGCTTGCCGCCTTCGGCCAGCCACAGACGCCACAAGGCGATCGAGGCTGTCAGAATGGCTGGCTGGGTAACATCAGTGCTGTTCAGTTTTTCTGCCGGACCCTCTTGGGTCACCGCCCACAGGTCGTAACCCAGAGCATCGGAAGCTTCTTTGAACGTATCAATGACCAGCGGATGAGCCGCGCCCAGCTCGGCCAACATGCCGAGGGACTGCGAACCCTGCCCTGGAAAGACGAATGCGAGGGATGTAGACATGTAACAAGCCCCTAATGATCTTGTCGTCGGAGAATTGACGCCCTGCCGTAGCGGGCGCAAGAAACTGACAGTTGGATGGCTGATTGGACCGAGCGGTCACATTTAAGCACTCGCGCGGCAAAACGCCTACGGCAACAACCCTTCAAGGCGTCCATACAAACGCTTTGGCAGGTCTTCATGGATTTCAATCAATGCGCGCTCTATCGCACTCTGAAAGCCCTGAGCACCTGCCGAACCGTGACTTTTGACAACAATGCCCTGCAACCCGAGAAAACTCGCGCCATTATGCCGCGCAGGCGCCAGATCAGCCTGCAAACGCCGCATCAAGGGCAACGCCAGCGCGCCCACGCACCGACTGAACAGCGTGCGCCGGAAGACCGCCTCCAGCCGACCCGAAATCATCGTGGCCAGGCCTTCGCTGGATTTGAGCATGATATTGCCTACAAACCCGTCACACACCACAACATCGGCCTCTCCACGGTACACCCCATCACCCTCGACAAACCCGATGTAATTCAACCCCGTCGCTGCCTGCAACAAGGCCGCAGCTTCCTTGACCTGCTGATTACCCTTGACGTCCTCGGTGCCGATATTGAGCAAGGCAACCCGCGGACGAGGCACACCCAGCGCCTGCGCCGCCACAGACCCCATCACCGCAAACTGGAACAACTGCTGAGCCGTGCAATCGACATTGGCTCCCAGATCCAGCAACTGACAGTAGCCGGCCTGGGTCGGAACCGCCGCCACCATCGCCGGACGGTCAATCCCCGGCAAGGTCTTGAGCACATGCCGCGACAGCGCCATCAGCGCACCGGTATTGCCGGAACTCACACACGCCTGCACCTTGCCATCACGCAACAACTCCAGCGCAACACGCATTGACGAGTCAGGCTTGCCGCGCAAGGCGTGCGAAGGCCGCTCATGCATGGCGATGACTTCTGATGCGGGAGTAATGGTAAGGCGCGCGCGATCCACAGCCGAATGGCCTGCGATCAGTTCTTCAAGTATGGAGGGTTGACCGACGAGGGCCAGATGCAGCGAGGGGGTAGCAGACAGGCAAGCAATAGAAGCCTGAACAATGCTGCGGGGACCGAAGTCCCCGCCCATTGCGTCGATCGCGATGACCTGAGCGGACAAGTGATTACTCGTCAGCGCCCTTGTCGATCACTTTACGACCACGGTATACGCCTTCTGGCGATACGTGGTGACGCAGGTGAATTTCACCGGTGGTTTTTTCTACAGACAGAGTGCTAGCCGAAAGAGCATCGTGCGAACGACGCATGTCACGGGCAGAGCGGGATTTTTTGTTCTGCTGAACAGCCATAATTAATTAACTCCTAAACGTTTGGGTCACGCTTTAACTGCGCCAATACACTGAACGGGTTGGACCGCGTTACCTCGTCCTCGCCTGGATCGGGCTCATCGAGACCCGCCGGCTGCTGGCATTCTTCCGGATGATGAGCAGGCACAATGGGCAAGGCAAGCAAAAGCTCTTCCTCGATCAGTGCCAGCAGATCCAAAGGATCTTCGCCCAGTTCCAGCACGTCATAACCTTGCGGTAACGACTGGGTATTTGCACCCTCTTTCACCACAGCATAACTGCACTCGCTGTGGATCGGCAGGGTGACCAGCTCAAGACAGCGCTGGCAAACCATTTTGACCTCGGTGTCGATAGAGCTGTGGATGACCACAGATCTACGTTCATCTCGTTCAAAAATAAACTTCGCCTGGACCGTTCCGAGAGTATCGGAAAGCGGGTCGCAGAGTCTCTCCAAATCAGCCAGCAGCACTTCACCTTGGAGGGTAGTGCCACGATCAGCTAATTTGCGCGGGTCAACGTGAGGTGGAATCGGGTCATTCAACATAGGCGCAGCATTCTAGGGACGACCCCCTCACCTGTCAAAGGAAATTGTGCCTGTGCGACATCCCGTACGCCCGTTAGAATCCTCGGCCCACCACAGGAGTCGCGCATGCTGCCTTTATTACTTGCTTCAAGCTCGGTTTATCGCCGTGATTTACTGGCTCGCCTGCGCCTGCCTTTCAACTGCAGCTCGCCTGACATCGACGAAAGCCATCGCCCTGGCGAGACTGCCATTGAACTGGTCAAACGCCTGTCCCTGGAGAAAGCCCGGGCACTGGCCACCAGCCACCCAAACCATCTGATCATTGGCTCCGACCAGGTCGCCGTGCTCGGCGGGCAGATCATAGGCAAACCCCACACCTACGACAAGGCGCACCAGCAACTGATGAGCGCCAGCGGTGCCAGCGTCAGCTTCCTGACCGGCCTGACCCTGCTCAACAGCCAGACAGGGCACCACCAGACCGACTGCATCCCCTTTACCGTACATATGCGCACACTCAGCGCACAACAGATCCAGCGCTACCTGCTCGCAGAACAGCCCTACGACTGTGCCGGCAGCTTCAAGGCCGAAGGTCTGGGCGTCAGCCTGTTTCAACGCACCGAAGGCGATGACGCCACCAGCCTGGTCGGGCTACCGCTCATCCGATTAGTCGACATGCTGCTCGCCGAGGGCATCGCCATTCCCTGACGCATAAAAAAACCGGCCTTCTCAGGCCGGTTTTTTTAACATCAATCAATCAGCGCAGAGTCGGCCCCTGAAAGCCCATCCACATCGCCAACTGCTCAGCCACGCTCGCACCGAGTTTTTTCGAGAAGCGGTCGAAAGCCGATTCCTGGACCGTGAAATCCACCAGCTCTTTTGCACCGACTACATCACGGGCAACCGAACTGGCATTGCCCAGCCCGTCGATCAAGCCCAGCGGCAGCGCTTGCTGACCCGTCCAGACCAGCCCCGAGAACAACTCCGGGTGCTCCTTATCCTTCAGGCGATCGCCGCGCCCCTGCTTGACACTGGCAATGAACTGCTCATGCGTCACATTCAGAACGCCCTGCCAGAACTTGGTTTCGTCCGGCTTTTCAGGTTCAAACGGATCCAGAAATGCCTTGTGCTCGCCCGACGTGTAAGCGCGACGCTGAATACCCAGCTTGTCCATTGCGCCGACAAAACCGAAGCCTGCCGCCGTCACGCCAATCGAACCCACCAGACTGGCCTTGTCGGCGTAGATCTCATCCGCAGCACTGGCAATGTAATAAGCGCCGGAAGCCCCCAGATCCGAGATCACCGCATACACCTTGGTATCGGGGTGCAGGCCGCGCAAACGACGGATTTCATCGTAGACATAACCCGACTGCACCGGGCTGCCACCAGGACTGTTGATGCGCAACACCACGCCCTTGACCCGTGGATCTTCGAACGCAGCCTGCAGGCTGGTGACCAGGTTGTCGGCACTGGCCGGTTCCTTGTCGGCAATCGGACCACGCACATCAATCAGCGCGGTATAACCCGAGCCACTGATCGCACTTCGCTCCACACTCAGCAGCGGTGTAAACAGCATCAACACCCCGATCAAGTAGCAGAACGTGAGCGCCTTGAAGAAGATGCCCCAGCGGCGCGCACGGCGCTGCTCCTGAATACCCGCCAGCAAGGTTTTTTCCAGCAGCTTCCAGCTCTTGTCATCACCGACAGCCTGCTCAGCCTCAGAGGGCGCTTTCCATTGATCAACCATGCACTACCCCAGCAAAGACTTTAATAAACCTGACGATCCAGCCAGGCGCGCAACTCGGGAAAACTGTCAATTGCCAACCTGGGCTCAAACGTGAGCAAGCGCTCCATTGACTGAGCACCATAGCCTACCGCAACAGAGTCGATACCCGCATTGCGCGCCATCAGCAAATCAAAGGAAGCATCACCCACCATCAATGCCTGCTCCGGACGCACATCGCAGTGGGCCAGAATCTGGTTCAGCATCAAGGGATCAGGCTTGCTTGCCGTCTCATCCGCCGCACGGGTGATATCGAAAAAATCTTCCCAGCCGTGAGCCCTGAGCACGCGATCAAGCCCGCGACGCGCCTTGCCCGTCGCAACCGCCAGGCGATAACCCTGCTCACGAAACGCTTCAAGCGATTCCCTGACCCCGGCAAACAACGGCGAAGGCTCGGCATCTATGGCGATGTATACATCGGCATAGTGCTGACGAAAGGCAACAACCTGCTCAGCCGTCATATCGGGGTAAAGCGTCTGAATCGCCTCAGGCAATCCCAGTCCGATAATCCCCTTGACCGCAGGTGCATCGCGCTCAGGGCGACCCGCACGTTGCGCTGCAACCTGCATCGCAGTGACAATACGACCGATGGAGTCAGCCAGCGTGCCATCCCAGTCAAAGATCAGCAGTTTGTACTCAGTAGGGGACACTCAGTCGCTCCACGGTCTTGGCCCACATTTCGTCAACAGGGGCCTGGAACTTCATTTCGCTGCCATCGGGCATCGGCACCGTCAGCATGTAGGCATGCAAGAACAGTCGCTTGCCGCCCAGGTCACGGATCTCCTTGGAGAACCCTTCATCTCCGTATTTGGTATCACCCGCAATACAGTGCCCGGCATGCAGGGTGTGCACGCGGATCTGGTGAGTACGGCCAGTGATCGGCCGGGCTTCAACCATGGTTGCAAAATCACCGAAGCGGCGCAGCACCTTGAACACGGTGACCGACTCTTTGCCTTCTTCGTTGACTTCAACCATGCGCTCGCCGGAACGCAGATTGCTCTTCATCAGCGGCGCACGCACCTGCTTGATCGAAGCCGCCCAGTTGCCACGCACCAGCGCCATATAGCGCTTGTCGATACCGTCGCCGCGCAGCGCTTCATGCAAGTGGCGCAACATGCTGCGCTTTTTGGCAATCATCAACAGCCCGGACGTGTCGCGGTCCAGGCGATGCACCAACTCCAGTTCCTTGGCATCGGGACGCATCTGACGAAAGGCTTCAATCACGCCAAACGTCAGGCCACTGCCGCCATGCACGGCAATACCCGCGGGCTTGTTCAATACAATCAGCGCCTTGTCTTCATAGACAATGGCCGCTTCAAGGCGCAGCAGCAAACCCTGCGCCACAGGCACCGGCTCGTCGCGCTCGGGCACGCGAACCGGCGGCACGCGCACGATATCGCCCGCCTGCAGCTTGTACTCGGGTTTGATCCGCCCCTTGTTCACACGCACTTCGCCTTTACGCAAAATGCGGTAAATCAAGGTCTTGGGAACACCCTTGAGCCGTGCAAGTAGAAAGTTGTCGATGCGTTGGCCGGCATATTCCGGCGAGACCTCAAGCAGCTGGACGCTGGGGGTCGGGGGGGTAGTCGTCGTCATGCCGCGGATGATAACAATTTTTTATGGAATTGAAGCACTTAATCATTGCTGCTATAGTCGCGAACGCCGCCAAAAGCGGCCTGGACAGAGGATTAACGGTGTATCACCGGCCCTGACCAACGCTCTTAACAAGGACGCGAGGCCGTCCCACGGGGCTTTCGCTGCATACGCAACGCCTGGAGTTGTAACAAGCGCAGGTGACATGAGGCCTGAAGCGAGCCTGAAATGCAGAGTGAAAACTCGCCTTTTATGCCGATATTCACGGCCAGTTCACAAAGTGCAGTCAGCTTCGGATTTTGCGGGCGAATGTCTCAGAAACATTGCCTTTATTAGCCATGATGCGTGAACTCCCCTTTTGGAGAACACGGTAAATGCCAACCCGCTGCGGATTCTGCGCGCGGCAGCACCCGAATTATCACGGATACGTGTAGGGTGGAGATGCACAACCGCCGGACTGTGTAGCAATAGGCTTTATCAAGACGCTTCATCTCGTCCACAGCCGCCGGTTGATTCCTCCTCTTGACCAGACTTTTGCTTAAAAGGTGCTTTAAGCACCACAGCAAGCAGGAAGCGTAAGTCGCGACTTCGCCCCCCCTGGGGTCGAGCCTCGCTGGACACAGGAGTGGCCAACTGCTCCTGACGCACCTGACACCGACCTTGAGAAGTCGTGTGTGCCGAACGCCGTTTCCGGTAGCCCGGAAACCGACGGTACAACATGAAAAGAATGCTGATTAACGCAACTCAACCTGAAGAGTTGCGCGTTGCACTGGTAGATGGCCAACGCCTCTATGACCTGGACATCGAGTCGGGTGCACGCGAGCAGAAGAAAGCCAACATCTACAAAGGCCGTATTACTCGCATCGAACCAAGCCTTGAGGCTGCCTTTGTCGATTTCGGCTCTGAGCGCCACGGCTTCCTGCCACTTAAGGAAATCTCCCGCGAGTACTTCAAGAAAGCGCCTGAAGGCCGCGTAAACATCAAGGACGTCCTGAGCGAAGGCCAGGAAGTTATCGTGCAGGTCGAGAAAGAAGAACGTGGCAACAAAGGCGCAGCCCTGACCACCTTCATCAGCCTCGCCGGCCGCTACCTCGTGCTGATGCCTAACAACCCGCGTGCTGGCGGCATCTCCCGTCGCATCGAAGGTGAAGAGCGCAACGAACTGCGTGAAGCGCTGAACGGCCTGATCGCCCCTGCTGACATGGGCTTGATCGTACGTACTGCCGGCCTAGGCCGCAGCAGCGAAGAAATGCAGTGGGACCTCGACTACCTGCTGCAACTGTGGACCGCCATTAAAGAAGCCTCGCTGGATCGCTCCGCGCCATTCCTGATTTATCAGGAAAGCAACGTGATCATCCGCGCTATCCGCGATTACCTGCGCCAGGACATCGGCGAAGTACTGATCGACAGCGTTGAAGCCCAGGACGAAGCACTGACCTTCATCCGCCAGGTGATGCCGCAGTACGCCAGCAAAATCAAACTCTACGAAGACAGCGTTCCGCTGTTCAACCGTTTCCAGATCGAAAGCCAGATCGAGACCGCTTTCCAGCGCGTCGTTGAACTGCCTTCCGGCGGCTCTATCGTTATCGACCCGACCGAAGCCCTGGTGTCCATCGACATCAACTCGGCCCGCGCCACCAAAGGCAGCGATATCGAAGAAACCGCACTGCAAACCAACCTTGAAGCAGCCGAAGAAATCGCCCGTCAGTTGCGCCTGCGCGACATCGGCGGCCTGATCGTCATCGACTTCATCGACATGACCCCTGCCAAAAACCAGCGCGCCGTGGAAGAAAAAGTCCGCGAATGCCTGGAAGCAGACCGTGCCCGCGTTCAAGTAGGCCGTATCTCGCGCTTTGGCCTGCTGGAAATGTCCCGCCAGCGTCTGCGTCCATCCCTGGGTGAAAGCAGCGGCATCGTTTGCCCGCGCTGCAACGGCACCGGCATCATCCGTGATGTTGAGTCGCTGTCGCTGGCCATCCTGCGCCTGATCGAAGAAGAAGCCCTGAAAGACCGCACTGCCGAAGTGCGCGCTCAAGTGCCAATCCCGGTTGCCGCGTTCCTGCTGAACGAAAAACGCAACTCGATCACCAAGATCGAACTGCGCACCCGTGCCCGTATCGTCATCCTGCCGAACGATCACCTCGAGACGCCGCACTTCGAAGTTCAGCGTCTGCGCGACGACAGCCCGGAAGCCCACACCAACCAGTCCAGCTATGAAATTGCTGCCGCTGCTGCTGAAGTGGAAGAAGTTCAGCCGGCTGCTGCCACCCGCACCCTGGTTCGCCAGGAAGCCGCGGTTAAAACAGCACCGCCACGCACCTCGGCACCGGTTCCAACCGAAGCCGCCGCTGCACCGGTTGCACCGGCACCTGCTGCCACCATCTCCGAGCCAAGCCTGTTCAAGGGCCTGGTCAAGTCGCTGGTCAGCCTCTTCGCCACCAAGGAAGAGCCGCCTGTAGCGCCAGCCGTAACTGAGAAACCAGTTGCCACCGAGCGCCCGGCACGTAACGAAGAGCGTCGCAACGGCCGCCAGCAAAGCCGTAACCGCAACGGTCGCCGTGACGAAGAACGCAAACCGCGCGAAGAGCGTGCACCACGTGAAGAACGTGCTGCTCGCGAACCACGTGAAGAGCGCTCGCCTCGCGAAGAAACACCGGTTGTGGCCCAAGCTCCTCGCGAAGAACGCGCACCGCGTCCACCGCGTGAAGAGCGTGCACCCCGCGCACCACGTGAAGATCGCAAACCTCGTGGCGAAGGCCGTGAAGAGCGCGTACGCGAACTGCGCGAACCACTGGACGCAGCGCCAGCCGTTGCTGCTGTCGCAGCCGTAACTGAAGAGCGCGCACCGCGCCCGCCTCGTGAAGAACGCCAGCCTCGCGCCCCTCGCGAAGAACGCGCTCCACGTGAAGAGCAGGTTGTAGCCGCTGCCGAAGACGAAGAAGTACTGTCCGGCGAAGAGCAATCCCAGGACGAGAACCAGGACAACGCCGAAGGCGATCGCCCACGTCGCCGCTCCCGTGGTCAGCGTCGTCGCAGCAACCGTCGTGAACGTCAGCGTGACGCCAACGGCGACGTGATTGAAGGCTCGGAAGAGAACAGCGAAGAAGGCATCGCCCAAAACGCTCCTGCAATTACCACTGAAGTAGCTGTTGCTCAAGCCGTGACCGAAGTGGTTGCCAGCCAGACCATCAGCGCACCTGCTGAAGCCCAGGCTCACCAGCAAGCCGAACGCGCAACTGAAGCAACCCAGGAATCAGCCCCGGCTGAAACCGTAGTGGCTGTTGAAGCAGCGCAGGAAGTGACTGCTGCTGTCGAGGCACCTGTTGCTCACGCCCCTGTTGTTGAAACTGGCGCGGTAGAAACAGCTGCAGTAGAAGCTACCGTTGTTGAAGCGCCGGCTGTAGAAGCCGTAACGCCGATCGAACTGGTCAAGGCACCTGAAGTTGAAGTGGCACCGGTTCAAGAAGCACAGCCTGTAGCCGAACCTGCTCCAATGGTAGAAGCCCCAGTTGTTGCGGCCCCCGAGCCTGTCATCGAAGCTGCGGTAGAAACCCGGACAGTCGAAACTGCAACTGTTGAAGCTACTGCCGTTGAAACAGCAGTTATCGAGACTCCAGTCTTCGAAAAAGCGCCAGCACCTGTCAGGGAAGCCCGTGTAGTTCGCGAGCCAGTTGCAGAGCCTGCACCTGTCGCCGCAGCAGAACCTGCCGCGCCTGAAGTGGTAGCCGTTGAAGCTGTGGTCGAGACCGTAGTCACTCAGCAACCAGCTCCGGTTGAAGCGGTTGTGACGACTGAAGTGGTAGAAGTAGTGGTTGCCGCTCCGGCTGCCGTCACCCTGCCAAGCAATGGTCGCGCACCTAACGACCCGCGCGAAGTACGTCGCCGCAAGCGTGAAGAGGCTGCAGCTGCTGCAGCTGCCGCTCAGGCACCAGCCCAGGAAGAACACGAGTCCAAACCCCTCGCGTAATTCCAAAGGCCATTAAAAAGCCCCGCCAGTTCTGAACTGGCGGGGCTTTTTTTATGCGTGGGATTCAGACATCGATCAGAAGAACCAGAACGTGCGACGACCTCTCTCCAGCTCTGCGCGGCACTGCCCAAGCTGCGCGCCATACGTCTTGGACTGCTGCTCGACTTTACGGGCCACCTGCATCAACCAGGGTTTGGCGCGGTAAGTATTGCGGCTGTAACCGCCCCTGCCCTCGTGATACGCCAGGTACTGGTTATAGGTATCCCACTTGGAAATCCCCAACTGCTGCTGGGTTCCGGCGGCGTACCAACCGATAAACATGATGGCATCCGCAAAGTTGTCGCGAGAGCCTGAACTGCCCATGCTCCTTTCAAAGTCGCTCCATGCCGGGGGCTGAGCCTGCGCATAACCGTAGGACGGACTGACCCTGCCCCACGGGATGACCCACAGAAGATAGGCGCGGGGCGGGAGTGCGTCGGCGACGAAGCTGCTTTCCTGCTTCATGATTGCCATTGCAACATGAACAGGCGTACCCCACCGACTCTGCATCGCTACCGAGTCCTTGTACCAGGCCGGGTATTGGCGGTAGATATTGCACAGATTGTTTTGATCTTTGGGCGGCGCGGTGACACAACCGGTTAACGTCACCAGTGCCAGCGCAAGCGCCCCTGCCGGTATTCGCTTCATTGATATTCCAGAGCGGGAAACAGACACTCAAGCCACTAATACAGGTTGGGCTCCATCTCCAGCTGCACCGCAAAGCGCTGCTCGATGTCAGCCTGAATACGCTGCGCAAGGGCCAGCAACTGCAAGCCGGTAGCCGAACCATAGTTGACCAGCACCAGCGACTGCAGACGATGCACACCGGCATCAGCCTCACGAAAACCCTTCCAGCCCGCCGCTTCGATCAACCAGCCCGCCGCCAGCTTCACCCGCCCATCGGCTTGTGGGTAGCCAATCATGCCGGGGTGCGCCAGTTTCAGCTCGGCGGCCAAGGTCGCCGACACCACCGGGTTTTTGAAAAAGCTGCCCGCATTGCCCAGTACTGCCGGGTCCGGGAGTTTCTCGCTGCGGATACTGCTGATTGCGCGACTCACATCGCTGGCCGTAGGCCGGTCGATGCCCTGCTCGCTCAGGCGCTGGCGTACAGGACCGTATTCCAGGTGCAGGCTTGCAGCACGGCTCAGGGCGAACCTCACCCGCAGAATCAGCCAGCGCCCTGCCTGCTGTTTGAACAGGCTGTCACGATAGCCAAAGTTGCACTCGGCCAAGGTGAAATCGCGCAGCTCGCCAGTTTGGCGATCCAGTGCGGTAAGCCCAGCAAACACGTCCTTGATCTCAACCCCGTAAGCGCCAATATTCTGCATCGGCGCAGCGCCCACGGTTCCGGGTATCAAACTGAGGTTCTCAAGACCTGACAGGCCTTGCTCAAGGGTCCACAGCACAAAGGCATGCCACACCTCGCCCGCTTCGGCCTCGACCACCACGCGCTCGCCGCTGTCTTCCAGCAAGCGAATGCCACGAGTGGCCATGCGCAGAACCAATGCCGTGACATTACCGGTCAGCAACAGGTTGCTGCCGCCGCCAATGACCAGCAACGGCACGTTGTGATCGGCGGCATACAGCAACGCTTCCCGCACATCGGCATCGCTATGGGCTTGGGCAAACAGGCTCGCCGTCACATCAACGCCAAAGCTGTTGAAGGGCTTGAGTGATGCATTAACCTGAACGTTCAAACTCATGACTCCAGCAAACGCCGAACGCGCTCAAGGTCTTCAGCGGTATCAACGCCGGCAGGCGGCGCTTCAAGCACATCCGCCACGTGAATCCGCACGCCATGCCAGAGCGCGCGCAGCTGCTCAAGGCGCTCGGTATTTTCGAGCCAGCAAGGGCCCCAGCTCACGAAGTCATGCAGGAAACCCGCACGATAGGCGTAGATGCCGATATGCCGGCGATAAGGCACGCCAGCGGGCAGCTTGCCCGGGTGCAGGGCAAATTCATCACGGGCCCACGGCAATGTAGCCCGGCTGAATGTCAGCGCCAGGCCATTGATGTCACTGACCACCTTGACGACATTGGGATTGAACAGCGTCTCGGCGTCCTCAATCGGCTCGGCCAGAGTCGCCATGCTCGCTTCGCTGTGGGCGGCCAGGTTGACGGCAACCTGATCGATCACCTGCGGCGGGATCATGGGCTCATCACCCTGGACATTGACCACAATGGCATCGTTGGCCAGGCCCAGCTGCGTGGCCACTTCAGCCAGACGGTCGGTGCCGGACTCGTGATCGGCACGGGTCAGCAACACCTCGGCGCCGAACGCCTTGCAAGCCTCGACAATACGCGCATCGTCAGTGGCAACCACCACGCGCTGTGCACTGCTTTTACAGGCTTGCTCCCAGACGTGCTGGACCATCGGCTTGCCGGCGATCATTTGCAGCGGCTTGCCGGGCAAACGGGTCGAGGCAAAGCGCGACGGGATAACGACTGTGAAAACCGGAATCATTTATCCAGACGCTCGTCAGCGGAAAGGGTGCGCGCTTCGGTTTCGAGCATTACCGGAATGCCATCACGAATCGGGTACGCCAGGCCGGCGCCTTTGCTGATCAGCTCGGTTTTATCGGAGCTGAGCTTGAGCGGGCCTTTGCAAACAGGGCAAGCAAGGATATCGAGCAGTTTGGTGTCCATAAGGGTTCCCCTGGATAAAGATGAGTTAGGGCAAAAGACGCAGTAGCTGTTGATCAAACCAAAAGGCAAAGGCCTCTGAAGGTACTGCGTCAACCGCCAGATACCACCAGTCAGGTGACGCAAAGTCGCGGCACTTCACAGCGTCTTTTTCAGTCATGACCACGGGTAACGGCGGCGTAAAATTCAATATTTCGGCGCTGTAGGGCGCGTGGTCGGCAAAAGCATGGGCAATTGGCCGCCAGTGTAGCGTTTCAAGGGTCGTGAAGAAACGTTGCGGATTGCCGATCCCGGCCACCGCGTGCAGCGCTTGCCCGGCCGTAAAAAAGTCCAGCGCCTGACGCTCGCCGGTGACCAGATTGATCAGTGCTGTGGGCTGCAACTCAAAGGCAAAACCGCCCTGCGGGTCGCTGGCAGCGCCGTTGTACAGCACCGCGTCGACACTCTGCAGACGCTCGACCGGTTCGCGCAGCGGCCCGGCCGGCAGGCAACGACCATTGCCCAAGCCTCTGGCATTGTCGATCAGCACCAGCTCCAGATCCCGGGCCAGACGGTAATGCTGCAAGCCATCGTCAGACAGGATCAGGTCCAGCTGTTCACTGGCCAGCAGGGCCTTGACCGCACGACTGCGATCCGGATCGATCATCAAGGGAACGCCGGTGCGCTGCACGATCAGCAAGGGTTCATCCCCCGCTTGCAGGGCACTTTGCTCGGCACTCACGCGCCACGGCAATTGAGGCGGGGTGGCGCCATAGCCGCGACTGACCACGCCAACGCGCAGACCTTTGCGCTGGCAATGCTCGATCAGCCAGAGGATCAGCGGGGTTTTTCCGGTACCACCGACCGTGATGTTACCCACCACCACCAACGGCACCGGGGGACGGTAAATCTCGCCCTCACCGGCCACGAACCGCGCCCGCTTGCGCTCTACTACCTGGCGGTAAAGGCACTCCAGCGGGCGCAGCAGGGCAAGCAGCGGATGCCCGGTATACCAGGCGCGCAATAAACGATCGGACATGGCCATCAGGGGGTCGCCTGCGCCTCAACAGTGGTCATGCGCAAATGGCTGAAGCCGAGCTTGCCGGCCGCGTCCATTGCGGTAATGACCGCCTGATGCTGGGTTTTGCCATCGGCACTGATCGACAGCGGCAAGCCGGTGTCGCCGCCTGATTCTTTCTGCAGAGCCTCCATCAGGCTCTGCAAGTCGTTCCGGGGCAGCAATTGGTTGTTCACCGAAAACACCCCGTCCGCGCTGATGGCGATGTCCAGCTGCTTGGCGCCCTGATCATCGCTGGGCGAGCCACTGACGGCCTCCGGCAAATCAACGCGCAGCTGGGTTTCGCGGGTAAAGGTGGTGGTCACGACAAAGAACAACAGCAGGATAAACACCACATCAATCAATGACGCGAGGTTGATATCCACTGTTTCCCGTGGCTTGCGACGAAATTTCACGCTTTGCTCCCGACCATGTCGACTTCGCGGTCGCCTTGCACCACTTCGACCAGCTTGATCGCCTCTTGCTCCATGCCAACGACAAGTTCGTCTACACGACGCTGCAGGAAGCGATGGAAGAAGACGGCCGGGATACCCACCATCAGACCGGCGGCAGTCGTGATCAGCGCCTTGGAAATACCGCCCGCCAGCACGGCGGCATTGGTGGTCATGCCCGAGCCCATGAACGAGCTGAAGATATCGATCATGCCCAGCACGGTACCCAGCAGGCCCAGCAGCGGCGCCATGGCGGCAATCGTGCCCAGTGCATTGAGGTAGCGCTCAAGTTCGTGGATCACCCGGGCTGCGGCCTCTTCGATGCACTCTTTCATGATCTCGCGACCATGCCTTGAGTTGGCCAGGCCCGCCGCCAGGATTTCACCCAGCGGCGAATCGGCGCGCAGCAATTTGAGTTTTTCCTTGTCCATCTGCTTGTCTTTGATCCAGACCCAGACCTGGCCGAGCAGATGCTCCGGGGTCACGCGGCTGGCACGCAGGGTCCACAGGCGTTCGACAATAATGCCCAACGCGGCAACAGAGCTCAGAATGATCGGCAGCATCATCCAGCCGCCGGATTTGACCAGTTCCCACACAGTGACAATCCCCTCGAAAAAGTGCGCCACTCTACCATATGAATGAAGCGGACTCTGTGGGAGCTGCTCAGGTGGGCGCAGGCTTGCCATCGCGGTAAAGCCACACGCTTTCAACCTGGCCGATCGCGCCAAAACCGTCGCTGATCGCGCTCGCTCTGAGCCCTCCCAAAAGCCCCCAGACGAAACCTGACGGCCCCCTGCTCCGCGCTGTCGAGCACTTGCACACCCAGCGCTTTATACCGCGCCATGACCTGAGGGTGCGGATGCCCGAACGTATTGCCGCGGCCACGGGACACCAATACCGCTGCCGGGGACAGCGCTTTGAGAAAAACCATGGATGACGAAGTCCGGCTGCCGTGATGCGGTGCCTGCAACCACTGCGTGGGTACGGCCAGCGGGGTCTTCAGCAAGGCCCGCTCCGCCTGCGCATCGATGTCCCCGGTCAACAGTAACCGTTCATCACCGGCCTGTACCTGGAGCACACAGGATTTCTGGTTGCTATCACTGGCTCCCGACCACTGCCAGAGTGTGAACGTCACCCCGTCCCACTCCCAGTTCTCCCCGCTGACGCACGGCTGAGCCTGCAATTGCTCAGGCAGGCCCGGGACGTCACCACCGACCACCCGCACCACAGGGATTGCACCCTGCACGGCCAGCGCACCGCCCGCATGGTCCGAGTCGGCGTGGCTGAGCAGCACCATGTCCAGCCCCCCAACCCCCAGGGCACGCAATGCAGGCACTACCACCCGCTCGCCCTGATCAAAGTCCCGAACTCTGGGCCCGGCGTCATACAGCAGAGTGTGATGCCGGGTGCGCAACACCATCGCCAGGCCCTGCCCGACATCCAGTTGCAACACTTCGGCCTGACCGTGGGGAATTGGCTCACGCGGGGCAAACACCGCCAATAACACCAAGGGCCAGCCTAACGGCCTGAGCACCACCCCGCCCGGCAGTAGCAGGATCAAGGCCCCGGCTGCGCTCAAGGCCCAGACACTGAGCGGGACTGCGGCAGGTGACCAGGGCGCAACATAACCGGCCAACAGCCCAAGCCCTCGGACCAGCCAGTCCAGCAACCCGCCCGACAGCCACAGCAAGCGTTCCCCCAGCCAGGGCACGGGCAACAGCAAAGTGCCCAACAATGCCGTCGGCAGCACCAACAGACTGATCCAGGGCACGGCTATCAGATTGGCCAAGGGGCCGCTCACACTGATGGGCAAACCCAGTATCCACAGTACCGGGAACAGGCCAAGGGCAATCAGGCCCTGAGGCCGCAGCCACGCAGCCCGCCACCCCCAGGGCCCCAAACGGGCGCTGAAGGTGAATATCAGCACCGCCACGGCAGCAAAGGACAACCAGAAACCCGGCAGCAAACTCGCCAGCGGCTCAATGATAAGCACCCCGTTGAGTGCCAGCAGAAAGGGCAACCACACACCCAGATGGCGGAACCGCAAACGCCATATCAGCACCAGCGCCAGCATCACGCACGCTCGCTGTACCGGCACGGCAAAACCCGCGAGCACGCCGTACCCCGCCGCCCCAGCAAACGCCAGGCCGCAGGCCCAGGGCAGCCACGGCCAGTCACGCGGCCACAGACCATAACGCGCCAGCAAGGCAATCAAGCCGTAGATAAGCCCGGCACACAACCCGATATGCTGCCCCGAAATCACCAGCAAATGCACAGTCCCGGTCGCTTGCAGCAGCTTCCAGTCGTCGCGGCTCAAACCCGAGCCGTCGCCCATGATCAGCGCCGCCAACCAGGGCGCCCGACCGCTGGCATCGCTGATCAACAGGCGCTGGCGCAGGCTGTCACGCCAGGCGTGATGGGCCGCAGTCAATAACTGGCCATCTTTGACCGTGCCCGTTGCGCCAATACGTCGGGCCAGCAGCCAGGCTTGATAATCGAAACCCCGGGGGTTAAGCAGCCCCCCGGGTTGCTTGAGTTTGACTGCCAGCCGCCAGCGCTCGCCGCTGTTGACGGGCGGCCCGCCGTACCAGCTCAGCCGCAGGGTTGCGGGCAATGCGCCGTGGCGCGAGCGGGCATCTTGCAGCTCAAAACGCACGGCAGCCTCGGCATGTTGCGGCAAGCCGACAACCCGCCCCTCCACCCAAAGCGTGCGACCCTCGAGCGAATCCGCCAGACGGTCATCCAGCGCCCTTTGCCCCTGAACGCAGGCCCAGGTCAGCCCGAGCAAAAATAACCCGACCACCCAGACGCGAAACGCCAACAGCATCAACCCCGCCAGCAACATCAGCAGCAACCAGCCTACTGATGGCAACGCGGGCAAATACCGCAGGGCGATCAGGCCCGACGCCAGCGCAAACATCCTTGTATACATACCTATACTCAACTTATCCCTTTGCCTCGGATTAGTTGGTATCTGGGTCCGGCGCTTAAGAAATTGTCACAAAGTCTAAATAGGCATCCTGTCGAATTTGGGCATACTGCCCCCTTGACCTAGGGAGAGGCCCATGCCACGGCGTTTGATCAAACGTTTCATGCCTGATCCGGCCCTGATCAGGGAACACAAGTCCTTACGATTTTTGGGGACCTTGCTGCATGACCCCAACCTCTGGCACCTCAATCGTCACTCCGTTGCCCGAGCGATGGCGGTGGGCATTTTCGCCGCCTTCATCCCCATGCCGTTTCAAATGCTGCTGGCGGCTTTCTTGGCGATAAACGTGCGCAGCAACATGCCGATATCGGTGGGGCTGGTATGGCTGACCAACCCGATCACCATGCCGCCGGTGTTTTATTGCACCTACAAACTGGGCGCCTGGCTGATGAATGTGCCTGCACGCACCCTGCCGGAGGCGTTGACCTGGGAATGGATCAGCAGCCAGCTTTCTACCGTGTGGCAGCCGTTCTTATTGGGCTCTGTGGTCTGCGGAGTGGTGCTGGGAGCACTGGCCTACTGCCTGACCATGCTCTATTGGCGCTGGTGGGTCAGCCGAAAATGGAGGGGGCGAAAAACCAGACGCCCATAAAAAAGGCCCCTTAAGGGGCCTTTTTTATGGGTATGTCAGAGCCTCGGCTACTGACGCATACCCCGCCCGCTCACCAGCAGCTTCGCGCAGCCGAAGTACAGCACGATGGTTGCCACCACCATAAAGGTCAGCGCCACGCTGATCTTTATGTCCGAGACCCCAAGAATGCCGTAGCGGAATGCGTTGACCATATGCAGCACCGGGTTGGCCAGCGAAACGCTCTGCCAGAACGGCGGCAGCAGCGTGATCGAGTAGAACACCCCGCCCAGGTACGTCAGCGGCGTCAGCACGAAGGTCGGGATAATCGAAATATCGTCGAAGTTGCGCGCAAATACGGCGTTGATAAACCCCAGCAACGAGAAAATAGTCGCCGTCAGCACCACGACCACAATGGTCAGGCCCAGATGGTGTACTTGCAGGTGGGTGAAGAACAGCGACAGCAGCGTCACGATCAAGCCCACGATCAACCCGCGCAAAATCCCGCCCACGGTAAAACCGATCAGAATGGTGTGGGGTGATACCGGCGACACCATCAACTCTTCAATCGAGCGCTGGAACTTGGCCCCAAAGAAGCTTGACACCACGTTGCCGTAGGAGTTGGTGATCACCGACATCATGATCAAGCCCGGCACGATGTACTCCATATAGGTGAAACCACCCATATCACCGATTTGTCGACCAATCAGATTACCGAAGATCACAAAGTACAGAACCATGGTGATCGCCGGCGGCAGCAGAGTTTGCGGCCAGATACGCATAAAGCGTCGAACTTCGCGGTAAACGATAGTATTCAACGCGACCAGGTTGGGACGCAGCTCCGAGCTCATACCGCCACCTTTGCCAGGTTTTTCTCGACCAACGACACGAATAACTCCTCAAGGCGATTGGTTTTGTTACGCAGGCTCACCACTTCGATGTTCTGCGCGGCCAACTGAGTAAACAGGCCGGTAATGCCCACGGCTTTGTCGACTTGTACTGCCAGCGTACTGGCGTCGATCAATTGGCTCGGGTAGCCGATCAACTGTGGGGCAGCCTGCAATGGATGCTTCAAGTCGAGCAAAAAGGTCTCGACATGCAGCTGGCCCAGCAACTGGCGCATGCTGGTGTTTTCGACAATGGTGCCGTGATCGATGATCCCGATGTTGCGGCACAACTGCTCAGCCTCTTCCAGGTAATGGGTGGTGAGGATGATGGTGGTGCCCTGCTCATTGAGCTCCGTGAGGAAGCTCCACATCGAGCGACGCAGTTCAATATCCACACCCGCCGTCGGCTCGTCGAGAATCAACAGGCGCGGCTCGTGCACCAGTGCGCGGGCGATCATCAGGCGGCGCTTCATGCCACCCGACAACGAGCGCGATGGCGTGTCGCGCTTATCCCAAAGTCCCAGCTGCGTCAGGTACTTTTCGGCGCGTTCCTTGGCGATTTTGGCCGGGATACCGTAGTAACCCGCCTGGGTCACGACGATATCGAAGGTCTTTTCAAACTGGTTAAAGTTGAATTCCTGTGGCACCACACCAATCGAGCGCTTCAAGGCGGCCGGGTTGCGGTCAAGGTCATGGCCAAAGATATTCACTGTGCCGCCGGTTTTGTTCACCAGGGTCGAGAGAATGCCGATGGTCGTGGATTTGCCGGCGCCGTTAGGGCCCAGCAAGGCAAAAAAGTCACCTTCAGCAACATCCAGATCGATACCACTCAGGGCCTGGAAACCGTTGCCGTAGGTTTTGGTTAGCTGCCGTATGGACAGAGCGGAACTCATATCGGATTACGCACCAAGATGGGGGAAAGAAGGAGGTTTAGATAAGTGCGAACTGCCTGTAAGACAAGTCCGACAAGGCCTTATGGTGCTTGGCCTTGTCGCACAAGTACAGTCGCCCGTATTAATAGTGGCTATTAAGTCAACGCAGTCATGACTGCGCTGCGGTAAGCCGGACGCATTTTCAGGCGCTCATACCAGGCACTCAGATGCGGCAGGTGCGGGCGTTCGATGGGCATTTCAAACCAGGCATAAATGAACGACCCCAGCGGGATATCGCCCATGCCGATTTCATCACCCGACAAGTAAGGTTTTTCAGCCAGGGCCTGATCCGCAATGGCCAGCAACTGAGCGCTGGCCTTGATCGCCTCGTTGATTTTTACCCAGTCCTGCTCTTCGGCAGGCGTGCGCAAAACACCCCAGAACACGGTGCGAAAAACACCGGCAAATGAGGTACTGGTCCAGTCCATCCACTTGTCGGCCTGCGCCCGGACACGGGCATCGGTCGGGTACCAGGACGTATCTGCACCATAGCGGGCCGTAAGATAACGCACGATGGTGTTCGATTCCCACAGCACAAAGCCGTCGTCCTCTTCAATCATCGGCACCTGGCCATTAGGGTTCAACGCCCGGTACTCAGGACTGTCTACAACCCCGAATGCACCACCCGCCTCTACTCGGCTATATGGCAAAGCCAATTCTTCGACACACCACAACGCCTTCCTGACATTTGACGAATTCTTGCGACCCCACACTTTCAGCATGATCTGGCTCCTGATTGATAGACGCCGAGGCAGTCTACGCCGGGAAGCAGAACTCTGCCTTCAACCCAAGGTCACTATCCTTACAACCCTGATCGAAAGTTGCGACTAAGCTCACAAGAGTGCATGCCCCTGGCTTCATGGAGGATTGAATATGCTGTTGTTGTGGATACTGGTCTTGATCGTTGGCATCGCCTATATGGCCCACCGCCGGATCGCACCTCTGACGACCATTGCCGTGGTCGCCGTTTATCTGTTGGCCATGGGGGTGATCGGCCATGTACCGGGCTGGTTGCTGACCATCCTCTGGCTATTGCTGGCAGCGCCCACTGCGCTGCTGCTGTTGCCGGAGCTGCGGCGCAAACTGTTTACCGCCCCACTGTTCAGCTGGTTCCAGAAAACCCTGCCGCCGATGTCGCAAACCGAGCGTGACGCCATCGACGCCGGCACGGTGTGGTGGGATGGCCAGCTGTTCAGCGGCCGCCCTGACTGGGACCAGTTGCTGGCCTACCCCAAGGCCCAGCTCACCGAAGAAGAACAGGCGTTTATAGATGGCCCCACCGAAGAACTGTGCGCGATGGTCAGCGACTGGGAAATCGGTCAGGCCATGGATCTGCCACCCAAGGCCTGGGCCCATATCAAGGAGCATGGCTTCTTTGCCCTGATTATCCCCAAGGCGTACGGCGGCAAAGGTTTCTCGGCCTACGCCCACTCCCAGGTGGCGATGAAACTGGCCACCCGCAGCGGAGACCTCGCCTCCACCGTGATGGTGCCCAACTCTCTGGGCCCGGCAGAACTGCTGCTGCATTACGGCACTGACGAGCAGCGCGACCACTACCTGCCACGCCTGGCCCGCGGCGATGACATCCCGTGTTTTGCCCTGACCGGCCCGCTGGCAGGCTCCGATGCCGGGGCAATGCCCGACACCGGAATCATTTGCAAAGGCCAGTGGCAAGGCGAAGAAGTCCTCGGCCTGCGCCTGAACTGGGAAAAGCGCTACATCACCCTCGGCCCCGTCGCCACCCTGCTTGGCCTGGCCTTCAAGGCCCACGACCCGGAACACCTGCTGGGCGACAACGAAGACCTGGGCATCAGCCTGGCGCTGATCCCCACCGACACCCCGGGCGTCGAGATCGGGCGACGGCACTTGCCACTGGGCGCAGCCTTCATGAATGGCCCAAACTCCGGCAAAGATGTGTTCATCCCCCTGGACTACCTGATCGGCGGCCAGGAGATGCTCGGCAAAGGCTGGATGATGCTGATGAACTGCCTGTCGGTCGGGCGCTCGATTTCCCTGCCGGCGGTCGGCACCGGCGCAGCCAAGTTCACCAGCCTGGTGACCGGGCAGTACGCCCAGGTGCGCGAGCAATTCAACGTACCGCTGGCCGCCTTTGAAGGTATCCAGGAAGCGCTGGCAAGGATTGGCGGCAATGCCTGGCTGATGGACAGCGCGCGCATGCTCACCGCCAATGCGGTGGATCTGGGGGAAAAACCATCCGTGCTGTCGGCGATTCTCAAATACCACCTCACCGAGCGTGGCCGCGAATGCATCAGCCACGCGATGGACGTCCATGGCGGCAAAGGCATCATCATGGGGCCCAACAACTATTTGGGCCGAAACTGGCAAGGCGCGCCGATTTTCATCACCGTGGAAGGCGCCAACATCCTGTCGCGCAACCTGATGATCTTTGGCCAGGGCGCCATTCGCTGCCATCCCTTTGTGCTCAAGGAAATGGCCCTGGCCGCCCGTGAAGACAAGGATCAGGCGCTACTGGAGTTTGACGCCCTGCTGCTCAAACACATCGGCTTTGCGATCAGCAACAAGGCCAGCACCTTTGTGTTGAACCTGGGTCTTGGCCGTTTTGAACACGTGCCGGGGAACGCCTTGAGTCAGGGTTATTTCAGGGCACTGAACCGTCAGGCGGCAGCCTTTGCGCTGCTGGCTGACCTGAGCATGATGCTGCTGGGTGGCGAACTTAAACGGCGTGAGCGTTTGTCTGCGCGCCTGGGTGATGTGCTGAGCCATATGTACCTGGCCTCGGCCGCGCTCAAGCGTTACCACGACCTCGACTCGCCCGAGCACCTTAATCCGCTCTTCAAATGGGCTATGGAAGAAAGCCTGGGCCACGCCGAACGTGCACTGGATGAACTGCTGAAAAACTTCCCGAACCGCGTCCTGGGCTGTTTGCTGCGCGTGGTGGTGTTCCCGTTTGGCCGACGCCACACCGGGCCATCGGATGAGCTGGACGCAGAAGTGGCGGCGGTATTGGGTCGCGCCAAAGGTGACCCGACATTGGAGGCAGTGCTCGCAGGCTGCTACCGCCCGCAATCGCCGGACGACGCCGTGGGCGCCCTGCAACATGCCAGCGACCTGCTGAACGAAGCGCGCCCCGTGCACAAAAAGCTCCATGAAGCGCTTAAAAGCGGTCAGGTCAAACCGGCGGCCGGGGAACCGGCCATCGATGCTGCGCTGCAAGCCGGCGTGCTGCAACCGGCCGAAGCCCAGATGCTGCGCACCGCTGAAGCCGCACGCCGCAAGGTCATCGATGTGGATGATTTCAGCAAAGACGAACTGAGCCACACCGAAGGAAAAATACGCTAACAGGACAGCGGGCGCTGGGGGCTTTATACTCCCGCGCCCGTTTTGTTCTAGAGGACACGCTAATGGCCACCAACGATCTCAACCACAATCTCGTCCTGCTCTCGCACCTGCGCAGCATTCTGGTTGCTGTGGGTGAAGCCGAGCAGATTCCTGACGACAGCCACGCGCTGTTTCTGGAGCGCTTCGATGAAATGATGCTCGCTCTGCCGGTAGACCCGATTGAAAGCCAGTACCTGGGGCAGGACATCATGTGTCAGGTGATTGAGCGCTACCCGCAAATCGCCCACCTGGTGCCCCGCGACCTGCTTTGGTTCTTCGGCGGTGCCTGCTTCAACTTCATGCCGGATGAAGAGCTTGATATGTATCAGGCCCTTGAGGAACGCCGTCACGAAGCCGAGGCCAACGACGAGCCGTTTGACTGGAATCAGGAAAAGCAGTTTATGTCGATGCCAGTCTCGGATGACACACCGCAACACTGATTGACGCCCTGACCGCCAATTCCAAAGGCCCGCCCGGCTTACCGGGCGGGCCTTTTTGGTTGCAGGGGAGCGAGCTTGCGGCTAACGCCAGGGAGCGTCAGCTTCTGCCACTGGCCAGTGTCGGCTCCCGAGCCAATCGCTCCACCAGAAAATCGATAAATACCCGCAATTTTGGCGGCAAGTAGCGCGAAGGTGTATGCAGCAGCCACGCGCCGCCATGGTAGGACGCGATAAAACTCCACTGCGCCAGTACCTGCACAATCAACCCTTGCTCCAACGCCTGACGCGCCGTGAAGTAAGGCAAGCTGCCAATCCCGATATGCTGCAACACCGCATCCAGCCTGACACCCGTGTGGTTGGCCGCGTAACGCCCGGTCACACCCACAGTGACCGACTTGGCCCCTTGCCTGAATTTCCAGCGTGCATCCGCGGGGGTTTCTCCCAGGTAAATGCAGCTGTGATCACGCAAGTCTTCAGGCCGGTCCGGCACCCCATGCTCGGCCAGATAGGCCGGGGTGGCGCACAACAAATGCTCGATCGGGAACAACTGACGCCCCACCAGACCCGGAGGCGGCTGATCGGTGATGCAAATGCTCAGGTCAACGTTGTCGTCGATCAGGTCGACATGGCGGTCTTCCAGGATCAATTGCACATCCACGTTGGGATAGCGCCTTAGAAACTCCGGCATGTGCGGGTGAATCACATAGCGCCCCACCGCCTTGGGCACGCTGACCCGGACCAAACCCTCGGCGTCCTGGGTAAAACGGCCACTGAGGTCCATCACCGATTGCGCAGCGCCCGCGACTTCACGGCAGCGCTTGAACACCTCTTCTCCACCATCACTCAGGCGCAATTTGCGCGTGGTGCGTTGCAGCAGGCGAATCGCCAGGGCTTTTTCCAGACGGGAAATACTGCGACTGACCGCAGAAGGCGATGTACCGAGCTGGCGCGCGACTTCGGAAAAGCTTCCGGCCTCGACCACCTTCACGAACATCACCATTTCGGCCAACAACGACTGCGGAAGATTTATGCTCACAGCGCACAGGTCCATTGAAATTTGAATGGATTATCACACTCCAGTGCCATCTCTATACTAAAAAACACACCCGTTCCCGGACACCACCATGACCCAACGCCTGTTTTTTACCGACGATGCACTGACCGCCCACGTCGAGGTTATCCGCTGTACGCCCCACGAAGACGGGTTTGCGGTGATCCTGCACGCCACGCCCTTTCACCCCCAGGGTGGCGGGCAGCCCAGCGATCTGGGCTGGATCGGCGACAGTCAGGTGCTCAAGGTCCAGCAAGAGCAGGACACCATCGTGCACTACGTCACCCGGGCCATCGAACCGGGCCACGCCCTTGCCGAGGTGGACGCCACGCGCCGCCAACTGAATGCCCGCCTGCACTCCGCCGGACACTTGATCGGCGTCGTGGGTGAGCAGGCCGGCTGGGTGCCGACCAAAGCTCACCACTGGCCGGGAGAATGCCGGGTCAGCTTTATCCCCGGCGATCACTCGCAACCGCTGCAAGCCCATGAGATCCAGCACCGCCTGGAACAATGGATCAACGCCGATTTGCCGCGACACCTGCATGTCGACAGCCAGCAACGCGCAGTCCACTTTGGTGACTTGCCGGGTTACCCGTGTGGCGGTACCCATGTCCGCTCCCTGAGCGAGTTGGTGGCGGTCAACGTGCTCTCGGTTACCCTCAAGAAAGGCGTGTTGTCCGTCCGTTATGATCTGAACTGATTAAGCCAACACCCTGCCCAGCCTGACGCGAGATACCTCGATCAGTTCATTGGAATGTTCGCCTTGGCATGCAGAGCTGCTCACTCAACAAACACGGTTCGACCGTTTTCAGCGGCGCCACGCCAAAGAGTCCGCTCAAGTGCGAGCATGCCGACGCTGCACAAAACGATCCACGTAATCATCGGCAGGCGTCAGCAGAATTTCCTGCGGCGTGCCGACTTGAATCAACTGCCCGTCCCTGAGCACAGCGATGCGATTGCCAATGCGCAGCGCTTCGTCCAGGTCATGGGTGATAAATACGATGGTCTTTTGCAGTGTGCGTTGCAGCTCCAGCAGTTGGTCCTGCATCTCGGCGCGGATCAACGGGTCGAGGGCGCTGAAGGCCTCGTCCATCAGGATGATATCGGTGTCGGTCGCCAACGCCCGGGCCAGCCCGACACGCTGACGCATACCGCCTGACAGCTGATGGACAAACGCCTGCTCGTACCCCTGCAGCCCAACCACCGTGACCCAGTGCCGGGCGCGCTCATCGCACTGCGCCTGGCTCTCGCCCCGTACCTTAAGGCCATAAGCGACGTTTTCCAGTACGTTGCGATGGGGCAGCAGGCCGAAATTCTGGAACACCATGCTGATTTTGTGGCGCCGGAACTGGCGCAACGCAGGCATGTCGTAATCCAGGATGTCTTCACCGTCCACCAGGATCTGGCCGCTGGTAGGGTCGATCAGACGGTTGAGGTGGCGCACCAGCGTCGACTTTCCCGAACCCGACAACCCCATGATGACGAACACCTCCCCCGCCCGAATCGAGAGTGAGAGGTCGTTGATCCCCACCACACAACCGGTTTTGGCGAGCACCTCGTCCTTGCTCTTGCCATCGCGAATCAGCGCCATCACCTCCTTTTCCCGGTTGCCGAACACCTTGAAGACGTTGCGCACGTCGATCTTGTTGACCACCACTTCACTCATTCGTGGCCTCCATGCCGAGGGCGGCCATAGGCTTGAGTGATACGGTCAATCACCACTGCCAGAATGACGATGGCCAACCCTGCTTCCAGCCCTTTGCCGACGTTGAGCGTCTGAATCCCCACCAGCACATCCTCGCCCAGGCCCCGGGCACCGATCATCGAGGCGATCACCACCATCGACAGCGCCATCATCGTGGTCTGGTTGATCCCGGCCATGATGCTGGGCATAGCCAGCGGCAATTGCACGCCAAACAGCTGCTGCCAGGGGTTGGCGCCAAAGGCATTGATCGCTTCCATCACCTCGCGGTCAACCTGGCGCAACCCAAGATCGGTGAGGCGGATCAGCGGCGGTACGGCATAAATCACCGTGGCAAAAATCGCCGGGACCTTGCCCAGCCCGAACAGCATCAGCACCGGAATCAGGTAAACGAAGCTGGGCATGGTTTGCATGATGTCCAGCAACGGCATCAGCACCGCTCGCAGGCGGTTACTGCGGGCGGCAAGAATCCCCAGCGGAATCCCCAGCAACACCGAGATCACCGTGGCTACCATCATCAGCGCAAGGGTTTGCATCAGCTTGTCCCACAGGCCAACCGCCCCGACCAAAAACAGCAGGCTGACAATCATCAAGGTGCTTAAAACCTTGCGCGTAGCGTGCCAGGCGATAGCACCGACAATGGCCAGCATCAGCCACCACGGGGTGATGCGCAGCAGGTTTTCGAGGTTAATGATGGCCCAGAGCAAGGTGTCGGAGATGTGCCGGAACACATCGCCGTAATTGCTGACCAGCGCATCAACCCCGTCATTGACCCACCCTGCGATGGAAAACGTCAGATTGTCAGGAAACATGAAGTACTCAGATTCAGTGCGTTAATTGGATTTGAGCGCTGCATCGACTTTCTGAGCCGCGTCATGGGTGACCCACGCCTGCCAGATTTGCGGCTGATCACGTAAAAAGGCTTCAGCGGCCTTACGCGGTTCGGTGCGTTTTTCGCTCATCTGGGCCAGGGTCGTGTTCAGCAGATCGATAGGGAAATCGACCTTCTCATAGAACTCGACCAACTGCGGGTATTGCGCTTTGAACGGCGCCGAAACCCCGATCGCCAGTTTGGCCGGCAACGAACGCGTGCCCTTGGGGTTGGGGTTATTGACGTCGGCCAGAGTTTTCCAGGCTTCGGCATCAAAGGCCGGTTCTTCGAGTTTGATCAGCTTGTAGCGGCCAATCAGCGGGGTCGGAGACCAGTAGTAGAACAACACCGGCTTGGCGCGGCGGATCGAGGAGCTGACCTCGGCATCCAGTGCCGCACCCGAGCCGGTGCGGAAGTTCACGAAGTCTTTGTCCAGGCCATAGGCCTTGAGCTTTTGACTGTTGACGATTTCGGAGGTCCAGCCCGTCGGGCTATTGAGGAAGCGCCCGCGCGTAGGGTCTTCCTGGTCACGGAACACGTCTTTGTATCGCTTGAGGTCGTCGACTGTTTTCAAGTCCGGCGCCAGAGGCTCGATGCCCTTGGCCGCATCGCCCTTGATCACGTACTCGGGCACCCACCAGCCTTCACTGGCGTTCTTGACGATATCGCCCAGGCCAAACACCTTGCCTTCGGCTTCGGCTTTTATCCACACGGGGCTGCGCCCTGCCCACTCTTCGCCAATTACTTGGATATCATTTTTGGACAACGCAGTCTCAAGGCTGACCGTGCTGCCGGGCAAAGTGTCGGTCGCAACACCGTAGCCTTTTTCGGTGATCAGGCGCAGCACTTCAGTGATCAGGCTGCCGCTCTCCCAGGTGATATCGCCGAAGTGAACAGGGGTGGCCGGAGTGTCTGCCAGCACCGGCTGGGTGAAAAGTGCACATGCCAACAGCGAACCACCAAGCCATTTCTTAAGGTTAGTCATACTGATTCTCTTGTTATGGAGGTGTGGGTTGTCAGGCAGCGACTGAGCGCGCGGGTCATATAGTCGCTGACGGAGCGCCGGGAAATACCCAATTGCCGTGCGATCTCGGGATAGGTCAGACCATGGACCCGCGAGAGCACAAAGGTCGCCTTGACCTTTTCGGGCAAACCATCGAGTTGTGCGTCAATCATCTGCAAGGCTTGATGATGTTGAGCCAGCGCCTCAGGGGATGGCGAGAGCATGGGTTCGTGTTGCTGCAAGGTCATCAGATAAGCTCGCTCCACATCCCGGCGACGCCACAGTTGATAGATCAAACGACGGGCGATGGTCGTCAACAGCGCACGCGGTTCACGGATGGCGATCTCTTGTGGAGCACTTAACAGTTGGGCAAACGTATCGGCCGCGATGTCTTCAGCGTAGCTGCTGGAATCGGGGTAGCGGCATAAGCTCGCATGCAGCCACAGATAGTGGGTGCGGAAAAGCAAGCTCACATGGTCGCGGTGAGCGATGTCGGTGCCGGACATAAAGGCTCCAATAGAGTCATAAAAACGGTATGTCCGGTGATCCGGTGCGGCGATCCTATCAAATGCCTATATTCAATTTAAATACTAAAAAAACATTTGTTTATTCGTTTTAGATATTAAAGACAACTCCGCTAAGCCAGCTCCGCAAATCCGTATTCAATTGCTTCCTGCCGATAATCGAGCACCTTCTGATAATCCGCTTCGCTGGCAGGCAAGACTTCCTGCACGCCCAGGGTTGCAGCCACCTGTGGCAATTGCTGCAACGCCGTATTCATCGCCTCGCGAATGCGCTCTGCGCCCTCGCGCCCCGTACTGAGCGCTGTGATGTAAGGCAAGGTCGGACTGCTGGCAGTACGCGCCACTATGCGTATCCCGGCCACCTCTGCGGGCGCGTAATGCGCCAGATAGGCAAACGTCACGCTGTCGATGGATGCAAGGTCGGCCCAGCCCTCTCGCACCCGGCGCAGGCTTTGTTGATGCGCGCCGCTGATGGCCACCGATGCAAAAAACTGCCCTCCCTGCTGCAAGGGCGCCAGCCGATGCCGAAACAGGTTCATGCCACTGTTGGAGTTCAGATCATTGATCACCCCGCGACTGCCTTTGAAGTCCGCCAGATCACGACGCGAATCGCCAGCGCGGCTGACGATCACGCTGCAATGCGTTCCGCCACTGCTGTCAGGCCATTCATAGCGCGGGCGGCCAATCAGTTGCACCTGCCCGCGCAGCTGGGTCAACAGCGGATAACCGCAGGTCTGGGCCAACAACAGCTCCGGCGCCCGGAACAACTCCAGCAAACCAAGCCCACGGGCATCGCGGCGGTTGACCTGCAACAGCTCAAGGACTCGCGTCAGCCACTGCTCACTGGCCACGCTGACTTGCCGGGGTGCAACGTACATCGTCAGTTCGGCATAACGGCCTGACATGCAAAAACTCCTCGAGAATTTAACTGAACGGATGCTGCGGGCTATCAATCGCCTGCACCGCGTGACGGCGCATCAACTCGCCGTAGCCTTGCACCAGAAAACCACCACTGCGCTGTTGCCACTGCTCACGCCGCGCCTGATACACCCTGGGCAGATGGAACCACGGCAAACCCGGCAGATCGTGGTGCACCAAGTGCAAATTCAGGTTCAGGAACAGCCAGGTCCAGGGCCAGCCGGCTTCGTTAAGCACCGTGCGCTGCTCGGGACGCTCGGCGGGGCGATGCTCATAAAAAGAACGGACCATTCCCACCGATAAAACCGGCACGGTGACCAGAAACACGTATTGCCAGACCGATATCTCACTGTAGAGGGCAATAAAGCCGAACATCAACAGCGTCAAACTGCCGTGGGTCAGCCACATCAGCCAGGCCTGACGGTCACCCCGGCGCAATCGCTGCCACTCTTCAGTGGCCAGCCCGAACAATGCCAATGGCGGCCCCAGCAGCACTCGGCCCAGCACCGTTTTATTCAGCCAGAGCAACCCCCACAGCAGCCTGGAGCTGCCCTGCCAATGAGCCTGGCTCAGGTATCGGCTTTCGGGGTCAACGCCAGGCAGGGTCAGATCATGGTCACGGTGGTGATGCAAATGGCTGTCGCGGTACAGGGTGTACGGGTACCAGACGGCGAAGGGGGCATAACCCAGCAGTTTGTTGAACCAAACAGAACGCGTGGGATGCCCGTGCAACAACTCGTGCTGCACTGACATCCACAGCACCACGACGGGAATCAGCAAAATAATGGTCCACCCAGCCCCTATCACCGGACTACCCAGCAGCAAGGCAAACCAGGCAGCGGGAACCGCTATCAGCAACAGCCAGGTAGGCCACTGGGTGCGGCCGATGAAGGTGCGGGACAAAGCCCGGATATCACGCCGCTGGGCGCTATCGAAGTAATGCGACATCTAAAGAACTCAAAACAGGTTTGAATCCTTGTGTGGCGCCAGTCGCACTTTTCTTGCAGATTATTTGGTTATTAGCTTAGAGCGCGTTGCGCCGGGGAAATAAAACGCGCAAACGCAAAAAGCAGCCCTAAGGCTGCTTCTTGTGTGTTTTTTGAAACTGCGTAGCTCCAAAAAACAAAATTTGGAGCGGGAAACGAGACTCGAACTCGCGACCCCGACCTTGGCAAGGTCGTGCTCTACCAACTGAGCTATTCCCGCAATAATGGCGTCCCCTAGGGGACTCGAACCCCTGTTACCGCCGTGAAAGGGCGGTGTCCTAGGCCACTAGACGAAGGGGACGTTGCCCGAAACGTACACTGTACATTTCAGTGCCAGACCAATAACCGAAGTTGTTGTCCTGGCTTTCACTCAGCACCGCCCGAGAGCGAAGCTGCTTAAAAATGGAGCGGGAAACGAGACTCGAACTCGCGACCCCGACCTTGGCAAGGTCGTGCTCTACCAACTGAGCTATTCCCGCAATAATGGCGTCCCCTAGGGGACTCGAACCCCTGTTACCGCCGTGAAAGGGCGGTGTCCTAGGCCACTAGACGAAGGGGACGTTGCCCGAAATGTACACGTACATTTCAGTGCCAGATCATTAACAAAAGTTAGTGTCTTGGCTTTCACTCAGCACCGCCCGAAAGCGAAGCTGCTTAAAAATGGAGCGGGAAACGAGACTCGAACTCGCGACCCCGACCTTGGCAAGGTCGTGCTCTACCAACTGAGCTATTCCCGCAATGGCGTCCCCTAGGGGACTCGAACCCCTGTTACCGCCGTGAAAGGGCGGTGTCCTAGGCCACTAGACGAAGGGGACACGCTACAACTTCACTGGTTACATGCGTTTTGCTGTTCGCTTTACGCTGCAATTGGCGCGCATTCTAGGGATGGATTGGAAGGTCGTCAACCCCAATATGAAAATATATTGAAATCAATGACTTCCCTACCATTAAGGCATTTACGTACAGGGGATTGAGCCAAGCTCCTGACGCCTATATTCCGCCACCCTACAAGACGCTATGATTGCCACAGCTCGTGATGGCAGTTTGCTGCTTTGTCGATTTTCAGCCTCTATACAGTCAGGCACCTCGACCCCACCGAGACAGCGTACCCACACCCAGAAGAGGTTTTAACGTTGACGCCCACCATGATCGCCCTGCTTGTCGTCATCGTGATCGCACTATTGATCGCCATCGTCTACATGAACCATGTAGTGGAAAACAACAAACTGGAAAAGGCCCGGCTCAAGGTCGAGTTCAACGACCGCATACGCCGCTGTAGCCAGGTAAACGAGACCTTTCCGGGCCAACTGATGTCCCCTGCCCTCAAGCTGCTGCTCACACGCCTTGAGCTCAACGCGACCCAGCGCCTGTTACTCCTGGAAAAATCCAGCAAGCCCTTGAAAGCACAAGTTGACGAACTCAATGGCCTGATTGCCAAAGGCGAGTCGATCCCGGTCAACAACCCGCCGAACCCTGTGCTGACCGAGGCCAAGGCCAAAGACGTGCGCTTTTTGCTTGAAACGCTGCATGGTCAGATTACACGTGCGACCAAGGATGGCTTTCTGCAGCCCAACGAAGCCAAGCAATGGATCAAAGAAATTCGCCACTTGCTGGTCGTTCTGCATATCGAGTTTTTCAACAACCTGGGCAAACTCGCCCTGCAGAAAAACCAGCCAGGCCAGGCCCGCCTTGCCTATGAGCGCGCCGTACAGTACTTGCGTAAACAGCCGGTCCCGGCCATGTACAACGCTCAGATCAAGGATTTTGAAGCTCAACTGGCCCGCGCCAACGCACAGGTGCTCAGTTCACTTGAGCCGACAACGGACGAAGTCAACGAATTGACCGAAGGCTTGAAAACAGACGAAGTCGATGGGGACTGGAAGAAAAAGGCCATCTACGACTGAGGCGGCCCGAAGGCTCAGCCTGCCTGATGCCATCACTGGCGTTTTTTTTCACCGCGCACGGAAAATCACGCAACACAGTGCGGGCATGGCAGATAAGGAAGTCGATGCAGTGCCCGGGACGGGCGAGATAATTACAGCAGTAAACATATAAAGGCAGCCCTTGGGCTGCCTTTATATTTGACGTCAGGCTACCGGATTGATTGGCTTTTCCGGGTACCACACGTCCAACAGCGGGCTAACTTCAACGCTGGTCAGCTCTGGACGAGCTTTCAACCAGGCTTCAACAGCGGCACGCTGTTCTTCGCTGACCGAACCGCGCTTCTGCAGGCAAACCAGACCGTAGTCGTCGCCGCCAACATAACCCAGGCCGTTAGCTTCCATGGCTTGCGCCAGGAAGTCTGCCAGGAATGCATCGATAGCCTCTTCCGACAGGTCTTCTTTGAAATCCAGGTTCAGCTCAAAACCCAACTCCTGAAATTCATCAACGCACAGTTTTTTGCGCAGACGCTGGGAACGATTAGTAGCCATTGAACAATCCTCTTAAGTAATAACGGGCGGCACTTTAGCAGCTTCAGCCGCCCGGCGCCCGGTTCCGTGTGAACGGTTCATCGTTTTCTATACTTAATCAGCCAAACCCTGTAACAGGCGGATGCACAAGGCCGCTGAGCTTGGGGCATAATGCCGAATCTTTTCAGACCAATGAGGGAACTTTTCATCATGCCCTCTTATTTTTTTCCCTCGCCTGCAGGGTTTTACTTCATATGATCAAATCTTTGCGACCACTGCTTCTTGCCAGCCTGTTTTTGCCGCTGGCCTTCGGCGCCAACGCCGCCCCCGTCAATACCACCCTGTCGCCTAAAGTTCAGCAAGCACTCAAGACCAACAAGCTGCAAAACGATGCGCTGTCGCTTGTTCTGATTCCGCTCACCGGCCCCGGCATTCCGACCGTATTCAATGCCGACGTTTCCATGAACCCGGCCTCCACCATGAAGCTGGTAACCACCTACGCCGCCCTGGAAATGCTCGGCCCGACCCATCAGTGGAAAACCGAGTTCTACACTGACGGCACCCTGAACAACGGCATCCTGCAAGGCAACCTGTACCTCAAGGGCGGCGGCGATCCCAAGCTCAACATGGAAAAGCTCTGGCTGTTGATGCGCGATCTGCGCGCCAATGGCGTGCAACAGGTCACCGGCGACCTGGTACTTGATCGCAACTTCTTCGAACAGCCTCAACTTCCGGCTTTCAACGACGACGGCAACGACAAGAACAAACCGTTCCTGGTCAAACCCGACTCGCTGATGGTCAACCTCAAAGCCCTGCGCTTCGTGGCGCGCAACGATGCGGGCAAGGTCCTGATCTCGGTCGAGCCGCCGATTGCCAGCATCAAGATCGACAATCAGGTCAAGGCCATCAACACCAAGCAATGCACCGGTGACGTGCGCTACAACCCGGTACCGCAAGCAGACGGCTCGGTACTGGTCACTGTCAGCGGGCAACTGGCCGATGGCTGCAACTCCCAGACCTACCTGTCGCTGCTTGACCACGCCACCTACACCGCCGGTGCTGTGCGCGCCATCTGGAAAGAACTGGGCGGCAGCATCCAGGGCCAGGACCGCCAGGCCAGCGTGCCGAAAAACGCCAAATTGCTCGCACGAGCCTTCTCGCCGGACCTGGCAGAAATCATTCGCGACATTAACAAGTACAGCAACAACACCATGGCCCAGCAGCTGTTCCTGAGCCTGGGCGCGCAGTTCCGCAATGACGCCGACGGCGATGACGCCAAAGCTGCACAGCGTGTCGTGCGCCAATGGCTGGCCAAAAAAGGCATCACCGCGCCGCACCTGGTCATGGAGAACGGTTCCGGCCTGTCTCGCGCCGAACGCGTCAGCGCACGTGAAATGGCACAAATGCTCCAGGCCGCCTGGAAAAGCCCTTACGCTGCCGAGTTCATCAGCTCCATGCCGATTGCCGGTAAAGACGGCACCATGCGCAAGCGCCTGAAAACCACGGCCATGAACGGCCAGGCCCATATCAAGACCGGCACCCTGAACACCGTGCGCGCCATTTCCGGCTTTAGCCGCGATATCAATGGCAACACCTGGGCCGTGGTCGCCATCCTCAACGACTCACGTCCGTGGGGCGCTTCCGCGATTCTCGACCAGGTGCTGCTGGACCTGTATCGCCAGCCACCACTGGCCAACAGCTCAGTCTCCATCGCCCAGTAATCCGGCTCGCGCAAACGCGCAAAAAAAAAGCCCCCGATCGCAAAATCGGGGGCTTTTTGGTTCATGCTTTTATTACACGACCTTATCGGGCCATGATTTTCCAGGCACGGTGGATTTTGCTGTTGCGGGCAAAGTCCGGATCAATGGTGCTGGCGGTGATTTCTTCAACGGCATAACGCGCTTCCAGATTTTCATCGAGGATGAATTTACGGAAGTTGTTCGAGAAGTACAGAACCCCACCCGGCGCCAGACGCGCCATGGCCAGGTCCAGCAACTGCACGTGATCGCGCTGCACATCGAAGATACCTTCCATGCGCTTGGAGTTGGAGAAGGTCGGCGGATCGATAAAGATCAGGTCGTACTCTTCACGGCAGGCATCCAGCCACACCATCACATCGCCCTGCTCCAGACGGTTCTTGTCCGAGAAGCCGTTGAGGGACAGGTTGCGACGCGCCCAGTCCAGGTAGGTCTTGGACAAGTCGACGCTGGTGGTGCTGCGCGCGCCGCCCTTGGCCGCATGTACGCTCGCGGTGGCGGTGTAGCAGTACAGGTTGAGGAAGCGCTTGCCGGCGGCCTCTTTCTGAATGCGCATGCGCATTGGGCGGTGGTCCAGGAACAGACCGGTATCCAGGTAGTCCGTGAGGTTCACCAGCAGCTTCACGCCGCCTTCATTGACCTCGGTGAACTTGCCCTGAGCACTCTGACGCTCGTACTGCTTGGTGCCGCTCTGACGCTCGCGACGTTTGACGATCACGCGGCTCTTGTCGATGTTCAGCGCCTGCGGAATGGCCGCCAGAGCATCGAACATGCGCGCCGAGGCTTTTTCCGGATCGATGGACTTCGGTGCCACGTATTCCTGGACGTGAACCCAGTCGTGGTACAGGTCGATCGCCATCGAGTACTCAGGCATATCGGCATCGTAAACACGGTAGCAATCGATGCCTTCGCGCTTGACCCACTTGCCCAGCGCCTTGACGTTCTTTTGCAGACGGTTGGCAAACATCTGCCCGCCTTCGCTCAAGCGCGGCTGCTCAATCACCACCGGCACCGGCTTGATCGGGTTGCCGTTCTTGTTGAACTTCTCGTACTTGCCCGGCGCTTCAATGTTGGATGGCAGATCCGACTCGGCCTGCTCACGATCGATCTGACGCTGCTCCGGGGTACGACGCTCGCCTGTTACGAACTGATCCGGCACAACCTTGATCAGCAACAGCTTGCAAGGCAACGCGCCGTTCCAGAACGAATACTGCTTGTGGCTGCGGATACCCATGCGCTTGCCCAGATCCGGGGCACCGGTAAACACCGCGGCCTCCCAGTTCAAGCACGCCTGACGCAGTCGCTCGCCAAGGTTCTGGTAGAGGTAGAGCAAGCTCGCCTCATCACCCAGACGCTCGCCGTACGGAGGGTTGCAGATCACCAGGCCTTTCTGGTTCTGGTCAGGGCGCGGCTCGAAGGTCGCGACTTCGCCCTGATAAATCTTGATCCAGTGGCTCAGGCCTGCACGCTCGATGTTGTTACGCGCGGGCTGAATCAGACGCGGGTCGGCTTCATAACCACGAATCCACAACGGCGTCTTGGCCATACCGGCTTCAGCGCGCTCGGTGGCTTCTTCGTGAAGTTTCTTCCAGATGGCTGGTACGTGACCGAGCCAGGCATCGAAACCCCAGTGAATACGATTGAGGTTCGGCGCCATGTCGGCGGCGATCATCGCACCTTCGACCAGGAACGTACCGACACCGCACATTGGGTCAGCGAGGGCTGCGCCTTCGGCAGCCAGACGTGGCCAGCCCGCACGAATCAGGATGGCGGCCGCGAGGTTTTCCTTCAGCGGTGCCGCACCTTGCTGCAGACGATACCCACGCTGGTGCAAGCTGTGGCCCGACAGATCCAGGGACAAAATCGCTTCGCCGCGATCCAGACGCAGGTGGATGCGCATGTCAGGGCTGATCTTGTCGATGGACGGACGCTCGCCAGACGGCGTGCGCAGCTTGTCGACGATGGCGTCTTTTACTTTCAGGGCGCCAAAGTGAGTGTTGTCGATGCCCGAGCCGTGGCCGCTGAACTCAACAGCCAGCGTGCCATCCGGCACCATATGGTCATGCCAGTCAATATCCAGAACGCCGTGGTACAGGTCTTCCGCATCTTTCATCGGGAAGCGCTTGAGCACCAGCAACACACGGTTGGCAAGGCGCGACCACAGACACAAGCGGTAGGCAGTTTCCATATCCGCCATGCCACGAATGGCCGAGGTATGCTCGCGAGCTTCCTCAAGGCCAAGGCCGGTGGCCTCTTCGAGGAGCAGGCCTTCAAGGCCTTTAGGGCAGGTAAGGAAGAGTTCGTAACGATCCGACATGGGATTCCTGAGCTTTTAGCTATCAGTGAACAGGCAACGCATTGCCTGCTCCGTTTTCAATCAAGCGCTTTTCTTGAAGAGCGCTCGTGTGGCACGAAACTGTGCCGTTCCACCCCCGCGATCAGTCATGCCCTGAGGCATGAAGAGTTTAGACGCAGGGGCAGATCATTCATGGAGAAACAATTGGTCATATTCAGACCCTTCGTCGAATAGTGCCCCAGCAAAACGGGCGGGTATTCGCAGCAGAGAATGAAACGCATCATCTTTGTAAACACTCGTCCTATCAGGCTTTGGCCGTATTCTTGCGTCCGGAAACAACCTTTCTTATGGCTCTAACACCATTATCGTTACGTCCTTATGACAAAACGATCATTCACACCTCTTGGCGCATTGGTTAGAACTGGACACAGGTTGTCGCCGCACAGGCAACAACGAAATGCTCGCCACGCCGGCAGCGAGCACACCAACGGCAGAACACTCTGCCCCGGCCTTTGGTAGGCCGACGCTATATAAAACAGTCAACAAGTGAGGGCAATACCCTATGAGAAGACTTAAGCGTGATCCGTTGGAAAAAGCTTTCTTACGCGGATATCAATACGGTGTTCATGGAAAATCCCGCGAGCTTTGCCCTTTTACTCTACCGTCGGTACGCCAAGCCTGGATTAACGGCTGGCGCGAAGGACGCGGCGACAACTGGGACGGTATGACTGGCACTGCGGGCATCCACAGACTCAACGAACTTCACGCCGTCGGCTAACTCTGGGCAGAACCGACATCACCTCGAATATGCAATGACTTAACCATGCCGTCCTATCCGGGCGGCGGGCTCCGGCCCAAGGGCTCCTTAGGGGAGCCCTTTTTATTGCCTGTCTATTTACCGGCTAACGCAGATATGGCATCGACCGACTCGCGAATCAAGGCCGGGCCCTTGTAGATAAAGCCCGAGTAGATCTGAACGAGACTGGCGCCCGCAGCGATTTTCTCAGCCGCGTACTTGCCTTCGGTGATCCCGCCTGCAGCGATGATCGGCATGCGTCCTGCAAGCTCACCTGCCAGCACCTTGACCGTATGGGTGCTCTTGTCGCGCACCGGAGCGCCCGACAGGCCACCCGCTTCATCGCCATGCTCCATACCTTCAACCCCGACACGGCTTAACGTGGTGTTGGTTGCGATAACCGCATCCATACCCGTCTCTAGCAGCGCCTGAGCCACGAGCACGGTTTCTTCGTCAGTCATGTCAGGGGCGATCTTGATCGCCAGCGGTACGCGCTTACCGTGACGCTGCGTCAGCTCGTTCTGACGAAGCTGTAGGGCTTCAAGCAACTGCTTGAGTGAATCCCCAAATTGCAGACTGCGCAGACCAGGCGTATTCGGTGAACTCACGTTCACGGTCACGTAGCTGGCGTGCTCATACACCTTGTCCAGGCAGATCAGGTAATCGTCGACCGCGCGCTCAACCGGCGTGTCGAAATTCTTGCCGATGTTGATCCCCAGGATACCGGTGTACCTGGCCGCCTGAACCCGTGTCAGCAAATGATCAACCCCAAGGTTGTTAAACCCCATGCGGTTGATGATTGCCTGAGCTTCAGGCAAGCGAAAAATACGTGGCTTGGGATTGCCAGGCTGAGGGCGCGGCGTCACGGTGCCGATCTCAACGAAGCCAAAACCCAGCTGTGCAAAGCCATCAATAGCTGCACCGTTTTTGTCCAGACCTGCGGCCAGCCCGACCGGGTTCGGAAAGTCGAGCCCCATGACCGTCACTGGCAACCTTGCCGGCGCCTTGCACAACAAACCGTTGAGCCCCAGACGGCCGCCCGCACCGATCAAGTCCAGGGACAGATCGTGAGAGGTTTCAGGGGAAAGCTTGAAGAGCAACTGGCGGGCCAGGTTATACATGGGCTGATTGGACTCGAAGGGTGATTTGAAGAAGGCGCGATTATAGCCGCGCAGCCTGCTAAATCACAGGCAAAGAAAAACCCGGCCGAAGCCGGGTTTTTCTGAACAGCCTAGCTAAAAATTACTTAGCTTCTGCTTGAACGGTCGCTTCAACGCGACGGTTCAATTCACGGCCTTCTGCAGTTGCGTTGCTTGCAACTGGGTTAGCTTTACCGTGACCGACTGCGTCTACACGGTTAGCTGCAACACCTTGGTTAACCAGGGCTGCACGAACAGCGTCAGCACGACGCTGCGACAGTTTCTGGTTGTAGGCATCGGTACCAACGCTGTCAGTGTAACCAGCAACAGTGGTGGTAGTCGCAGGGTACTGCTTCATGAAATCAGCAACGTTGTTGATATCAGCTGCGTACTGCGGCTTAACGTTGGATTTGTCGAAGTCGAATTTCACGTCAAGTTCAACGCGAACAACTTCAGCGATCGGAGCTTCTGGCTCTGGCTCAGCGATTGGTGCTGGAGCTGGAACTGGAGCAGGAGCGACTTTACCGCCGTTGCCGCCGAAGTTCACACCCAGGCCAACGGTAGGAGCGTAGTCCCACTTGCCGTTGTCCAGTTTGTAGTCAGCTTCAACGCCTGCACGGGCGAACAGGTTGTCAGTGATGTACCACTTAACACCAGCGCCTGCAGTCAGGAAAGTCGACTGGTCACGACCGCTGTGGCCGTCTGCGATCACGTTGGTCATGCTCTTGTGAGCAACACCGCCGGAAACGTATGGACGCAGAGCGTCGCCTACGGTGCCGAAGTGGTACTGAGCGTTCAGACCAAAGTTGTCGCCTTTGATTTTCTGGTTGCCAGTGCCGTCGTTCGAACGGGTGTGGTTAGTCTTGTCGTAGGTCAGGTTCAACGAAACGTCGTCGGTCAGGAAGTAACCGATCGATGCGCCTGGGTTGTAACCGTCTTCTACGTGCTTGACGCTGTCGTTGTACTGTTTTTTGTAGAACAGTTCACCCTCGACCGCGCCTTGGCCTTGTGCCAGGGCACCGAACGAAGTTGCGGCTACAAAGGAACCAATGGCAATGCCCAAGGTGTTTTTCAGTTTCATCCGTTAAATCCCCATCTGGTGATTGTAAAGCAGTCCCACATACCGGGGGACAACTCGGCGGCAAGTCTATCAGACCTTACCTACACGTAGAGCCATTTGCGCTGAACTAAGTTTCAGCAATACCTGCAAATTTCTCACGCAATTTATCTAGAGCACGCTTGTAACGCATCTTTGTCGCGCTCAAACCCATATGCATTATGTCTGCGATTTCCTGAAATTCCAGTTCTGCGACAAAACGCAGTACGAGAATTTCCCGATCAATCGGATTCACATGCACCAGCCAGCGATCAAGTCCGCCCTTTTCCTCAGGTTTCGGCGCCTTTTCTTCGGACGCTTCCTCGAGGGGATCAATACTTAATGCGTCCATCAAGCGACGCTTTCGCCGTTCCTTCCGATACTGGGTAATGCATTCGTTGTAAGTGATGCTATATAGCCATGTCTTGAATTTCGACTTACCTTCGAAATTCTTCAAACCGTACAACACTTTGAGCATGACTTCCTGACAGACATCATCAGCATCACGATCGTTCCCTAAATACCTTGAACAAACGTTGAACAAAGTTCGCTGATAGCGACGCATCAGCTCTTCATAAGCACGCGTCACGTGAAACAACTCATCATGCGAGCGCGCCACCAGCTCCTCATCAGAGAGCTCGCGGGGGTCATAGCGCATGGATAGCGATTGGGCTTTATTCAAAACGAGTTGTGCCAACAGTCAGGTCAATGTCCGCCGCAGCCTGTCAATCATGGCTTTTTTGCGGCGGCGTACATTAGCAGGGTTTGCCGCATCAGCGGCTGGTTACGTGCTGCTCCAGCAAGATCCGATTTGAGATGGAGACTAGCTCACCCTCATCGGTCAGCAACGTGGTTTTAACCGTGCCAATCTCCTCGATCTGTCCTTCGACCCCGCCAACCCGCACTTCCTGCCCAACCTGATACAACTCACGCACATAGATCCCGGCAAGTATCTGCCCTGCGATTTCCCGGCTGCCCAGCCCCATTGCCAGAGCAATAGCCAGACCAACGGTAATCAACACAATCACAATCACATGGTTCAGCAGGTCGGTTTTGACCTCTAGCTGGCTGATGGCCACCGAGATGCTGATGATAATGACCAGGCCTTGAGTCACACGACCCAGGCCGCCGGCGTAATCAAAACCCACGCTCTCGGCAGCGCCACGCACCAGGCCGTTGAGCACTTGTGCCAGCAGCACACCTGCCAGCAACACCAGCAGCGCGCCAAAGACCTTGGGCAGGTACACCGTCAACAGATCCAGCGCAGATGACACACGATCGAGGCCCAGCGACTGTGCAGCCGAGACCAGGAACACCAGCAATACAAACCAGTACACGATCTTGCCGATCAGCGTAGAGATGGGCACCTGAATGCCGACTCGAGCCAGTATCTTGGTCAGGCCCGTCCCCCCCATCAGGCGGTCAAGGCCCAACTTGGCGAGCAATTTCGACAGCAGGGCGTCGAGCAGTTTTGCAACTACGAAGCCCAGCAGTACCACCACCAACGCCCCGAAGAGGTTGGGGATAAAGTTTGCAATTTTAGTCCACAAGGCAGTCATTGCCGCGACCAGGCTCTGGGTCCAGACATTCAATTCCATGTTCAATCAGCCTTATCAACAGGGCGAGCAGCAGGTTTGCGCCGCGAAACGGGCGCAATATGAGCCGAACCGCTATTCAAAGCAATCATCAGTGCTTGCACCCAGCGCCCCAGCAGACTGAAAAGATCTCCCGCACCGACCTGGCGGTTAGCGGTTTTCAGTACCCGGCCCAGGCAAGCGTCGTCGTCACGGTTGGACGGCGGCGCCTTGAGCATTTCACGTAAGGACTGTTCAAACGGATCGTGCATAAGCACCTCTCGGTATGTCAGTAAAAGACGTAGGCACTTTTACCGGGGTCACATTCTGCCCCTTCATAGCCACTGCAAACGGCGATAGAACCACCATTGCCCCGCCCCGATTATCAGCATCAGGCTGCAAGTCACCGCAAAACCATAAGGGTCATTGGAGAACGGCACGCCCCCCACATTGATCCCCAGCAAACCGGTGATGAAGGTGATCGGCAGGAAGATCCCCGTGAGCACGCCGAAGCGATACATGATGCGGCTCATGCGCACGTTCAAACGCCGATCTTCAGACTCAAGCACCAGCCCCACGCGCTCGCGGGTCAACTCAAGCTCTTCCAGATAGCGGGTCAGACTGTTGTTAAGTTCGTTCCAGTAATCGGCATCATCGGCGCTGAACCAGGGTAATTTGGTTCGCGTGAGCTGACCGAAAATATCCCGCTGCGGAGCCAGAAAACGACGCAAGGCGGCTGCCCTTCGGCGAACTTGCAAAATGGAGTTGTGATCAGGGGTATACCGTTCGTCGGCATCTATCTTATCTTCTTCGTCATCGACGATTTCTGACAGATCACCGATCAGATCCTGCACCTTTAATGTCAGGTGCTGGGCCAGATAAAGGATCAGTTCTGCGGGGTTTTTAGGACCTTCGCCCTGGGAGAATTCACCGAGCAGCTCATCGGTGGCCCGTAGCGGACGCATGCGCAGCGAGATAACCCGCTGCGCGCTGCCGAAAATGCGCAGTGAAACCATGTCCTCGGGCTCTGCGCCCGGGTTCAGGTTGACCCCGCGCATAAACAGCAGCAGCTCGTTGTCGGGCAAAGACAGCAAGCGCGGCCGGGTGTTTTCTTCAAGCAGCAAGTCACAGCTGAAATCACTTAAACCGCTCGAGTCTCGTAGCCAGCTCTGGGTTTGCGGGTGGCTGCGATCCCAGTGCAACCAGATGCTTTCATGGGCCTGCAACTGCAGGTCGTTCAGCTCGGTACGTGCAATCGCACGCGCACCGCCTTCCCCATCCAGTACCAGTGCATGCACCAGCCCCCATTGAGCGTTTTCGTCCTCGAACATCCGTGATCCTTAGTGATGATGCGTTCAGCCCGGCATTTTCAGAGCTGTTGGCGAAATGATAACGCCATTATTGTCGGCGTAAATGAATTCTCCGGGGCGGAACGTGACACCGGCAAATGTCACCGGCACATTCACATCACCCACACCGCGCCTGACGCTCTTGAGCGGATGACTGGCCAAGGCCTGCACCCCGAGATCAGTTTGCGCGAGCACATCTACGTCACGGATACAGCCGTAAATCACTATGCCTTCCCAGCCGTTTTTCGCGGCCTTCTCGGCAATCATGTCACCCAGCAAGGCATGGCGCAGGGAACCACCGCCATCAACGACCATCACTTTGCCCTGACCGTTGAGCTCAGCCTGCTCCTTGACCCGGGAGTTGTCCTCGAAACACTTGATGGTCACGATCTCGCCACCAAAAGAGTCGCGCCCGCCGAAGTTGCTGAACATGGGCTCAAGCACTTGCACTGACTCAGGGTAGGCATCGCACAGATCGGGAGTGATGTAGTGGTTCACGGGAAAGCTCCTGTTCAGGGTGGGCACAACAGTGAAAACAACGTTAGCACTATGGTTATAGACGCTTTGATGAAGGCTGGCTTTATAGATTGCCAACGCCCCACCATGAGATCCAGCCTGGATTAAAGCAACAAAATATGACCAAGCCCGCCAATCGCGTCACAAATCAACCACTCCTGTGGGAGCGAGCCTGCTCGCGAAAGTCGTTCGCGAGCAGGCTCGCTCCCACGGTTGAAGTTTTCTGTTACCTCTGCCTGCGAGGCAGCAGCTACCGCTCACTCAACCAATTGCGCACCAGCGGCCATACCTCTTGCTGTGCAGGCTGGCTGACCAGCATTTCAACGTGACTGAAATCAGAACTGAAGCCGTGCTCGCGCCCCAGAGACAGGAACTGGCGCTGTTCGGAACCCAGCTGATCGAACAATTTGCGGCACGCCCACTCCGGCGTTTGCCGGTCGCCCGCAGCCGCCACCACCAGGGCCGGTACCTGAACCTCAGCCAGCCCTGCCCACCAGTCCCGCTCGGCGTCCTTGAAACGCCCCATAAAGCCATTCCAGCGCAAAGTTTCCAGGGCGATGCTGACCGGTTCGTCTTCCGGCCCGCGCTTGAGCCGGATACCCGACAGCTGTTTGAAGCGTTTCAACAATAGATAGGCGCCCCACTGCACGGGCGGAATTTTCAGCGACCAGAACCGACGGTTGATCTGGCAGCCAAAGAACGCCGCCGAAGCCACGTCCTGAGCGCTCAGATACTGCCCCCCCAAGGCTGCGGCCAAACTAATGGCGCCCTGAGAGTGGCCGATCCAGTGCGGGGCTTGCCCACTCAGTTCACGTACAAAGGCCCCAATAGCCGGCAAATCGTAATGGGCGTAATCGGCCACGCGGTTCCTGGCCCAGTCAACATTGCGCGAAGAAAGACCATGGCCACGCATTTCGGGCAGCCACACATCAAAACCGGCTCGGGCCAGATAAGCCCCCAACCCCACCCCTTTGGGCGAGTACCAGAAGCGCCGGTTGGAAAAACTGCCATGCAACAGGATGACCGGAACGCCACGCACTTCACTGGCGTCGGCCATACCCAGCCGGGTCACCACCAGCTCAACGGAAATATCCGGGCTGTTGGCGGGTTTCAAGCGATAGACGTCTTCGCTCAGATCGCCCCGACGCTCAGCGCTGATCAGGGCAACGGGAAAAAGGAGACTGCTGCTTTGCATAATGCTCTTGCACAAAAAAGGGCGACTCCACACTGGAACTCGCCCTACCACTGCATATAAAGAGCAGGGGCAGCTAGTGCTGCCCCGCCCTTCTCTCAACGACTCAAGCCTGAGCCTGACCTTCTGCCAGGAAGAACCAGGTTTCCAGAACGGTGTCCGGGTTCAGCGACACGCTTTCGATGCCCTGCTCCATCAGCCACAGCGCCAGGTCCGGGTGATCGGACGGGCCCTGGCCGCAAATACCGATGTATTTGCCAGCCTTGTTGCACGCCTGAATGGCGTTGGACAGCAGCTTTTTGACGGCTGGGTTGCGCTCGTCAAACAGGTGCGCGATCACACCGGAGTCACGGTCCAGGCCCAGGGTCAGCTGAGTCAGGTCGTTGGAACCGATGGAGAAGCCGTCGAAGAACTCAAGGAACTCTTCAGCCAGAATCGCGTTGGACGGCAGCTCGCACATCATGATGATGCGCAGGCCGTTCTCGCCACGCTTGAGGCCGTTTTCAGCCAGCAGATCGATGACCTGGCTCGCTTCACCCAAGGTACGTACGAACGGCACCATGATTTCGACGTTGGTGAAGCCCATCTCATTGCGCACACGCTTGAGCGCGCGGCATTCGAGCTCGAAGCAATCGCGGAAGTTTTCGCTGATGTAACGCGAAGCACCGCGGAAGCCCAGCATCGGGTTCTCTTCTTCCGGCTCGTACAGCTTGCCGCCGATCAGGTTCGCGTATTCGTTGGACTTGAAGTCCGACAGACGCACGATCACTTTCTTCGGTGTAAACGCGCCAGCCAAGGTGCTGATGCCTTCAACCAGTTTCTCGACGTAGAAGCCAACCGGATCGCTGTAACCGGCAATGCGCTTGTCGACGCTGTCTTTGATTTCTTGTGGCAAACCGTCGTAGTTCAGCAGTGCTTTAGGGTGCACGCCGATCATGCGGTTGATGATGAACTCCAGACGGGCCAGGCCCACACCGGCGTTCGGCAGCTGCGCGAAGTCAAAGGCGCGGTCCGGGTTGCCGACGTTCATCATGATCTTGAACGGCAGCTCCGGCATGGCATCTACGGAATTTTTCTTGATATCGAAGCCCAGTTCGCCTTCGAAGATGAAACCGGTGTCGCCTTCAGCGCAGGAAACCGTCACACCCTGACCGTCTTTCAACAGTTGAGTGGCGTTGCCGCAACCGACCACAGCCGGGATGCCCAGCTCGCGAGCGATGATCGCCGCGTGGCAGGTACGCCCGCCACGGTTGGTGACGATGGCGCTGGCGCGCTTCATTACCGGTTCCCAGTCCGGGTCGGTCATGTCGGACACCAACACATCGCCCGGCTGAACCTTGTCCATTTCGGACACGTCTTTAATGATGCGAACCTTGCCCGCGCCGATGCGCTGGCCGATGGCACGCCCTTCCACCAGCACAGTGCCGGTTTCCTTGAGCAGGTAGCGCTCCATGACGTTGCCCGCACTGCGGCTTTTCACGGTTTCAGGGCGGGCCTGAACGATGTACAGCTTGCCGTCATCACCGTCTTTGGCCCACTCGATGTCCATCGGGCACTTGTAGTGCTTTTCGATGATCATCGCTTGCTTGGCCAGTTCGCTGACTTCAGCGTCGGTCAGGCAGAAGCGTGCGCGATCAGCTTTGTCAACGTCGATAACCTTCACCGACTTGCCGGCAGAGGCTTCTTCGCCGTAGATCATCTTGATGGCTTTGCTGCCCAGATTGCGGCGCAAAATTGCAGGGCGACCGGCTTCCAGGGTTTGCTTGTGAACGTAGAACTCGTCCGGGTTTACCGCGCCTTGTACGACGGTTTCGCCCAGGCCGTAGGCGCCGGTGATAAACACCACGTCACGGAAGCCCGATTCTGTGTCCAGGGTGAACATCACGCCAGCGGTGCCGGTTTCAGAGCGCACCATGCGCTGCACGCCTGCCGACAGGGCGACCAGTTTGTGGTCGAAGCCCTGGTGCACGCGGTAAGAAATCGCACGATCGTTGAACAAGGAGGCAAATACCTCTTTGGCCGCACGAATCACGTTTTCAACGCCACGGATGTTCAGGAAGGTTTCTTGCTGACCGGCAAAAGAAGCGTCCGGCAGGTCTTCGGCGGTGGCCGAGGAACGTACGGCAACGGCCATGTCCGGGTTGCCCTGGGACAAGGTAGCGAACGCAGTACGAATTTGGGCGTTGAGCGTTTCCGGGAACTCGGCTTCCATGATCCATTTACGGATCTGGGCACCGGTCTTGACCAGCGCGTTGACGTCATCGACATCCAGCGCATCCAGCGCCGCATGGATCTGATCATTCAAGCCGCTGAGCTCAAGAAAATCACGATAAGCCTGGGAAGTAGTGGCGAAGCCACCGGGGACTGAAACACCAGCGCCTGCAAGATTACTGATCATCTCGCCGAGGGATGCGTTCTTGCCCCCCACATGCTCTACATCATGGACGCCGAGCTTATCGAGGGAAACTACGTACTCTACCAAGGTGATCTCTCCACTAACTGTGTTGGAAAAGCTCAGGGTGCTGGACACTCATCATGAGGCATCGCAGCGATTGTGGCCTGGACCTGGAAAATAAGTGACACTGCCTGCCATATCGGGCGACAAAATCGCGCCTATCATATCCAAGAATCGTCACCAGCTTAAGGCCCAAGGCGCAAATGAAACGATCTGCTTTCTTTATCTCCGATGGCACCGGCATTACTGCCGAAACCCTCGGTCAAAGTTTGTTGGCACAATTCGAAAATGTGACCTTTAGCAAGTTCACACGCCCCTATATAGACAGCGTGGAAAAAGCGCGGGCAATGGTACAACAAATCGATAACGCCGCCGAAAAAGACGGATTTAGCCCGATAATCTTCGACACCATCGTCAATCAGGACATTCGCGAAATCCTCGCCACGTCCAATGGCTTCATGATCGACATCTTCTCCAGCTTCCTGGCCCCGCTGGAACAGGCGCTGGGCGAGCATTCTTCTTATACCGTCGGCAAATCCCACTCTATTGGCCATAACTCCAACTACATGGAGCGTATCGAGGCGGTGAACTTTGCCCTCGACAACGACGACGGCGCCCGCACCCATAAATACGACAAGGCCGACCTGATCCTGGTGGGCGTATCGCGCTGCGGCAAAACCCCGACCTGCCTGTATATGGCCATGCAATTCGGCATTCGCGCAGCCAACTACCCGCTGACAGATGACGACATGGAAAGCCTCAAGTTGCCTGCGGCGTTGCGCGAGCACAAACACAAGCTGTTCGGCCTGACCATCGACCCCGACCGCCTGACCGCCATTCGCAACGAGCGTAAGCCCAACAGCCGCTATTCCAGTTTTGCACAGTGCGAATTTGAAGTACGTGAAGTCGAACGCCTGTTCCAGCGCGAAAACATCCCGCACATCAACTCCACGCATTTCTCGGTAGAGGAAATCTCGGCCAAGATCCTGGTGGAAAAAGGCGTGGAGCGACGGTTCAAGTAATCACTGCACTCTTTAAGAGCGCGACCGCTTCGCGCTCGATCGCAGCCTTCGGCAGCGGCTACAACAATCTAAATCACCAGAAGGTCCACAAACCGGTTAACCGGCATCGCCTCAAGCCGTGCCTGGTCCTTGCACAGTGCGAAAATCTCGGCACAACGCTGACCCACAAAACGCGTCGCCAAATTGGCCTTGAACTTGTCTTCGAGCAATGGAATCCCTTCAGCCCTGCGCCGGCGATGGCCGATCGGGTACTCCACCACCACTTGCTCCGTGCTGCTGCCATCACTGAAAAACACCTGGATTGCATTGGCAATCGAGCGTTTGTCGGCCTCCAGATATTCGCGGGTGTAACGCGGCTCCTCGACAATCACCATCTTCTCGCGCAGCTCATCAATGACTGGATGCGCCGCGTGAAAGTCATCTTCGTATTGCTCGGCCACCAGGTTGCCAAAGATCAGCGGCACAGCGGTCATGTATTGAATGCAGTGATCACGATCCGCCGCGTTGGCCAATTTGCCCTGCTTGGAAATGATCCGAATCGCTGATTCGTGGGTTGTAATCACGATTTTGTCGATCTCGTGCAAGCGGTCCCTGACCTGCGGGTGCAAGGTGACTGCGGCCTCGCAGGCTGTTTGCGCATGGAACTCGGCCGGAAAACTGATCTTGAACAGCACGTTTTCCATGACATATGTGCCGTAGGGCTGGCTCAGGCTGAACTGGCGCTGGCCTTCAGGCTTGAGCGCCAGATCCTTGTTGGTATGGCTGAACAGCACATCGTAAAAGCCCCACTGCGGCGCCGTAAGCACACCCGGGATCCCCATCTCGCCACGCAGCGCAATATCCGCCAGCCGAACACCCCGGCTCGACGCATCCCCGGCCGCCCAGGACTTGCGCGACCCCGCGTTCGGCGCATGGCGATAGGTACGCAGCGCCTGCCCATCCACAAATGCATGGGACAACGCCGACAGCAACTGCTCACGATTGGCGCCCATCAGCTTGGCGCAGACCGCTGTCGAGGCGACTTTGACCAGCAACACATGATCCAGGCCGACGCGATTGAAGGAGTTTTCCAGCGCAATAACCCCCTGAATCTCATGGGCCATGATCATGGCTTCAAGCACAGCCCGCACCGTCAGCGGCGCTTCGCCATTGGCCACACGCTTTTGCGACAGGTGATCGGCTACCGCCAGAATGCCGCCCAGATTGTCCGAGGGATGGCCCCACTCCGCCGCCAGCCAGGTGTCGTTGTAATCCAGCCAGCGCACGATACAACCTATGTCCCAAGCCGCTTTCACAGGGTCCAGACGAAACGAGGTCCCTGGTACACGAGCGCCAAACGGCACCCGCGTGCCCTCGACAATCGGCCCCAGATGCTTGGTGCACTCAGGAAAGCGCAGCGCCAGCAAGCCGCAGCCCAACGTGTCCATCAGACAGTTGCGCGCGGTATTCAGGGCCTCGGGCGAGGTGATGGTGTACGTCAGGACGTAATCGGCGATGTCCTGCAAGACCTGGTCATAGTCGGGGCGGTTGTTGAGGTCGACGTTGGCGCTCATGGGGTGTCTCCAGAGAGTGGGTAAGTGTCGTGTTCCGTCCTCAGGATCAGGGTAGTTGCATGACAGGTCTGAATGCCTGCTTAGCAGTAAAGCGGTAGTCGCTGCCGCAGCGTGCGACTACACAAAGTGTGTTCAAGGCTAGAAAGAGTCGCCCGGCACTCGCACCCAGCCTTCCATCAATACCCGCGCACTGCGGCTCATGATGGCTTTGGTCACGGTCCATTCGCCGTTGACCTGCCGAGCCTCTGCGCCGACGCGCAAGGTGCCCGACGGATGCCCGAAACGCACGGCACTGCGCAATTCACCGCCAGCAGCAAGGTTGACCAGCGTGCCCGGAATCGCCGCGGCCGTGCCAATTGCCACAGCTGCGGTACCCATCATCGCGTGGTGCAACTTGCCCATCGACAAGGCCCGCACCAGCAAGTCCACATCCTGCGCTGCCACCGGCTTGCCGCTGGACGATACATAGGCCACCGACGGTGCAACAAATGCCACCTTCGGCGTGTGCTGACGCTTGGCCGCATCTTCAAGCTTGTCGATCAAACCCATGCGCAGCGCACCGTAGGCGCGGATGGTTTCGAACATGGCCAGGGCTTTCGGGTCGCCATTGATGTCGTTTTGCAGTTCGGCACCGGTGTAGCCGATGTCCCGAGCGTTGACGAAAATCGTCGGAATGCCCGCGTTGATCATCGTTACGTTCAAGGTGCCCACACCCGGCACGTCGAGGTCGTCCACCAGGTTGCCAGTAGGGAACATCGAGCCGCCTGCGCCCTCTTCATCCGCTGCCGGGTTGAGGAATTCAAGCTGCACTTCAGCCGCCGGAAAGGTCACGCCATCGAGTTCAAAATCACCAGTTTCCTGCACCGCACCGTCGGTAATCGGCACATGGGCAATGATGGTTTTGCTGATATTGGCCTGCCAGATACGCACCACAGCCGTGCCGTTACGGGGGATGCGAGCGGCATCGACCAGACCGCTGCTAATGGCGAACGAACCCACGGCCGCCGACAGGTTGCCGCAGTTGCCGCTCCAGTCCACAAACGGCTTGTCGATCGATACCTGACCGAACAGATAGTCGACATCGTGATCCGCCTGCTGGCTCTTGCTCACGATTACGGTTTTGCTGGTGCTGGAGGTCGCAGCCCCCATGCCGTCGATTTGTTTTTCATACGGGTCGGGGCTGCCGATCACCCGCAACAACAAGGCATCACGGGCAGCCCCCGGCACCCGGGCCACAGCCGGCAAGTCGAGCAGGCTGAAAAACACACCCTTGCTGGTGCCGCCACGCATGTAAGTCGCGGGGATTTTGATTTGCGCTGCATAGGCCATAAAACACAGTCCTTTAAAGGCCGGGGCACTTGGCCCCGGCGCTGTAATCACGCGGTTGCCGATTCCAGGAAGTCCTGGGCAAAGCGCTGCAACACGCCGCCCGCTTCGTAAATCGAAACTTCTTCAGCGGTGTCCAGGCGGCAGGTCACCGGCACCTCGACGCGCTCGCCATTTTTACGGGTGATCACCAGTGTCAGCGTGGCACGCGGGGTGCGCTCACCGATCACGTCATAGGTTTCACTGCCGTCGATCTGCAGGGTTTTACGGTTGGTGCCCGGCATGAATTCCAGCGGCAATACGCCCATGCCCACCAGGTTGGTGCGGTGAATACGCTCAAAACCTTCTGCCGCAATGGCCTCTACACCGGCCAGACGCACGCCCTTGGCCGCCCAGTCGCGGGACGAGCCCTGACCGTAGTCGGCGCCTGCGATGATGATCAGCGGCTGCTTGCGGTCCATGTAGGTTTCAATGGCTTCCCACATGCGCATCACTTGGCCTTCCGGCTCAAGACGGGTCAGCGACCCCTGCTTGACCTTGCCGTCCTCGATCACCATTTCGTTGAACAATTTCGGGTTGGCGAAGGTTGCCCGCTGTGCCGTCAGGTGGTCGCCACGGTGAGTCGCGTAGGAGTTGAAGTCGACTTCCGGCAAGCCCATTTTCGCCAGGTACTCACCCGCGGCGCTGTCGAGCATGATCGCGTTGGATGGCGACAGGTGATCGGTGGTGATGTTGTCCGGCAGCACAGCCAGCGGGCGCATGCCTTTAAGTGGACGCGCACCGGCCAACGCACCTTCCCAATACGGTGGACGACGGATGTAAGTGCTCTGCGGGCGCCAGTCGTACAGCGGCTCGACTTTCGGGCCGGTGTCTTCATGGATCGCGAACATCGGAATATAAACCTGACGGAACTGCTCAGGTTTCACCGATGCCTTGACCACTGCGTCGATTTCTTCGTCGCTCGGCCAGATGTCTTTCAGGCGGATTTCCTTGCCGTCGGCATCCAGGCCCAGCACGTCTTTTTCGATATCGAAACGGATGGTGCCAGCAATGGCATAGGCCACGACCAATGGCGGCGACGCCAGGAACGCCTGCTTGGCGTACGGGTGAATACGCCCGTCAAAGTTGCGGTTACCCGACAGCACGGCAGTGGCGTACAGGTCGCGGTCGATGATTTCCTGCTGGATTTCAGGGTCCAGTGCGCCGGACATACCGTTGCAGGTGGTGCAGGCAAACGCGACGATGCCGAAGCCCAGTTGCTCCAACTCATCGGTCAGACCGGCTTCATCCAGGTACAGGGCCACGGTTTTGGAGCCTGGCGCCAGCGACGACTTGACCCACGGTTTGCGGGTCAGCCCCAGCTTGTTGGCGTTGCGGGCGATAAGGCCGGCAGCGATCACGTTGCGCGGGTTGCTGGTGTTGGTGCAACTGGTGATGGCGGCAATGATCACCGCGCCGTCAGGCATTTGCCCTGGCACGTCATCCCACTGGCCGGCGATGCCCCTGGATGACAGATCGCTGGTGGCCACGCGGGCATGCGGGTTGCTCGGGCCTGCCATGTTGCGCACAACACTGGACAGGTCGAAGCTCAGCCCGCGCTCGTATTGCGCGCCTTTGAGGCTGTCGCCCCACAGGCCGGTGAGCCGGGCGTAGTTCTCGACCAGCTGCACTTGCTGGTCTTCGCGACCGGTCAGCTTGAGGTAGTCGATGGTTTGCTGGTCAATGTAGAACATCGCAGCCGTGGCACCGTATTCCGGGGCCATGTTGGAGATGGTCGCACGGTCGCCCAACGTCAGCGCGGATGCGCCTTCGCCGAAGAACTCCAGCCATGCGCCAACTACTTTTTGCTTGCGCAGGTATTCGGTCAGCGCCAGCACCATGTCGGTGGCAGTAATGCCCGGTTGCAGCTTGCCGGTCAGCTCAACGCCGACGATTTCCGGCAGACGCATCCACGACGCACGGCCAAGCATCACGCTTTCGGCTTCAAGGCCGCCGACACCGATGGCAATTACGCCCAGGGAGTCGACGTGCGGGGTGTGGCTGTCAGTACCAACGCAGGTATCCGGGAAGGCCACGCCATCACGGACCTGGATCACCGGAGACATTTTCTCCAGGTTGATCTGGTGCATGATGCCGTTGCCCGGAGGGATCACGTCGACGTTTTTAAAGGCTTTTTTGGTCCACTCGATAAAGTGGAAACGGTCTTCGTTGCGACGGTCCTCGATGGCTCGGTTCTTCTCGAACGCCTCGGGATCGGTACCGTCACGCTCCACGGCCAACGAGTGGTCAACGATCAGTTGGGTCGGCACCACCGGGTTCACTTGTGCCGGGTCGCCGCCTTGCAGGGCGATGGCGTCACGCAGACCGGCGAGGTCGACCAGTGCGGTCTGGCCCAGAATGTCGTGGCACACCACACGTGCCGGGAACCATGGGAAGTCGAGATCGCGCTTACGATCAATCAACTGGCTCAGCGAAGCATTCAGGGTTTGCGGATCGCAGCGGCGCACCAGGTTTTCGGCCAGTACGCGGGAGGTATATGGCAGGGTGTCGTAAGCGCCGGGCTTGATCGCATCGACTGCCGCACGGGTGTCGAAGTAATCCAGCCGGGTGCCCGGTAGTGTTTTGCGAAATTCAGTATTCATTGGCGCAGGACTCGATCACGGTAGTTACAAAAGGGGAAGCTGGCACCCACATTTAGCGCAGTACCAGCTTCCTCACTCAGCGACGCTCGATTGGCACGAACTTGCGCTGTTCTACGCCGATGTACTCGGCGCTCGGGCGGATGATGCGGTTATTGGCGCGCTGTTCGAACACGTGCGCCGCCCAGCCGGTCAGGCGTGAACACACAAAGATCGGGGTGAACAGCTTGGTCGGAATGCCCATGAAGTGGTACGCCGAGGCATGGTAGAAATCGGCGTTGGGGAACAGCTTCTTTTCCTCCCACATGGTTTTGTCGATCGCTTCGGATACCGGGAACAACACGGTGTCGCCCACTTCGTCTGCCAGCTTCCTGGACCAGCCCTTGATCACCTCGTTACGCGGGTCGCTGTCTTTATAGATCGCGTGGCCAAAGCCCATGATCTTGTCTTTGCGCGCCAGCATGCCGAGGGTGCCCTGCACCGCCTCTTCTGCCGAACCGAAACGCTCGATCATTTCCATCGCTGCTTCGTTGGCGCCACCGTGCAGCGGGCCACGCAGGGAACCGATGGCGGCGGTGATGCAGGAATACAGATCGGACAGGGTCGATGCGCACACCCGTGCGGTAAAAGTCGAAGCGTTGAATTCGTGCTCGGCGTAGAGGATCAGCGACACGTTCATGACTTTGACGTGCAACTCGCTCGGTTTCTTGTCATGCAGCAAGTGCAGGAAGTGGCCACCGATGGACTCTTCGTCGGTCACGCAGTTGATGCGCTTGCCGTCGTGGCTGAAGCGATACCAGTAGCACATGATCGCCGGGAAGGCCGCCAGCAGACGGTCGGTTTTGTCGTGCTGCTCGGAAAAGTCTTTCTCCGGTTCGATATTGCCCAGGAACGAACAACCGGTGCGCATCACGTCCATCGGGTGGGCGTCGGCAGGGATGCGTTCCAGCACTTCTTTCAGCGCCTGGGGCAAGTCACGCAGCTTTTGCAGCTTGGCCGTATAGGCCGCCAGCTCGGTTGTGGTTGGCAGTTCGCCGTACAGCAGTAGGTAAGCCACTTCTTCGAAGCGGGCTTCGGCTGCCAGTTCACGTACGTCATAACCACGATAAGTGAGGCCAGCGCCTTCCTGACCTACGGTGGACAGAGCTGTCTGCCCGGCTACCTGGCCGCGTAATCCGGCACCACTCAATACTTTTGCTTCGGCCATTGCGCTCTCCAATCTTGAATTTGTTAGGGATTCGGCAACTACTGGGTTCAATACATTCATCTGTGGGAGCGAGCCTGCTCGCGGCTCAGGCAACACGGTTTGCCTGAAGCACGGCACTGATCCCATCGCGAGCAGGCTCGCTCCCACAGGATCAGTGTCCGGTTATTTCTTTGAGGCAAACAGGGCATCGAGCTTCTGTTCGAACTCGTGATAGTTGATTGCGTCGTACAGCTCCATGCGGGTTTGCATGGTGTCGATCACGTTTTGCTGGGTGCCGTCGCGGCGGATGGCGATGTAGACGTTTTCGGCCGCCTTGTTCATCGCACGGAATGCCGACAGCGGGTAAAGCACCAGCGAAACATCAGCGCCAGCCAGTTGCTCTGTGGTGTACAGAGGGGTCGCGCCGAACTCGGTGATGTTGGCCAGAATCGGCGCTTTCACCCGATTGGCGAACAGTTTGTACATTTCCAGTTCGGTGATCGCTTCAGGGAACACCATGTCGGCGCCCGCCTCAACACAAGCCGCCGCACGCTCCAGGGCAGACTCCAGACCTTCGACAGCCAGCGCATCAGTGCGCGCCATGATCACAAAGCTGTCATCGGTGCGGGCATCGACGGCCGCTTTAATGCGGTCGACCATCTCTTGCAGCGAGACGATTTCCTTGTTCGGGCGATGGCCGCAGCGCTTGGCGCCAACCTGGTCTTCAATGTGGATCGCTGCAGCGCCAAACTTGATCATCGACTTTACGGTGCGCGACACGTTGAAGAACGAGGAGCCGAAGCCGGTATCCACGTCCACCAGCAGCGGCAGGTCGCACACGTCGGTGATGCGGCGCACGTCTGTCAGCACATCATCCAGGCCGGTAATGCCCAGGTCAGGCACACCCAAAGAGCCCGCAGCGACGCCGCCACCCGACAGATAGATCGCCTTGAAGCCGGCACGTTTGGCCAGCAGCGCGTGGTTGGCGTTGATCGCGCCCACCACTTGCAAAGGATGTTCGCTGGCGACTGCATCACGGAAACGCTGGCCTGGACTGTTCTTATTGCTCATGACTCACCTCGTGGAGTGGCTGTCTGCTGGGCGTCTTCGTAGTGACGCGCGATATTGCGTTTCGAAGCGCCGATATGTCGGCGCATCAACAACTCGGCCAATTCGCCGTCGCGATCGGCAATGGCATCGAGAATGCGGTGGTGCTCGGCAAACGCCTGGTGAGGGCGGTTGGGCGTGGTGGAAAACTGGATGCGATACATGCGCACCAATTGATACAACTCGCCGCAAAGCATCTGGGTCAACGTGCGATTGCCGCTGCCTTGAATAATCTTGTAATGAAAATCGAAGTCGCCTTCTTGCTGGTAGTAGCCGACACCGGCCTGGAAGGCCTCATCGCGCTCATGGGTTTCGAGCACGCGACGCAACTCCGCGATGTCTTCATCGCTCATGCGCTCTGCGGCCAGGCGGCAGGCCATGCCTTCAAGGGACTCGCGAATTTCGTAGAGTTCGATCAGCTCCGCGTGGCTCAACGACACGACCCGCGCGCCGACATGGGGGATACGCACCAGCAAGCGCTGGCCTTCGAGGCGATGGATGGCTTCGCGCAGCGGCCCACGGCTGATGCCGTAGGTGCGGGCCAGCTCAGGCTCGGAAATCTTGCTGCCCGGGGCGATCTCGCCTTTGACAATAGCCGCCTGAATACGCCGAAAGACGTTTTCGGACAGGGTTTCCGAGTCGTCCTGGGCGATCGTGACCGGCTCTAGCGCTTGCAGCATATTGTCGACACCTTGCAAATCAATAGCGCCAAAACTAGCCATTTATGCACAAACAGTCAAAGACTAAATTGATATTGTCGACAATCCGCTCATTCGACCTTGGTTTAATCGACAGCGCTTGAATCCCGATCGAACCGCCCCGGCGCTGGCGCCATAAAACCTTCATGCTAGAATGCCGGCCGCATCCGCCCTGCCTCATCTATAAGGGCAGCCGCACGAGGACACTTGCGCACCTGCCAGTCGCCTTGAACTGAAGCTTGCAAGAGACCACGCCCCGATTTATGAAATTTTTCCCCCTCTACACCCTTCTTTGCCTGCTGTGCGTACCGGGCTTGAGCCTTGGTGCCGAAAAAACCGTTTACGGGCTCAACGAATACGCCCAACTGGCAGGCATTGACTTGCAGGTGGCAGCCAAACTCGACACTGGCGCCAAAACGGCCTCGCTGAGCGCCCGCGATATCAAACGTTTCAAACGTAACGGCGAAAGCTGGGTACGTTTTTACCTCGCCATCGATGATGCCCACTCGCACCCCATCGAACGCCCGCTGGCACGGGTCAGCAAGATCAAACGTCGCTCGGGTGACTACGACCCTGAGTCAGACAAGAACTACACGTCGCGCCCGGTAATTTCCCTCGAAATCTGCATGGGCAAGGCTTTACGCACTATCGAAGTGAACTTGACCGATAGAAGTGCGTTCCAATACCCGTTATTGATCGGCTCCGAAGCACTCAAACGCTTTGATGCGCTGGTTGACCCAAGTCTTAAATATGCTGCTGGCAAACCTGCCTGCGCCGCCAACGCTCAAACCGCAGAGTAATTGAAATGCGCGCTCTTACCCTTCACCTGAAAATCTTGATCACCATCCTTGTGGTGCTGGGCATTTCGATTACCGCCTACCAGATTTTTGCCCTCGGCATTCCTGTCACAGAGGACGCCACTGACGACCTCTGGAACATCGACGCCAAGGTCGAATTTGTTGCCAGTTCCAAAGACCCGGTCAAGATCCAGATGTTCGTACCGCCGCTGAACCGCGACTACGTCAGCCTGAACGAAAGCTTCATCTCCAATAACTACGGGGTGAGCGTCAACCGGGTTGATGGCAACCGCAAAGTTACCTGGTCCGCCCGCCGGGTCAGTGGCAAGCAGACCCTCTACTATCGCCTGGTGCTGACCAAGCGCTACTCGGGCGACAAGACCAAGGTCAAAGGCCCGGTATTCCGCGACAGCATCGCCGTCGAAGGCCCGGAGAAAATCGCCGCAGAAGCATTGCTCGCGCCGATTCGCCAGCACTCGGCCGACGTCGAAACCTTTATCAGCGAGACCATCAAGCGCGTCAGCAACCCCAACGATGACAACGTGAAGCTGCTGCTGGCCGGCGATCCGTCGACGGCCCACAAAGCCCAGGTCATCGAATTGCTGCTGTCGATTGCCCACGTTCCCATGGAAAAGGTCCACACCATCCGTCTCGTGGCCGATCAGCCGCAAACCCCGGAATTGTGGCTGCGCAGCTTTAATGGCAACGACTGGCTGTACTTCAACCCCGAGACCGGTGAACAGGGTCTTCCGTCTGACCGCCTGCTGTGGTGGATCGGTGACGAGCCAATGGTCACGGTCGACGGCGGTAAAAAACCCAACGTTACCTTCAGCCTGAACAACAGCGAAATGAACGCCATTCGCCTGGCCAAGCTGACCGACGAAAACACTGACGCCAACTTCCTCGAATACTCGCTGTACGGCTTGCCGCTGCAGACCCAGCAAACCTTCATGATCATGGTGATGATCCCGATTGGCGTCCTGGTGATCCTGATTCTGCGCAACCTGATCGGCCTGCAAACCCTGGGTACATTTACCCCGGTACTGATCGCCCTGGCGTTCCGCGAAACCCAGCTGGGCTTCGGGATAATCCTGTTTACAGTCATCACCGCACTCGGGCTGACGCTGCGCTCCTACCTTGAGCACTTGAAACTGCAAATGCTGCCGCGCCTGTCAGTGGTGCTGACCTTTGTGGTCATCCTGATCGCGGCCATCAGCCTGTTCAGCCACAAGCTGGGCCTGGAACGCGGGCTCTCGGTCGCCTTGTTCCCGATGGTGATTCTGACAATGACCATCGAGCGCCTGTCGATTACATGGGAAGAGCGAGGTGGCGGGCATGCCATGAAAGTCGCGATCGGCACGTTGTTCGCAGCCACTTTGGCCTACCTGGTGATGAGCATCCCGGAGCTGGTGTACTTCGTATTTACCTTCCCGGCAGTCCTGCTGATCATGGTCGGCTTTATGCTGGCAATGGGTCGCTATCGCGGCTATCGCCTGACCGAGCTGGTGCGTTTCAAAGCGTTCTTGAAGGCTGACTCCTGATGTTTGGCTTCTGGAAGACCTGGAAGGCCCTGGAAGCCAGAGGCATCATGGGCATCAATCGGCGCAATGCGGACTACGTACTCAAGTACAACAAACGCAGTTTGTATCCGATTGTGGATGACAAGATCATCACCAAGGAGCGCGCAATCCAGGCCGGCATTCACGTGCCGGAAATGTACGGCGTGATTTCCACCGAGAAAGAAATCGACAAGCTCGATGAAATCATCGGTGGCCGCAGCGACTTCGTGATCAAGCCCGCGCAAGGCGCGGGCGGTGACGGCATCCTGGTGATCGCGGACCGCTTCGAAGACCGTTTCCGCACTGTCTCGGGCAAGATCATCAGCCATGAGGAGATCGAACATCAGATCTCCAGCATCCTGACCGGTCTGTATTCCCTGGGCGGCCACCGTGACCGCGCGCTGATCGAGTACCGGGTTACGCCGGATCAGATCTTCAAAAGCATCAGCTACGAAGGTGTGCCGGATATCCGCATCATCGTGCTGATGGGCTACCCGGTCATGGCCATGTTGCGCCTGCCCACCCGTCAATCGGGCGGCAAGGCCAACCTGCACCAGGGCGCCATCGGTGTCGGTGTCGATCTGGCGACCGGCCTGACCCTGCGCGGCACCTGGCTGAACAACATCATCAGCAAGCACCCGGACACCACCAACGCAGTGGACGGCGTGCAATTGCCCAACTGGGACGGCTTCATGAAGCTGGCGGCGGGCTGTTATGAGTTGTGTGGCCTGGGTTATATCGGTGTCGACATGGTACTGGACCAGGATAAAGGCCCGCTGATCCTGGAACTCAACGCCCGCCCGGGCCTGAATATCCAGATTGCCAACGACTGCGGCCTGACCCTGCGTACCCACGCGGTCGAGGCTCACCTTGAAGAGTTGGCGGCCAAAGGCATCAAGGAAACACCGGAAGAGCGCGTGCGCTTTGCCCAGGAACTGTTTGGGCATATTCACCAGCCTGACGCTGAATGACCTGTAGCCGCTGCCGCAGGCTGCGATAAGTCCCTAAGGGGCTTCGCTTTTCAAAAGCGCGAGCCCTTAGGACTCGATCGCAGCCTGCGGCAGCGGCTACATAGATTTACCGTCCTACACAGGACTACAATCTGCACCCCGCTCCGATGGCTGATTTGCTTCGCATGTTGACCTGTTCTGTACACCCGCTGCCCTACATCGCCAACCCTGCCGACTATTTTGCAGCCATTCGCCATGCGCCCGGCGCCGTGTTGCTGGACAGTGGCCGCCCCACCGCAGACCGCGGACGCTATGACCTGATGAGTGCCCGGCCGCTGGCAGAACTGACCCTGCAGCCCGGCGAATCGGGCCGCGATTTTTTGCAGCGCCTGCGTGACAACCTCAAACAACTGGGCAATGCCACGCTCCCGGACGGTTACGACCTGCCCTTTGCCGGCGGGTTGATCGGCTACTTGAGCTATGACTTTGGCCGACAGCTCGAACAGCTGCCCGCCCACGCCCTTGATGACCTGCACCTGCCAGATGCGCGACTGGGCCTGTATGCCTGGGCCCTGATCAGCGACCATCAGGCGGCCACCAGCCAATTGGTGTTTCACCCACGCTGCGAGCCCCTGGAGCGTGAGCACCTGATCCAGTTGTTCACTCAGCCCGCACTGTTGCACAGCGAAGCTTTTTCGCTCAAACAGCCGATGCAGCCGGACATCAGCGCCGCCCGGTACGAGCAGGCTCTGGCCCAGATCCATCGCTATATCCAGGCGGGCGACTGCTACCAGGTCAATTACACCCAGCGTTTCAGCGCCCAGTGCGAGGGCGATGCGTGGACAGCGTATTGCGCGTTACGGGCAGCCTGCCCGACACCGTTTTCAGGCTTTATGAGCCTGGCGGATGACGACGCGATTTTGAGCCTGTCACCGGAGCGCTTTGTGCGGGTCAGCCAGAACCAGGTGGAAACCCGGCCGATCAAAGGCACCCGCCCTCGGGGCAGAGACAGCGCCGAAGATGCAGCGAACGCCGCCGAACTGCTGGCCAGCCCCAAGGATCGTGCAGAAAACCTGATGATTGTCGACTTGCTGCGTAACGACCTGGGGCGCACCTGCCGTACCGGATCGGTCAGCGTGCCGCAGCTGTTCACCCTCGAAAGCTACCCCAACGTCCACCACCTGGTGAGCAGCGTGATCGGCGAACTGGCCGACGGTAAAGATGCACTGGATCTGATCGGCGACAGCTTCCCCGGCGGCTCGATTACCGGGGCCCCGAAAATCCGTGCGATGCAGATCATCGATGAACTGGAACCCACGCGCCGCAGCATCTACTGCGGATCCTTGCTGTACCTCGATGTACGCGGCGAAATGGACAGTTCCATTGCGATTCGCAGTCTGCTGATTAAGGACGGGCGCGTCAGTTGCTGGGGCGGCGGCGGCATTGTGGCCGACTCTGACTGGCAGGACGAATACCAGGAATCGATCACCAAAGTGAAGGTGCTGCTCGATACGCTGCAAACCCTGTAGCTCGCGCTTTTTGCTAAGATCGCGTTACTAGAGAGCGCCCAGCGCCATTCACTGTAGGAAGCCGCCTGATGAGCCATCCGTTTGACGTCGCTGAACTCGCCGCGACATACGCCAGCAAGTCCCCGCAAGACATTCTCAAACTCGCCTTTGAACACTTTGGCGACGAACTCTGGATCTCTTTCAGCGGCGCCGAAGACGTGGTGCTGGTAGACATGGCCTGGAAGCTCAACAAGAACGTCAAGGTTTTCAGCCTCGACACCGGCCGCCTGCACCCTGAGACCTATCGGTTCATCGAACAAGTGCGCGAGCACTACAAGATCCAGATCGAGCTGATCTCCCCGGACCAAAGCAAGCTGGAACCGTTCGTCAAAGAAAAAGGCCTGTTCAGTTTCTACAAAGACGGCCATGGCGAATGCTGCGGCGTGCGCAAGATCGAGCCGCTGCGCCGCAAATTGTCGACCGTCAAAGCTTGGGCCACCGGCCAGCGCCGCGACCAGAGCCCCGGCACCCGCAGCCAGGTGGCCGCACTGGAAATCGACGGCGCGTTCTCGACGCCCGAGCGCCCACTGTACAAATTCAACCCGCTGGCACAAATGACCAGCGAAGAAGTCTGGGGCTATATCCGCATGCTGGAGCTGCCTTACAACAGCCTGCATGAGCGCGGTTTTATCAGCATCGGCTGCGAGCCCTGCACCCGCCCGGTACTGCCCAACCAGCACGAGCGCGAAGGCCGCTGGTGGTGGGAAGAAGCTACTCAGAAAGAATGCGGCCTGCATGCCGGCAATCTGATTGCCAAGAGCTGATATCCGCACCAACCTTGCACACGATTTGTAGCCTTTGCCGCAGGCTGCGGCAGCGGCTACAGATGTCAGCAACCATCGTCCAACTTGCGTTTACCCCGGACTTTCGTTGAGAATTGGTAATTATTCTCAATAACATTTAGGCAAAGTCCTATGTCTTCGGGTGAACCTTCCTATCAGACAGCTATCACCGAGCTGTACTGCGAGCATCACGGCTGGCTGTTCGGGTGGTTACGCAGAAAGCTCGGATGCGCCCAGAATGCCGCCGATCTGGCACAGGACACCTTCACCCGAATCCTCAATGCCCGCGAATCCGTGGCCACTCTGCGTGAACCCCGGGCCTTTTTGAGCACGACTGCACGCCGACTGATCATTGATCAGGTACGCCGCAAAAAGATTGAAACCGCCTACCTGCAAGAGCTTGCCCTCACCGCGCAAGCACTCGAAGGCTTTCAATCGCCCGAGCAAATCCTCACCACCCTGGAAGCCCTGGAACAGATCGCCTTTATTCTTGAAGGCATGCGGGACAAGCAGCGCCAGGCTTTTGTGTTGTATTACCTGGACGGCCTGACCCAGAGCGAAATCGCCAGGCAACTGGAGCTGTCTGACCGCACGGTGCGCAAGTACCTGATTCAGGCACTGCTGCATTGCAGCCACAGCCTGGACACCTGACAGAACCATGTCCGAGCAGCCCCAGACAATAGATGAACAAGCCGCCGAATGGATTCTTCGCCTGCATGAGGAAGGCTTCACTGAAGGGCTGCGCCTGGAATTCGAGTGCTGGAAACGACAAAGCCCGCAGCACGCCGCTTCAGCCCTGCGCATGCAAGATGTCATCAGCCGCCTGCAGTCCCTGCGCGAACACTCTGCCCCGGCAAAAGCAGCGCTCAACGCCGCATTCCGCGGGCGCAAGGCTGCACCCCCGCGCAAACACCACGTGCGCGCCCTGCTGATTGTCGGCTGCCTGACCTTGCCGCTCACACTGCTCCTGCAAAGCCATTACCCCGAGCTCTGGCTGGCCGATATCAGCACCGGCCCCACTGACTGGAAAACCCGGCGCCTTGCCGACAACTCAAGCATTACCCTCAGCGGCACCAGCGCAGTCAATGTGCATTTCGACAGCAAGGAGCGCCGTATCGAATTGCTCCAGGGTGAAGTGCTGGTCGACGTCGCCCACGACAGCACTCGCCCGTTTTTCGTACAGACGGCTCAAGGCAGCATGCGCGCACTGGGTACACGCTTCGTGGTCAAACGCCAGGGCGACACCACGGTGTTGAGCATGTTGCAGTCGCGGGTTGCCGCGCAAAGCATGAACGAACAGCAGACCGTGGAAGTGGGCGCCGGCTCCCAGGCACTGATCCGCCGTGACGCGGTCGAACTCAGCGGCACCGTCTCCCCGGCCAGCATTGATGAGGCCTGGCGCCGTCATCAACTGGTAGTTGAAAACCAGCCCCTGCCCCAGGTACTCGATGAGATTTCCCGCCATCGACGCGGCCATTTGCAGTTTGATCGCACCGCCCTGGCCAGCCTGCGGGTCTCGGCCGTGTTGCCCCTGGACGATACCGACAGGGCACTGCAACTGATCGCCGAAACCCTGACCCTGCAGATCAAAACCTATACCCCGTGGCTGATTGTGATCAGCCCGCTGCAACAATCTAAAAAATAATTATTCGCATTAGTTCCACTTTATTCGAGCCAGCCGTCAAGGTAGATACAACGACTCATAAAGGACTGCGCTCTTCATGTCGACCTCCTCCAACCTGCGCCGGCGCTTTGGCCCGCGCACTTGCACGCCTCTGGCCCTGGCGATTCACCTGATTGCGGCCTCGGCGACCGGCGTGCTCTGCACCTCGATCGCTCATGCGCAATCGGCAGCCGTGCAATCCTATGACATTCCCCCAGGCCCATTGAGCAGCGCATTGAATCGCTTTGCGCAACAAGCCGGCGTGGCGATCATGTTCCAGTCAAACAATCTTGACGGGCTGACCACCCCCGGGCTGCACGGCGCCTACAGTGAACATGAGGGCTTCGAGATGCTCTTGCGCGGCAGCGGTTTTACCGCGGTCAAAAGCGCCAACGGCTACATGCTCGATGTACTGCCTGCCGCAGGCGGCGCCATGGAACTGGGGGCCACACAGGTCAGCGCCAACCAGTTGGGAACCATCACCGAAGGCACGGGCTCATACACCCCTGGCTCCATCGCAACCGCTACCCGCATGGTGCTGACACCGCGCGAAACACCGCAGTCCATTTCCGTGGTGACACGCCAGGCCATGGACGACTTTGGCCTCAACTCGATCGATGACGTGATGCGCCACACCCCCGGCATCACCGTAGCCACTTATGACAGCGATCGCACCAGCTACTACTCCCGTGGGTTTGCGATCAAGAACTTTCAGTACGATGGCATCCCGATCCTGCAGGACCCGCAATACTCAGCCGGGCATACCCTCACCGACACGGCCATTTACGACCGGGTCGAGATCCTCAAGGGCGCAACAGGGTTGCTCACAGGCGCAGGCGGCCCGGGCGGCACCATCAATATGGTGCGCAAAAAACCCACTCACGAATTCAAGGCCCATATCGATGTGGGCGCAGGTTCATGGGACAACTACCGCTCCGAGATTGATGTCAGCGGACCATTAACCGAGAGCGGCAATGTGCGTGGCCGGGCCGTGGCGGCCTATCAGGACAAGCACTCGTTCATGGACCACTACAAGCGTGACAGTGAGGTCTACTACGGCATTCTTGAGGTGGACCTGAGCCCCGACACCCTGCTGACCCTCGGTGCCGACTATCAGGACAACAACCCCAAAGGTTCCAGCTGGTCGGGCAGCGCCTCGCTGTTCAACTCCGCAGGCGACCGGATCAGCACCCCGCGCTCATTCAACAATGGCGCCAAGTGGAGCAGCTGGGAGCAATACACCCGAACACTGTTCTCGACCCTGGAACACAACTTTGACAATGGCTGGGTCGTTAAAGGCCAGTACAACCACCAGATCAACGGCTACAACGCACCGCTGGGCGCCCTGCTCGACCCGAACGCCACCACCGGTCTGGCGAAAATGCTCGCACGCAAGTACACCGGCGAATACGTCAGCGACAGCGGCGACCTGTTTGCCACCGGCCCGTTCAGCCTGCTGGGGCGCGAACATGAACTGGTCATCGGCGGCTCTGTGTCCAAGTCACACTGGACCGGCAAGGACTACACCAATGCCAAAATGGTCAATAACGCCTACGACTACTACAACTGGGACGGCGACAGCCTTGAACCGGACTGGGGCAACGTCACGTCATACAACGATGAAACCACGCGCCAGACCGGTGCTTACATGACAGGGCGCTTCAGCCTGACCGATGATCTGACACTAATGCTGGGCACCCGGGTGGCCGATTACACCCTCACCGGCACCAGCCACGCCAAAGACACGGGCAAGGTCTTGCCTTACGCCGCCGTGATCTATGACCTCAACGACAATATTTCTGCCTACACCAGCTATACGGAGATTTTCCTGCCGCAGTCGTACTACCGCGATCGCGACAACAAGATGCTTGAACCCGATGAAGGCACCAACTATGAGGTGGGCCTCAAAGGCGAATTCTTTGACGGGCGCCTGAATTCAAGCCTGGCGTACTTCGAAGTGCATCAGGACAACCGCCCTGAAGCGGATACTGCCTACAACGGCAACCCGACCAACCCGGACATTGACTATGCCTACAAAGGCATCAAGGCCAAGACCAAGGGTTACGAAGCAGAGATTTCGGGCGAATTGCTGCCTGGCTGGCAGCTGCAAGCGGGCTATACGCACAAGGTAATCCGCGACCAGACCGGTAAAAAGGTCTCGACCTGGGAACCTGAAGACCAGATCAATCTGTACACCAGCTACAAGTTGACTGGCGAACTCGACAAACTGACCTTGGGCGGCGGCGTTCGATGGCAGGGTACCGGCTGGCAGATGCTGACCAACTGGAATAAAGGCGGCGTCGAAGAAAAGTTCTCACAAGACCCGTACTGGCTGGTTGATCTGATGGCGCGGTACCAGATTTCGAAAAACCTCTCGACCACCGTCAACCTCAACAACGCGTTCGACAAGTCGTATTACACCAACATCGGTTTCTACAACTCGTCGTACTACGGTGATCCGCGCAACGTAATGGTGACAACGCGCTGGGATTTCTAAGAGAACCTCTGTAGCCGCTGCCGCAGGCTGCGATAAGGGCCGCAGGACCTTCGCTTTTTGTTGAATAACAGAAGCGGGTCGCTACGTAACCCATCGCAGCCTGCCGCAGCGGCTACAAGTTTTGATAAACCACAAAACACACGCGCACAAAAAAGCCTGCACTAGGCAGGCTTCTTGCTGATCACAAGCGTTCAAGGGGCTTGTGTTCAAAATATGGCGCAGCGGACGGGACTCGAACCCGCGACCCCCGGCGTGACAGGCCGGTATTCTAACCGACTGAACTACCGCTGCGCGTAACATTGAAAGTAAGTGGTGGGTGATGACGGGATCGAACCGCCGACCCTCTGCTTGTAAGGCAGATGCTCTCCCAGCTGAGCTAATCACCCTTTACTTCACTCTCGTTGCGGGGCGCATTCTCTCACACTTTTCGTGTAAGTGGTTGTTTTTATTTAAGTTTTTTTCAAAACCCGTAAAAACAACCGTTTCCAACGCCCTGCTTCTTTGATTTCGCAGCGAACTGCCAAACCGAAGCCTTTCGGGAAAAACCAGCACTACGCTGTTTTACCCCAACCACAAGCGTTCAATGGGCTTGTGGTACAAAAAATGGCGCAGCGGACGGGACTCGAACCCGCGACCCCCGGCGTGACAGGCCGGTATTCTAACCGACTGAACTACCGCTGCGCGTAACACTGTGAGCGAATGGTGGGTGATGACGGGATCGAACCGCCGACCCTCTGCTTGTAAGGCAGATGCTCTCCCAGCTGAGCTAATCACCCTTTCACTCTCGGTGTGGCGCGCATTCTACGTAGCGACCTATAGTCTGGCAAGCACTTTTTAAAATAATTTTCCTAGGCATGACAAAGGCTTAGCTCAGGGTTGGCCTAAGCCGCCATGAAGCGAATAATGCCTTCTTTGTATATAGGAGTGATTCACCCCATGTGGTTCAAAAACCTGCTTATCTATCGCCTGACCCAAGATCTGCCTTTTGATGCGCAGGTGCTGGAAACTGCACTGGCCACCAAACCGGCCCGCTCATGTTCAAGCCAGGAATTAGCCACCTACGGTTTCGTTGCCCCGTTCGGCAAAGGCGAAGACGCGCCGCTGGTTCACGTCAGCCAGGACTTCCTGCTGATCGCCGCCCGTAAAGAAGAACGCATCCTGCCAGGCAGCGTTGTGCGCGATGCATTAAAGGACAAGGTCGAAGAGATCGAAGCCGAACAGATGCGCAAGGTCTATAAGAAGGAGCGCGACCAGCTCAAGGATGAAATCATCCAGGCCTTCCTGCCACGCGCCTTTATTCGCCGCTCGGCGACCTTTGCCGCCATCGCGCCTAAACAGGGCCTGATCCTGGTCAACGCTTCCAGCCCGAAACGCGCCGAAGACCTGCTGTCCACCCTGCGCGAAGTCATCGGCTCGCTGCCGGTTCGCCCGCTGGCGGTCAAAGTTGCACCAAGCGCGGTCATGACCGAGTGGGTCAAAACCCAGAAAGCCGCCGACAACTTCTTCGTCCTCGACGAATGCGAGCTGCGCGACACCCACGAAGACGGCGGGATTATCCGCTGCAAACGCCAGGACCTGACCAGCGACGAAATCCAGCTGCACTTGAGCACCGGCAAAGTGGTTACTCAACTGTCACTGGCCTGGCAGGACAAACTGTCGTTCGTGCTGGACGACAAACTGGTGGTCAAACGCCTGAAATTTGAAGACTTGCTGCAAGACGAAGCAGAACAGAACGGCGGTGACGACGATCTGGGCCAGCAGGACGCCAGCTTCACTCTGATGATGCTGACCTTCGGCGAGTTCTTGCCGCAGCTGTTTGAAGCACTGGGCGGCGAAGAGATCCCGCAGGGGATCTAAACACCGCTGCAATCTTCTTCTTGCGGGAGCGAGCCTGCTCGCGAAGGTCTCACTGCGGTCATACACACACCGCGCCGATCCTTTCGCGAGCAGGCTCGCTCCCTCGGAGGGGGCGGTTGGCAATACTCCATAATCACAATAAAGGACCACCATGCGCGCACTTGCTGCCTTAAGCCGCTTTGTCGGTAATACCTTTGCTTACTGGGTACTGATCTTCGCCGTGCTGGCATTTCTGGAACCCGGCTGGTTTGTCGGCCTTAAAGGCTACATCGTGCCGCTGCTGGGTCTGGTGATGTTCGGCATGGGCCTGACCCTAAAACTCGATGACTTCGCCGAAGTTGCCCGCCATCCGTGGCGCGTGGCACTGGGCGTGGTTGCTCATTTCGTGATCATGCCCGGCGTGGCGTGGTTGCTCTGCCAGGTGTTCCACCTGCCACCTGAAATCGCCGTCGGCGTGATTCTCGTGGGTTGCTGCCCAAGCGGCACCTCATCCAATGTCATGACCTGGCTGGCTCGGGGCGATCTGGCGCTGTCCGTTGCAATCGCCGCCGTGACCACCCTCCTCGCCCCCTTGCTGACCCCGGCCCTGATCTGGCTGCTGGCGTCCGCCTGGCTGCCGGTTTCATTCATGGAACTGTTCTGGTCGATCCTGCAGGTGGTTCTGCTGCCGATTGTGCTCGGCGTACTGGCCCAGCGCCTGCTGGGCGCACGCGTGCGTTTTGCCGTCGACGTGTTGCCGCTGGTCTCGGTCGTCAGCATCGTGATCATCGTTGCCGCCGTTGTGGCCGCCAGCCAGGCGCAGATCGCCAAGTCCGGCCTGCTGATCATGGCTGTCGTCATGCTGCACAACAGCTTCGGTTACTTGCTCGGCTACTTTACCGGCCGCCTGTTCAAGCTGCCGCTGGCCCAGCGTAAATCTCTGGCACTGGAAGTCGGCATGCAGAACTCCGGGCTGGGCGCCGCTCTGGCCAGTGGGCACTTTTCACCGCTGGCCGCCGTACCCAGCGCACTGTTTAGCGTCTGGCACAACATTTCGGGCGCACTGCTGTCGACGTATTTCCGTCGCATGAGCGAGAAGGAAGACCGCCTGGCAGCAGCTAAACCTGCGACTGAGTGAAAATTCGGGGTTGCCTGTCAGACAAATCATGTGCAATATACTGCGCACTGCGAAGACGACTTCGCGACTCATCGAGTGATTATTCTGGGGACGACCCCATCAATTGATGGAGATAACCATGCCTTGGATTATTCTGTTTTTCGCAGGTCTGTTTGAAGTTGGCTGGGCCGTCGGCCTGAAATACACCGACGGTTTCACCCGCCCGATGCCGACAATCCTGACCGTCGGCGCGATGATCATCAGCCTTGGCCTGCTTGGCCTGGCCATGAAGTCGCTGCCACTGGGTACCGCCTACGCCATCTGGACAGGCGTCGGCGCGGTCGGCACGGTCATCGCCGGGATCATCCTGTTTGGTGAGTCCATGGCACTGTTCCGGTTGGCCAGCGTTGCACTGATCATTGCCGGCCTGGTTGGCCTCAAGATCAGCGCGTAATGCATAAAATTGTGGGAGCGAGCAGGCTCGCTCCCACACTGCCTTTGATTTACTGCACGGACCCGCGCAACTCCATCACCCGCTCACGCAACACCTTCTGCGTAGCCTCATCAGCCGCTATCGGCACGCCTGCAACCAGGGTTACCCGCGACCACAATCGACGCAAAAAACCCTTGTTCGGATCGCGACTAAAGAAGCTGCCCCACAACCCTTGCAACGCCATCGGAATCACCGGTACCGGCGTACGCTCCAGAATCCGCGTCACACCCGCCTTGAACTCATCGATCTGGCCATCGGTGGTCAGCTTGCCTTCCGGGAAGATGCACACCAGTTCGCCCTCGCTCAGATACTTGGCAATCTTGTTGAAAGCCTTCTCGTAAATCACCTCATCTTCGCTACGCCCGGCAATCGGAATGGTGCCCGCTGTACGGAAGATAAAGTTGAGCACTGGCAGATTGTAGATTTTGTAATACATCACAAAGCGAATCGGGCGACGGACCGCACCGCCTATGAGCAGCGCATCCACAAACGACACGTGGTTACACACCAGCAAGGCTGCACCCTCATCCGGGATCAGCTCCAGGTTTTTATGCTGCACGCGGTACATGGAGTGGCTGAGCAGCCAGATCATGAAGCGCATGCTGAACTCGGGCACGATTCTGAAGATGTAGGTATTCACCGCGATGTTCATCAACGACACCACGAGAAACAACTCAGGAATCGTCAGTTTGGCCACGCTCAACAACAGGATGGTGAGCAGCGCAGAGACCACCATAAACAGCGCATTGAGGATGTTGTTGGCCGCAATCACCCGCGACCGCTCATGCTCCGCAGTGCGCGACTGGATCAATGCGTACAGCGGCACAATATAGAAGCCGCCAAACACGCCCAACCCGAGAATATCGAACAGTACCCACCATGCCTGACTGAACCCCAGTACGCCCAGCCAGTCGTTAGCCTGGATGTTCTGCGGCATATGCCCCGAATGCCACCACAGCAGCAGGCCAAAGACCGTCAGGCCAAATGAGCCAAAGGGCACCAGGCCAATCTCGACCTTACGCCCCGAGAGCTTCTCGCACAGCATCGACCCCAACGCGATACCCACCGAAAACACGGTGAGGATCAACGTAACTACGGTCTCGTCGCCATAGAGCCACTCTTTGGCATACGCCGGAATCTGCGTCAGGTAAATCGCACCGACAAACCAGAACCACGAGTTGCCCACTACCGAACGCGACACCGCAGGCGTCTGATTAAGCCCCATGCGCAGGGTGGCCAAAGACTCGCTGAAAATATTCCAGTTCAGGCGCAGGCCCGGCGTGTCGGCCGGCGCAGCAGGAATGGCGCGGCTGGCCAGATACCCCAGCACCGCCACCGAGATAATCACCACCGAGACGATCACCGTGTAATTGCCGGACGAGAGCATGATCCCCGCACCAATGGTGCCCGCCAGGATCGACAGAAAAGTGCCCATTTCCACCAGGCCATTGCCCCCGACCAGCTCATCCTCATGCAGGGTTTGCGGCAGGATCGAATACTTCACCGGCCCGAACAGGGCTGAGTGAGTGCCCATGGCAAACAGCGCGACCAGCATCAACGCCAGATGATCAAAGGCAAAACCTATGGCCGCGACAATCATGATCGCGATTTCGCCCAGCTTGATCAGGCGAATCAAGCGATCCTTGGGGTACTTTTCACCGAACTGACCCGCCAGCGCCGAAAACAAGAAGAACGGCACTATAAAGAGCAGCGCACACAGATTGACCCAGATCCCGCGATCACCCTCGATGTTCAACTTATAAAGGATGGCCAGGATCAGCGACTGCTTGAACAGGTTGTCATTGAGCGCACCCAGGGACTGGGTCACGAAGAAGGGCAAGAAGCGACGTTTGCTTAACAAGTTGAACTGCGAGGAGTGACTCATCATCCATGTACTCACGTTGCGCCGATGGCTTTCTCATTGGAGGGCCGTTGTAACACTCAGGGCACAACCTTGCTCGGGTTCTGTCGGCGAACACGCACTGTCAGGCGTTTTCGTACAGAACCCGAGCGCACGTCTTACTTCTTCAAGCCCGCGATACACGGCGACACGAACAGCTCGCCGCGATAAGCCCCTTGCACGGTGCGCGTGCCAACCAGCAGCCACATCAGCGCCAGCGCCACCACCAGCACACAACCGGCCACATCAAAAAAGCTCAGGTGCAACATGCTGCCCAGGCGCAGGGTGGCCAATGAGTACACGCCCAGCGGGAAGGTAAAGCCCCACCAGCCCAGGTTGAACGGGATGCCGGCACGGAAGTAGCGAATCGTGATCAGCGACGCCATCACAATCCACCACAAGCCAACCCCCCACAAAATAACCCCGGAGATCAGCCCCAGACCTTCGGCAATCTCACCGATCCGCGCCAGACCATTGGCAGCAAAAATCGCCGGGGCATCAGCCCCCAGCAACAGCAAGCCCAGGGCGCCAGTACCGATTGGCCCCAAAGCCAGCCAGCTAGAGGCAGCCATGCTCTCATGGGGCAATTTATGCAGCGCCATGCGCAGGATCAAAATGGTCAAAATGCTGAACGCCACCGGCACCGAAAACGCCCACAGCACATAGCTGGTAATCAACACATGGAACTGCGCGACCGTATCGCTCAGATAGGGCGCCAACAGCCCGCCACTGGCCGCCGCAACTTCTGCCGCCACCACCGGCAACAGCCAGACTGCGGTCATCTGATCGATGCTGTGGTCCTGACGGGTAAACATCAGGTAGGGAATCAGCACGCCGCAGCCCAGCGCCATGGCCACATCGATCCACCACAGCACCTCGGCCACCTGCACCATTTCGTTGCCCCAACGCGGCACACCGAACACCAGGAAGCCGTTGATGATGGTCGCCAGCCCCATGGGAATGGTGCCGAAAAACATCGACACGGTGGAATGCCCGAAAATACGCCGCGCTTCATCGAAGTACAGCACCCAGCGCGCGCCATAAAGCACGCTGAATAGAATGAACAAACCAATATTGAACAGCCACAAACCTTCGGCAAAGGCGTGTATGCCAGGGATATGCACCGGCAACTGAGCCAACGCCAACGCCAAAACCCCCGTGCCCATGGTGGCGGCAAACCAGTTCGGCGTGAACTGGCGGATCACTTCGCGCGGGTGCTGCAAGTGGCTAAATGGCCGAAAACCGGCTTTGGCTTTGTTTGGGCAAGTCATGGGTTCCTCCTGATCCTCATATGAGGTGGCGTTAGAGTAGAACCAAATCGAATATCTATATAACGGGTAATTTCTCTAACTGTTATCTATTACACCGATATATAGCTTTTCCGGCCCCACTCAACCCCTGCGACACCAAACCACGCTCAGACCATGGTCGACACTGACGCGCCCCGAACATCATGCGAGACTAGCTTCCCGCAGCCGGATTGCTCGGGTCTTACACGTTCAGGAGTGTCCATGTCGCTGTCCAGCGGGCTTATCGCCGCCGTCGCCCTGGCCTATATGGCCATTATGTTCGCCATTGCCTTTTATGGTGACCGGCGCAGCAAACCGCTGCCGCCGCGGGTTCGCGCTTGGGTCTACAGCCTGTCGCTGGCGGTGTATTGCACCAGCTGGACGTTCTTCGGCGCCGTTGGTCAGGCTGCCGAGCAACTGTGGGCATTCTTGCCGATCTACCTGGGGCCCGTGCTGCTGCTGGTGTGCGCGCCCTGGGTGCTGCAAAAGATGGTGATGATCAGCAAGCAGGAGAACATCACCTCGATTGCCGACTTTATCGCCGCCCGCTACGGCAAATCCCAGTCGCTGGCGATTGTGGTGGCGCTGATCTGCCTGGTGGGCGTGCTGCCTTATATCGCCCTGCAGCTCAAAGGCATCGTGCTGGGGGTCAACCTGCTGATCGGGGCCGGGGCCGATGCCACCGGCACCCGGGTCGAAGACACGGCACTGATTGTGACGCTGGTGCTGGCGCTGTTCACCATCTTGTTCGGTACCCGCAACCTCGACGCCACCGAGCACCACCGGGGCATGGTGCTGGCGATTGCCTTTGAGTCACTGGTCAAGCTGTTCGCCTTTCTCGCCGTCGGCGCCTTTGTGACCTACGGCCTGTATGACGGTTTCGACGACCTGTTCAATCAGGCCATGCTCGCGCCGCGGCTTGAGGAGTACTGGAAAGAAACCATCAACTGGCCTTCGATGGTGGTCCAGACAGGCGTGGCGATGATGGCGATCATCTGCCTGCCACGGCAGTTCCACGTCACCGTGGTTGAAAACATCGACCCCCAGGACCTGCAATTGGCCAAATGGGTGTTCCCGGCCTACCTGATTCTGGCGGGGCTGTTCGTGGTGCCGATTGCACTGGCAGGGCAAATGCTGCTGCCCAGCTCGGTATTGCCCGACTCGTTCGTGATCAGCCTGCCCCTGGCGCAAGCCCACCCGGCGCTGGCCTTGCTGGCCTTCATTGGCGGCGCATCGGCGGCCACCGGCATGGTGATCGTTGCCAGCGTTGCGCTGTCGACCATGGTCTCCAACGACATGCTGTTGCCGTGGCTGCTGCGGCACAAAAACGCCGAGCGCCCGTTCGAAGTGTTCCGCCACTGGATGCTCTCGGTGCGGCGCGTGTCGATTGTGGTGATCCTGCTGCTGGCCTATGTCAGTTACCGCCTGCTGGGCTCCACCGCCAGCCTTGCCACCATTGGCCAGATTGCCTTCGCGGCCGTCACGCAACTGGCACCCGCCATGCTCGGTGCCCTGTACTGGAAGCAAGCCAACCGCCGTGGCGTTTTCGCCGGGCTGGCTACGGGTACCTTTATCTGGTTTTACACCCTGGTACTGCCGATCATCGCCCACAGCTTTGGCTGGCACCTGAGCCACTTCCCGGGGCTGGCGTGGCTACACAGCAACCCGCTGGGCCTGTCGATCACCCCCCTGACCCAGGGCGTGGTGCTGTCGCTTGCCGGCAACTTCACCCTGTTTGCCTGGGTCTCGGTACTGTCGCGCACCCGCGTATCAGAACACTGGCAAGCCGGACGTTTTATCGGCCAGGAGCTGAGCAGCCACCCCAGCGGCCGCTCAATGCTCTCGGTACAGATCAACGATCTGCTGGCCCTCGCGGCACGCTTTGTCGGTGAAGAGCGCGCCCACCAGAGCTTTATTCGCTTCGCTTACCGCCAGGGCAAAGGCTTTAACCCCAGCCAGAATGCCAACGGCGAGTGGATCGCCCATACCGAGCGGCTACTGGCCGGGGTGCTTGGCGCGTCTTCTACACGAGCAGTGGTAAAAGCGGCCATTGAAGGCCGGGAAATGCAACTCGAAGACGTCGTACGCATTGCCGACGAAGCGTCTGAAGTGTTGCAGTTCAACCGCGCATTGCTTCAGGGCGCAATCGAGAACATCACCCAAGGCATCAGCGTAGTCGATCAATCACTCAAATTGGTGGCCTGGAATCGCCGCTATCTTGAGCTGTTCAATTACCCCGACGGGCTGATCAGTGTCGGCCGCCCGATTGCAGACATCATTCGCCACAATGCAGAGCGCGGCCTGTGCGGCCCCGGGGAAGCGGAAGTGCATGTGGCCCGTCGCCTGCACTGGATGCGCCAGGGCCGGGCACACACGTCCGAGCGTTTGTTCCCCAATGGCCGGGTGATCGAACTGATCGGCAACCCCATGCCGGGCGGCGGTTTCGTGATGAGTTTCACCGACATTACCGCGTTCCGTGAGGCCGAACAGGCCCTCACCGAGGCCAACGAGGGCCTGGAGCAAAGAGTCGCCGAACGTACATTTGAACTGTCGCAGCTCAACCAGGCACTGACCGAGGCCAAAGGCGTGGCCGAAACGGCCAGCCAGTCAAAAACCCGCTTCCTGGCCGCCGTCAGCCATGACTTGATGCAGCCCATGAACGCGGCACGCCTGTTCTCGGCCGCCCTCTCCCATCAGGAAGAAGGCCTGAACGCCGAAGCGCAGAAACTGGTGCAGCATCTGGACAGCTCCTTGCGCTCGGCCGAAGACCTGATCAGTGACTTGCTGGATATTTCACGCCTGGAAAACGGCAAAATCACTCCGGACATCAAACCTTTCGCCATTAATGACCTGTTCGAAACGCTGGGCAATGAGTTCAGCGCCCAGGCGCAGGAACAGGGTCTGAACTTCCGGGTTCGCGGCAGCCGTGTGCGGGTCAACAGCGATATCAAACTGCTGCGCCGCATCTTGCAGAACTTCCTGACCAACGCCTTTCGCTATGCCAAAGGCCCGGTATTACTGGGCGTGCGTCGACGCGGCGGCGAGTTGTGCCTTGAAGTATGGGATCGCGGGCCGGGCATACCTGAAGACAAACTGCAGGTCATATTTGAAGAGTTCAAACGTCTCGACAGCCACCAGACCCGGGCCGAAAAAGGCCTGGGCCTGGGCCTGGCGATTGCTGACGGCCTGTGCCACGTACTCGGGCACACCTTGCAAGTGCGTTCCTGGCAAGGGTATGGCAGCGTGTTCAGCGTCAGCGTGCCCATGGCCAAGAGCCAGGCCGCACCGCAGCCGGTGGTTGCCGAACAGAACGGCCAGCCCGTGACGGGCGCCCAGGTGCTGTGTATCGATAATGAAGACAGCATTCTGATAGGTATGCAGAGCCTGCTGACACGCTGGGGCTGCCGCGTATGGACTGCGCGCAACCGCGACGAATGCGCGGCATTGCTCAATGAAGGCGTACGCCCGCAACTGGTGCTGGTTGACTATCACCTGGATGACGGCGAGGTCGGCACCGAACTGATGGGCTGGCTGCGGGCACAGCTGGGTGAGCCGGTACCGGGGGTGGTAATCAGCGCTGACGGGCGGCCGGAAATGATCGCCGAAGTGCATGCGGCTGGCCTGGAATACCTGCCCAAGCCGGTGAAGCCCGCTGCACTGCGTGCGCTGCTGAGCCGGCATGTGCCGCTTTGATTTTCGGCTACGAATAAACTCTTCTTTATTCGGCCGGGTGAGCCACGCCAGCGATGCCAGTCATGGCCCGCTACTGCCAGTCAAAGCACAGACTGCTCAGATCGAGGGCCATAAGCTCTCCACCGGGGTAATAGAGCACGGTTAGCCGGGAAACGGCGCCGAACGCAACTCAGTCAGCGTTCTTGTTCAGTTCCTGCTGCGCAACAAGGTCGCCGGCACGGGCAGCCTGACGCAACAATTCATGACCGATTCGCTGATCACGGGCGCTGCCGCATTCGCGGCACATCAATTGCCCCAAACGGCTTTGCGCCACCACCACACCTTGGCGGGCGGGCTGTTTCAGCAAATGGCCAGCCACGTGCTTGACGCTCGGGTTAGCCCCCAGACGAGGGTTATCCAGCAGCCAGATAGCGACCCGCAAAGAAAAGCGCTTGGGAGCTTCAGTGGGTGTATTGAGGCGAGTAACAGAGGAAGTAGCTGTGCGGAACTTCATACGACACTGTAGGGCAGAACAGAAGGCGCGCCACTCTACTCCTTTTTTCGTTTGGGTAAAGCCGAAAAAAGTCTACACCCTTGATCTAGAGCAAGCGCACGGGACAATCCACAGATCCTGTGGATAAGTCAGTGGACAACCTTACTTTAAGCCTCGCAAACGCCCACCCAGCGGGGCCTCGGGTCAAACTGACGATTTTTTCACCAATTAAAAAAAACGATGTTTTTCATTGACTTAAATTTACCGGACAGGCTAGGAGCACTGGCACGCGGGTATTGGCGCTGATTTTGTCAGCAGCACTGCAAATGTGCACAAGTTCACATTCATCGCAAGAAAACGGACCGCTAACGGGCCAAAAAGGCAGGTAAACGCACCGCAACGGCGCGCAGTTGAAGGCGCTGCCAGATAGCCATGGGCTTTGTGGAGGGTGCTGGCAAATTGGCAAATATCGACTAGCGCTTCTCCTTCCAGGCCAGTACAACCCTGCGGCTGCATGAGCGCCTGCGCAGGGACTACATAAAGTATTTTTGCTAGCACACTTGCGTTTAAAAATTCAACCAGTTAGTATCCGCAGCGTTAGTACCAAGCTGAAAGTCAATTCGGGCCGAACAAATCCCCCCAGCCACCTTCCCTAAAGCGAAGAAGCGCTGATAAAACGGGATCGACCCCCTCGATGGTTTCCAGGTAAATCTTGCGACGATACGGCCTTTGCAAAAACGCACAGGGTATCGCGAAGTTCTTTTACTCTGACCGAACCAACCTGCAAATTGATCAGGATCTTCACCCGGAGCACGGAACCTTAGCTCCTGTTGTGACTGCCTGCCCTCCTAAGTACCTACCTGCCAGCCCAAGCGCCACATAACTTAATGCGCTCCAACTGGCGGCTTTGTTCCAGTCAGGTTCTTCGTCCAGCCAAAGAATGGCTCGACGTCACTGGAACGTTTTAACGCAGCACGGATCTTATCCGTGTCATTTGTAGGAACACCTAATAACTATGTCTACTCAAATCCATACTCAGGATGCCATTCGCACCCTAACCAACGCCTTTGCTCCAATGAACTGCCTGATTATGGCCGCTCGCAAAGGATGCTTCAGCTTCACTCTGGTCAACGAACACGGTATCGCCCGCCATAGCGAACGCCTGTACCCCGATCAATACTCCAGTGCAGCACCGCTGCAAGCTGTGATCGAGCGTACTCGTCAGGCCCTGGTTGCCTGAAAGCTTGAGCGTTACACAACAAGCCCTGCCTGATCCGCAGGGCTTTTTGTTGCCTGCTATTTAAGAAACATTCGGCATTGCTTAAGTCCTTGCGGATATATAGGTAACAAGTCGAAGCTTTAAATGTTTTAAAAACATACCGTTACAGCAAAGATATGACACTACACTTCAACTTAAGCGGCACAACCCGCTTCCGGCGATCCCTTTCGATTCACTGCTGCCAAGCTCTGGGTATCGCTGGTCATTTTCAGGCCTCGAGGACTTTATGGGTATCGCAGCCAGGGAGTTGAGCCTTTACGTGATTCGGCCAACGCTTCTTTATCTGGGGCAGGACAATCCGGATGCAGAAGCTTTGTTGCTAGGTATTGCAGCCAGCCAGTCAAATTTGGGGTCGGCCCTGCATGACCGTCGAGGTCACGGCCTTTACTGCATACGCGAACCACGCCATGCCGCCTTGTGGGATGAATATCTGGTCCACGACCCGGATTTGGCGAGCCTGGTTCGCGGACTGGCCAGTCAGCATGCGTTCCTGTGCAGCCCGCACCTGGAACTCACCGTTAATTTACGTTACGCCACCGCCATTGCCTGGCTGCTGATCGAGCAGCAGAAAATAGCCATTCCTGCAGCCGACGACCTGCTGGGCATGGCAAGAATTTGGCGCCAAGCCTTTGAACCACATGGACGTTTACGCGATTTCGCCCATGCTTGGCGTACCTGTGTTTCACCTCTCAACCAAGTTGCTTGAGATTTTCGCCAACTGCAACAATTCAAAAATAGCCTGAAACCGGTCGGATTGTCCTACAAAACATCGCTATCTTCTGCGATTTAGCCTATAGCGCTTCAACAAAAATGTTGGTAGTTTTCGTCCGGTGATCAAAAGGAGTTCTAATAATGAAAAAAGTAATGCTCAAGACCACACTTGGCCTCGCCGTAACTTTGGCTTCCAGCCAGATTTTCGCTAGCGGCTTCGCACTTAACGAACAAAGCGTCAGCGGTATGGGGACCGGTTTCGCAGGTCGTTCATCTTCAGCTGATGATGCAAGCACCGTTTTTGGCAACCCTGCCGGTATGTCACGCCTGAGCGGCCAGCAAGTCACAGGCGGTATCGCCGTGATTGACGCTTCAACTGATATCAAAGATGCCAAAGGCAAATACCCTGGCACCAACAAAGGTGACATGGTTCCGTTCACCGGCGTGCCAATGGGTTTCTACACCAACAAGCTGGATGACCAATGGGCTGTAGGCTTCGGTGTTTACGCACCTTTCGGCCTGGTCACTGACTACGAAGGCGGCTTCCAGGGTCGTGCCTTCGGCAAGAAGAGTGAAGTCAAGGTTGTCACCCTGCAACCTACTGTCAGCTATGCATTCAACGACAAGGTTTCGGTGGGCTTCGGTCCAACCATCAACCGTATTAGCGGTACGCTGGAATCAGATCTGACCGTTCTGAACCCTGGGTTTGGCGACACCAATGTTAAAGTCAAAGGCAACGATACGGCCCTGGGCTTCAACGTCGGCGTTCTGGTACAAGCGACAGACACCACCCGCCTTGGTCTTACTTATCACTCCAAGGTGAGCTACAAGCTTGAAGGCCACACCAATGTCACGGCTGGGGCCAACACCCCGTCGTCTTTGATGAAGAGCAATCGTTATGACGCCAAGCTGTCGATCGACACGCCTGAGTCTTGGGACCTGTCCGTCACTCAAGACCTGTCTGATGCCTGGAAGCTCTATGCCGGTACTACATGGACCCGCTGGAGCCGCCTGAAAGACATCACCATCAACAACGACGGGGTGAGTCCTGGAGCTTCGGGTGCAGTCGGCTCGCAACTGTTCGGCACCATCAAGGAAGAACAGAACTGGCACGATACCTGGGCTTACGCCATTGGTACTTCTTACCAGTTGAACAAACAGTGGGTACTGCGTACCGGTCTGACTTGGGATCAGTCGCCAACCAACAACACCAACCGTTCGCCACGCATCCCTACCGGCGACCGTACAATCTTCAGCCTGGGTGCCGGTTATGCCGTCAATGAGAACCTGACCATTGATGCGGCTTACTCCTACCTGAAAGAAGAGTCGGTCAAGGTTCACGACTTGAACGCACTGAACGAATACAGCGCCAAGTATGAAAACAGCGCTAACGGCTTTGCAGTAGGTGCAACCTACAAGTTCTGATTCGCGGCGAGGTTAATCCCCTCGCCTGTTGAATCAAAAAAATCCCCGCTCTCGTTACCGAGGCGGGGATTTTTAATGGGCGCAATTCAGGGTTTTGAAGCGATGGCTTTATCGATGGCTTCTATCAGTTCCGGACTATCGGGCTTGGTCAGGCTGGAGAAGCTGGCGATGACATTGCCCTGGCGATCAACCACGTATTTATAGAAGTTCCACTTCGGCGCGCTGCTCTGTTCGGCCAGCACCTTGAACAGGTGCGTCGCATCAGCGCCGCGCACATGCTGCGGGTCGATCATGGTGAAGGTCACGCCATAATTGACGTAGCAGACCTTGGCGGTCTCTTCGCCATCCTTGGCTTCTTGCTTGAAGTCATCCGAGGGCACGCCTATCAGCTCCAGACCCTGCCCCTTGTAGCGCTGGTTCAACGCTTCAAGCCCCTTGAACTGCGGGGCAAAGCCGCAAAAGCTCGCCGTGTTGACGATCAACAGTGGCTTGCCTGCAAAACGCTGGCACAGATCAATCGATTCCTTGGCTCGCAGCTTAGGCAGCGTACCTTCCAGCAAGGGCGGGCAATCCGCCGCCCAAACCGAACCTGCGCAGGCCAACAGCAGTACAGGCATCGCAATCCAGCGCTTAAGCATCATAAGTGTCCTTCAAAAGTAGGCAGGCACAGAACTTACTCACCCGGTGCTGCACTAGCAAGCACCCATACCCAACTGCATCAAAGCTAACCCGCCTTGATGCCAGCCCCACCAGATCAGGGCCAGCAACAAAGCACCGGCACTGACTGCACCGAGCCATATCCAGGTTGAACTCACCCCATACTCCCCTGCGCCTGCAAACGGGCCACCGGGCGCTCGCGCACCGGCCAGTTCAAGGCAGCCGCCAACAGGCTCAACAAAATCGAAACCTGCCAGATCAGATCGTAACTGCCGGTTTGATCATAGACTACGCCGCCCAGCCAGCCGCCCAGGAATGCTCCCAGCTGATGGAAGAGGAACACAATCCCGCCCAGCATCGACAGGTTACGCACGCCAAACATGGTCGCCACCGTGCCATTGGTCAGCGGCACCGTCGACAGCCACAAAAAGCCCATGGCCATGCCAAACACATACGCGCTGAACTGAGTCACCGGCGCCCACAAGAACAGCACGATCACCACTGCCCGCGCCAGGTACAACCCGGTCAGCAAGCGCGGCTTGGACATGCGCCCACCGAGCCAGCCAGCGGTGTAGGTGCCGAAGATATTGAACAGGCCGATCAGCGCCAGCACCGTCGTACCCACTGTTGCGGGCAAGTGCTGATCCACCAGATAAGCAGGCAGGTGAATGCCGATAAACACCACCTGAAAGCCGCAGACAAAAAAACCAAAGGCCAGCAGCCAGAAACCGGAGTGCGAGCAGGCCTCGCGCAGCGCTTCCTTGAGGGTTTGCTCGCCGCCAAGACTTGGCATCGGGCGATCCTTGAGCATGCTCACCAGCGGCACGATCAGCGCCACCAATACGCCCAACACCAAAAGCGCCGCCGACCAGCCGAGCCAGCCAATCAGGCCCAAGGTACCAGGCAGCATCGCAAACTGGCCGAAAGAACCTGCAGCGCTGGCGATCCCCATGCCCATGCTGCGTTTTTCCGCCGGCAAGGCGCGACCGACCACGCCCAGGATCACCGAAAACGATGTGCCCGACAGGCCGATACCGATCAACAGCCCGGCGCTCAGCGACAGAGACAGCGGTGAGTCCGACATCCCCATCAGCAGCAGCCCCACGGCATACAACACGCCGCCGACCATCACCACCTTGGCCGCGCCGAAGCGGTCAGCCAGGGCCCCGGTAAAGGGCTGGGCCAGGCCCCAGATCAGGTTTTGCAGGGCGATGGCAAACGCAAACACCTCGCGCCCCCAGCCAAACTGCGCACTCATGGGCGGCAGAAACAGCCCGAAACCATGCCTCACACCTAAAGACAGGGCCAAAATAAGCGCGCTGCCAAGAAGCACCCAACCGCTGTTGCGCCACACCGTTGTCATTGTTGTTCTCCGGGAGCGGGTATATACCCATTTATAACCGGGCAGCTGACCGTCAGTCAGGCCCCGCCAATTCATCCAATAGCTGAAGCAGTTGTGTGCGCTTGGTTTCCCCCAAACGATCCATCAAGCGTTGCTGTGCGGCCTCCCAGGCAGGCAAGGCGGCCTCCAGGCAATCCTCACCGGCCTTCGTCAGGCAGACCAGCCGATTACGCTGGTCTGCCCCTTCCGTCATCTTCAACAGACCTGCGCCCTCAAGCACCCGCACATTGCGCCCCAACGTACTGCGATCCAGTCCCATGGCTTCTGCCAGGCTGGAAATGCTCGGTTGATCAAGACGCTTGAGGTTGCTGAGCAAAGAATACTGGGCGACGTTGATCCCGAAGCCATCGAGAGCGCCGTCGTAATGCCTGCTTACGCCACGTGCCGCACGTCGCAGATTGGTACATAAACACTGAGTTGGTAACATTTTGTATGTATATACCCGCAATAAAACAGAATCAAGATTTAATAGCGGCACCGCATTGCAGGGACTGGTTGTGTGGGTGCTATACCAAAGCCAATCCCACCAGGACCAGCACTTCGAGCAACTCCAGCAATGCCCCGGCAGTATCCCCCGTGGTGCCACCCAGGCGCCGCACCATCACCCGGCGCAGCCAAACAAACCCAAGCGCTGCCAAGCCCAAGGCCCACACACCGGCGACCCTGGCCAACACCACGCATGCCACGGCGCTGAGCCCCAACACCCACCAGCCCGCCGTGCGCGGCAAGTGGTCGGCCAAGGCCTGGCCCAGACCACCGGCACGTACGTAGCGCGTCGTCAGAAACACGCCCAGCAACGCAGCGCGACCGATCAGCGGTACGATCAGCAAGACGGCGCCGTGCTGTTGCTCTATCAGCGCCAGCAGCGCGCAGAACTTCAGTAATAGCACCAGCACCAGCGTGACCACCGCTATCGGCCCGCTGCGCGGATCTTTCATAATGGTCAGCGTGCGCTCGCGATCACCAAAACCGCCCAGCCAGGCATCCGCACTGTCGGCCAGACCATCCAGATGCAGACCGCCACTGAGCAGTACCCAAACCGTCAGCAGCAAAGCGGCATGCAGCATCAACGGCGCGCCTGCCAGCAGCGCATCAAACCCCCACAGCAGCACACCGAACAGCAACCCCACCAGCGGGTAAAACAGCACCGAACGCCCAACTTCACGGGGCTGCGGCATACCGGGCAAGCGAATCGGCAAGCTGCTTAAAAACTGCAAGGCGATCCAGAACGGCAACATCACGCAACGACCTCGTTCAACTGGCCATCCGCACCCACCACCAAGCCAAACAGCGCACCGTGGATGACCGGCACTTGCAGCAACTGTTCACGGGGCAAACCGCGGGCCTTGGCCAGCAGCAGTTTCATCACCCCACCGTGGCACACTACCAGCACCCGCTCACCGTCATACGCCGCCTGCAAACGGCCGACTGCCGCCAGGACTCGCTCAGAAAAAGCCAGAACCGGCTCCCCCTCGGGCGGGGTGAAACCGTAGGGGTCAGACCAAAACGCCCCGAGGTCCTCGGCATTGGTCTCCATCAACGAGGCGGTATTGCACCCTTCCCACGCACCAAAATGCAGTTCTTGCAGGTCTTTGTCGAAAGACACCGGCAGACCGAGTTGCCCACTCAACTCCTGTGCAAACAGCGCACAACGTTGCAGCGGCGAGCTGACGATGCGATCCCACGGCCCGCGACCTTTGACCGACTCGCGCATTTGCGTCCAGCCCAGTGTCGTCAGGGCGTCATCCAGGCTGCCGCGCAGGCCGCCTCCCAGCTCGGTTTCGCCATGACGCAACATATCCAGTTGCACGGTCATGCCGGACGATCTGCCACGGAGGCTTCGGCAAACGTCGCCATCTGACCGTGCAGGTCGCACGCCAGACGTATCAGAGGCACAGCCAGCGCCGCGCCGCTACCCTCGCCCAGGCGCAGGCCCAGCTCCAGCAACGGCTCAGCCTGCAAGCTTTCCAGTACATGACGATGCCCCTGCTCTGCTCCCCGGTGGCTGAACACCAGCCACTGGCGACACTCGGGGTTCAAGCGCACGGCAACCATGGCTGCGACGGTGCAGATAAAGCCATCGACCACAGCCACGATACCTTCCTGAGCACAGGCCACGTAGGCACCGACCAGGGCTGCAATCTCAAAACCGCCCAGGCGGAACAGTGTTTGTAGCGGATCATCGAGGTGACCGGCATGCAACGCCAGCGCCCGGTCAATCACCTGCGCCTTATGGCTGACGCCGGCCGCATCCAGCCCCGTGCCCGGCCCGGTCAACTGCGAAGCCGGGCAGTCAAGCAACGCACTGGCCACGGCACTGGCAGATGCCGTGTTGCCAATGCCCATTTCGCCGCCAATAAACAGCTCACTGCCCACGGCCTGAGCCCGCAACACACTGTCGCGCCCCGCCTGCAGGGCTTTTAAACCCTGGCTGTCGGACATCGCAGGGCCTGTCGCAAAGTTGGCCGTACCCGCGCCCAGCTGCAAGTGACGCACACCCGCCAGCTCCAGCATCGGCGTCACCGTGCCCAGGTCCACCACATCCAGCTGCGCGCCCAACTGACGGGCCAACACACTGATCGCCGCGCCGCCGCTGACAAAGTTGTGCAGCATTTGCCCGGTGACCGCTTGCGGGTATGCCGAGACACCTTCGGCGACTACACCGTGATCGCCGGCGAAAATGGCAATCCACAGCTGGTCGACCCGGGGTTTGAGCCGCCCCTGCAAACCGGCCAGTTGCACCGCCAGCGCTTCAAGCTGCCCCAGCGCGCCCGCAGGCTTGGTCAACTGCTGCTGACGCTCGACAGCGGCCGCCTGCATGTCACTGTCTACGGGCTTGCATGGGTTCAGCCACCACGGAGTATTCATAGTGCAGTTCCTTTCAACGTCAGGGGCAGGCCCGCCACCGTCAGTACAACTCGCTGACAGCGCTCGGCCAGGGCTTGATGCAACCAACCGGCTTCATCGACATAGCGGCGAGTCAATTCGCCCAGCGGCACGACACCCATTCCGGTTTCGTTGCTGACAAACACAATTTCGCCCGGCAGGTCCGCCAGACAGTGCAACAGCGCGTCGCGCTCGGCAGTCAGGCGTTGCGGGTCTTCAAGCATCAGCAGATTGGTCAGCCACAGGGTCAGGCAGTCCACCAGCAGGCAGGTATCGGCACGGGCGTTTTCACGCAGCACACGGGCCAGCTCGATCGGCTCTTCTATCAACGCCCAATGCGCGGGGCGGCGCTCACGATGGTGACGCACCCGCTCGCTCATCTCGCCGTCCAGCGGCTGACTGGTGGCTATATAGGTCACTGCCAGCGCCGAGTCTGTCGCCAGCTTTTCGGCCAGGCGGCTTTTACCCGAACGGGCGCCACCCAAAATCAGTTGCAGCATGTTGATAAACCTCTAGAACTGTGGGAGCGAGCCTGCTCTCGAAGGCGCATTGATGTTTTTCGCGAGCAGGCTCGTTCCCACAGATTTAAATTCTGCACAATTCTCGCAAGTACGCGGTGTCCAGGTGGTTTTCCACCAGATCCGCCAGCCGCTCGATATCCCGCTCACGCAGGGCGTGATAGTCCACTTCTTGCACATCCTGCAGACCGGCCCAGCGCAACAGCGCGCTGCAGGCCGCAGGTGACTCGAACAGACCATGCAGGTAGGTCCCGAGGATTTGCCCGTCGGCACTCTGCGCACCATCACAACGCCCGTCGTCCAGACGCACCGCCGGTTGCTCCAGGGCCGCGCCGGTGGTCACGCCGGCATGAATTTCGTAGCCGCTGACTTCAGCGCTTTCCAGCAGCAAATGCCCCCGCACGTTGCGCAGCTGCTTTTCAGCGGCCAGCTCGGTGCTGAAGGCCAGCAAACCCAGACCCGCACTTGAACCGGGCGCACCTTCGAGCCCCAGCGGGTCGTGTATCTGCTCGCCAAGCATCTGCAAGCCGCCGCAAATCCCCAGCAGCTTTCCGCCGTAACGCAGATGACGACTGATGGCCGCGTCCCAGCCATTGGCGCGCAAGTACGCCAGATCGCTACGCACGCTCTTGGAGCCGGGCAGGATGATCAAGTCGGCAGGCGGGATCGGCTGCCCCGGCCCCACAAACTGCAGGTCAACCTGCGGGTGCAGGCGCAGCGGGTCGAAGTCGGTGTGATTGCTGATTCGCGGCAATACCGGCACCACCACTTTGAGCACCTGTTCAACCTTGTCGGTCTGGCGCTGGTCGATGCCGTCTTCGGCCTCAAGATGCAGGTCCATCACATAGGGCAGCACGCCGATCACCGGTTTTCCGGTGCGCTGTTCCAGCCAGTCGAGGCCGGGCTGGAGCAAGGCGATATCTCCACGAAAACGGTTGATGATGAAACCTTTGACCCGTGCCTGTTCGGTCTCGGACAGCAACTCGAGGGTACCGACCAGGTGCGCAAACACACCGCCACGATTGATATCGGCAATCAACACCACCGGGCAATCCACTGCCTCGGCAAAGCCCATGTTGGCAATGTCTCCGGCCCGCAAATTGATCTCGGCCGGCGAACCTGCGCCCTCGACCATGACCACCGGATACGCGGCACTCAAACGCTGGTGTGAGGCCAGAACCGCCTGCATGGCTATGGCCTTGTAGTCGTGATACGCCACCGCATTCATGCTGGTCACGGCGCGACCATGAATGATCACCTGGGCGCCGGTGTCGCTATTGGGTTTGAGCAGCACCGGGTTCATGTCCGTGTGCGGAGCAAGCCCGGCCGCCTGAGCCTGCACCGCCTGGGCGCGACCGATCTCGCCGCCCTCAGCGGTCACCGCGCTGTTGAGCGCCATGTTCTGCGGCTTGAACGGCACCACCGCTACGCCCTGGCGGGTCAGCCAGCGGCACAGGGCCGTCACCAGCGTGCTTTTGCCAGCATCGGATGTGGTGCCTTGCACCATCAACGTACTCATGTGGTTTCCTTGGTATACGCGGCCAACGCCTGCTCCAGTCGCACCCAGTCAGCCTCATCGGCGGGCAGGCCAAAACGCACGCTGCTGTTGTGGGCAAACAGGCGCAGCAAAATGCCGCGGTGCGCCATAAATTCGTAAAGACGGTCGGCGTGAGGCGTGATCAGCCACTGGAACAACGCACAACCGCCGTGTGGCGGCAAATCATGCAGCCCCAGCAAGCGCTCCAGCCGACCGCTGGCCAGCTCACTGCGCTCGCGCTGGCGAGCATGACCTTCGGTATCGAGCAGGCAGGCCTGACCGACGATGCGCGTCGGTCCGCTAACGGCCCATGGCCCGACTTGTTCGGCCAGCAACTTGAGCAACTTTTGCTCGGCCAGCACAAAACCCAACCGCACCCCGGCCAGACCAAAAAACTTGCCGAAAGAACGCAACACGATCAGCCCGGTACGCTGTGTGTGCGCGGCCAGGCTAAGTTCCGGGGTGTTGTCCATAAAGGCTTCGTCCACCACCAGCCAGCCACCGCGCTGCACCAGCCGCGCATGCCATTCCAGCAAACGCTCCGGCGACAGCTTCAACCCGGTAGGGTTGTTGGGATTGACCACCACCAGCACGTCCAGCGTGTCGAGGTAGAAATCGACTTCCTGCTCCATGATTTCACGCACGATATGCCCGCTGTGCCTCCAGGCATGTGCATGCTCGGCGTAACACGGCGACAGCACACCGACCTTGCCACTGCGGCGCAGGCGCGGCAGCAGCTGGATCGCGCACTGCGAGCCCGGCACCGGCAATACACTCAGCGCGCCGTAATAGGCACAGGCTGCTTGCTCAAGACCATCGTCGGTTTCAGGCAAACGAGCCCAGGCACGCTCGGGTATCGGGGGAATATCAAAGGGCCAGGGCGCCAGGCCAGTGGACAAATCCAGCCAGTCAGCCTCATCAATACCGAAGTGCAACGCGGCCTTGCGTAAACGCCCGCCGTGCTCAAGCATAGAATTCACTCCACGCGCACAGAACCAACAGCCACAGCCATACGCCACGCTGCACCAACTGCCAGCCACGACCAATCGAGTCAGCATCTGCTGGCACGCCTTCGCCCAACTGCGGGCGCTCGTGCAGCTCGCCGTGATAAATCGCCGGGCCACCCAGTTCCACACCCAGCGCGCCTGCACCTGCGGCCATTACCGGGCCTGCATTGGGGCTGTCCCACTGGGGTGCCTGCTTGCGCCAGCACTTAAAGGCCAGTCGGGTTTTACCCAACACGGCGTAAGTCAACGCCACCAACCTTGCAGGAATATAGTTAAGAACATCGTCGATACGGGCAGCGGCCCAGCCGAAACGCTCAAAGCGCTCGTTTCGATAGCCCCACATCGCATCCAGCGTATTACTCAAACGATAGAGCACCACGCCTGGCGCTCCCGCCACGACAAACCAGAAAATAGTGGCAAAGACCGCATCACTGCCGTTTTCCAACACAGATTCAGTGGCAGCGCGGGCAACTTCAGTCGAGTCCAGCTCGCTGGTTTGGCGACTGACCAGATAGCCGACCCGGGTCCGTGCCTCTTCCAGATCGTTGGCACGCAGCGCCTCGGCAACCGGCTGCACGTGCTCACCGAGACTGCGCATGCCCAGCGCACAATACAGCGCCAGAATTTCCACCAGCCAGCCGATATACGGCAGCCATGAAAGTGCCGTTGCAAGGATCGTCAGAGGCAACACTGCCAGCACCCAGGCCGTCACACCATGACTGCGCCAGCCACGTCCGCCGGAATTGAAACGCTGCTCGATACGCTCGGCCATGCGGCCAAACGCGACCAGCGGATGCCAGCGCTTGGGCTCACCAAACAGCGCATCAAGCGCCACCCCGGCGACGCACAGCAACGCCACACTCATGGACTTACTCCCCAATAATTCTCATACACCAATTCGCTCAGCGGACGCGCTTGCGCCCACCCTTCCAGCACCAGCATGGGTGCCGGATAAAAGGCCTCAACCGGGCCCAGACACAATACCGCCAGCGGCTTGGCCCCGGCGGGCAAACCCAGCAAGTGCGCCAGTGCCACGGGCTCGAACAACGACACCCAGCCCATGCCCAGGCCCTCGACCCGCGCGGCCAGCCAAAGGTTCTGAATGGCACAGGACAAAGACGCCATGTCCATTTCCGGCAGGGTACGTCGGCCAAAAATGTGCTTTTCGCGGTCATCCATCAATGCCGCCACCAGTACCTCGGCACAGTCGTTGATGCCTTCGACCTTAAGGGTCATGAACTCATCGGAGCGCTGGCCCAGCGCCTCGGCAGTACGCACCCGCTCGGCTTCGACCAGGCCTTGAATCTTGCCACGCAGCCCACGGTCGGTGATGCGGATAAACCGCCACGGCTGCATCAAACCCACACTCGGGGCCTGATGCGCCGCTTCCAGCAACCGTGACAATAGCTCGGGCGCCACACTGCCACCGCTGAAGTGCCGCATGTCACGGCGCTCGGCAATGGCGCGGTACACCGCGGCGCGCTCTTCAGGGCTAAAGGCGTTGTCGGTCATGGCGCCTTCACGGCGCAAGGCGCCAGTAATGCGGCAATGGCCTGGGGGTTGGACGGGAAGTAAAAGTGCACGTAAGACGCAGTCATCCGCCCCTCGCGATACACCGCTTCAGCGCCACGCCCGCCATTGGGGCTCAGCCCGCGTGCAATGGGCTCTAGCTCTGTGCTGGTCAGCGAGTGGTGGTAGGTATGACCGCGCAGCAGCCCTTCAGGCATTTCCACGGCCTGCAAGGCTAAAGCGGCCAGACGCTTTTGCATCGTCGCCTCCCCTGCCAGCAAGCCCACCAGTTCGGCACGCTGCCCCTCAACATCGGTCAAGGCATCCAGCAAGTAGAGCATGCCGCCACATTCGGCCAGCAGCGGCTTACCGGCTGCGTGATGAGCACGAATCGCCTCGAGCATCGGCGTATTGCGCGACAGTTCAAGATGATGCAGCTCAGGGTAGCCACCCGGCAGGTACAGGCTGTCTGCCTCTGGCAAACAGGTATCGCGAATCGGCGAGAAAAACACCAGCTCGGCGCCCATCGCACGCAACAGGTCCAGACTCGCGCCATAGGTGAAGGCAAACGCCTCATCCCGTGCCACGGCAATCCGCACCCCGGCCAGCAACGGCTCGACCACGACCGGCGCAGGCGCCGCAAACTCGACCGCTGGTGGCAGCGCTACCTCACAGGTGCTGGCCAAAGCATTGGCTGCCGCGTCGAGACGCGCATCCAGATCGTTCAGCTCGCTGGCCTGCACCAGGCCCAAGTGCCGGCTCGGCAGCTCGATCCCGGTCTCGCGGGACAATGCGCCGTACCAGCGCAAACCTTCGGTCAGGCTGCCTTCAAGCAACTGCGCATGGCGCACGGTGCCGACCCGGTTGGCCAGCACCCCGGCAAACGGCAGATCCGGCTGATAGCGCGCCAGGCCCAAGGCCAGCGCTCCAAAGGTCTGGGCCATTGCGGTGCCATCAATCACACCCAATACCGGGACGCCAAAATGACGCGCCAGATCGGCGCTGGACGGCGTGCCATCGAACAGGCCCATCACGCCCTCGATCAGGATCAGGTCCGCTTCACCGGCGGCTTCCCACAGCAGACGGCGGCTTTCATCCGCGCCCACCATCCACAAATCCACTTGATACACCGGCGCACCGCTGGCGCGTTCCAGAATCATGGGGTCGAGAAAATCCGGACCACATTTGAATACCCGCACCTTTCGCCCCTGATTGCGGTGCAATCGGGCCAGGGCGGCGGTAACGGTGGTCTTGCCCTGACCGGAGGCCGGTGCGGCGATCAACACCGCCGGGCAATGACGTGACGCTCTCATACTTCAACACTCACAATTCGATGCCTTTCTGGGCTTTGATCCCGGCCTGGAAGGCGTGTTTGACCACACCCATTTCGGTCACGGTATCGGCCAGATCAATCAGTTCGGGTTTGGCGCCGCGCCCGGTGACCAGCACATGCTGCATCAAAGGGCGGGCTTGCAGGTCGGCGAGCACCTGTTCAAGGTCGAGGTAGCCGTGTTTGAGCGCGATGTTCAGCTCATCCAGCACAACCAGCCCGATGGACGGGTCACGCAGCATCTCGCGGGACACTTCCCACGCGGCTTCGGCAGCGGCAATATCGCGTTGGCGATCCTGGGTTTCCCAGGTAAAGCCTTCGCCCATCACGTGATAGCGCACCTGCTCGGGGAAACGGCGGAAGAAGATCTCTTCGCCGGTGCTGTTGCGACCCTTGATGAACTGCACCACGCCGCACTGCATGCCGTGACCCATGGCCCGGGCCAGCATGCCAAAAGCGGAACTGCTTTTGCCTTTACCATTGCCGGTCAATACCAGCAGCAGCCCGCACTCATTGGGCGAGCTGGCAATGCGCTCATCCATAACGGCTTTTTTGCGCAGCATGCGCGCCTGATGACGTTCGTCGCGTTCGGGGGATTCGTTCATGGCAGCTCTCCGTTGGGGCTCAATAATGCAAACGGGAGGCGGGGGGAATTCATCAAAAAACACACTGCATCGCCCGCCGCGAGAGTGGTGGATGGATCAGGCCGGTCTCCGGGCTCATGAGCGGGCAACTCTTTATACAGAGCACCCTTTTCCACGCGCCTTCCCGTGAAAAAACACAGTGGCACTTAGCGTGACATTCACTCATTTACCGTTGCGGGGGCAGCGCCGGGATCATGGCGGTTGTGTGGGTCAAACACGCCCTCACCGGCTTCCCTGTTTCACTCAGCCAACGTTACGTTGCCGAGCACCTGAAACAAGCCGCGAAGGTTAGAGGGTTGGGGGTGGAGCGTCAATTAAAGGTGGCGCCAATAGGGTTTATACAAAGCAGCGGGCTGAACCTTTGAGGGGCTAAGCTTCTCTATGACTTACAAGACCAAAACTTAACGGAGTTCTTCATGCTCAAGCACCAGCACGCTATTGTCATCGTACTTGCGGCAGGATTGGCTGCCTGCGGCGAGACCTCGACCTTGCAAGTGAGTGATGGCACAGGCCCGTCGCCGAAACTGCCCGAACCCAACAAGACGCTGATACCCACCGTCAACATCGCCCCCGCCATTGGCTGGCCGGCCGGGACCACACCGGTTGCCGCCCAAGGACTGAAGGTCGCCGCCTTCGCCGAAGGCCTGGACCACCCGCGCTGGCTCTATGTATTGCCCAATGGCGATGTGCTGGTGGCCGAAACCAATGCGCCGCCCCAGCCGGATGAGGGCAAGGGGATCAAGGGCTGGATCGCGGGGAAAATCATGGGCCGCGCCGGAGCCGGGGTACCGAGCGCCAATCGGATCACGCTGCTGCGCGATGCGGACCACGACGGCGTCGCTGAAACCCGCTCGGTCTTTCTCGACAACCTCAACTCACCCTTTGGCATGACCCTGGTGGGCAACGATTTGTATGTCGCCGACGCCGACAAGCTACTGCGTTTCCCCTATCAAGCGGGCGAGAACTCCATCAGCGCCCAGCCAACCAAAGTTGTCGATCTTCCGGGCGGGCCGCTGAATCATCACTGGACCAAAAACGTCATCGCCAGCCCCGACGGCACAAAGTTGTATGTGACCGTGGGCTCCAACAGCAACGTGGGCGAGAACGGGATGGACAAGGAGGAAGGCCGCGCCGCGATCTGGGAAGTTGATCGCGCCACCGGCAAGCACCGTATTTTCGCCTCGGGCCTGCGCAACCCTAACGGCATGGACTGGGAACCCAAGACCGGCAAACTCTGGACGGCAGTCAACGAACGCGACGAGATCGGCAGTGACCTGGTGCCTGATTACATCACCTCAGTCAAAGACGGCGGTTTCTATGGCTGGCCCTACAGCTATTACGGGCAGCACGTGGATGTGCGGGTCAACCCGCAAAACCCGGAGCTGGTGGCCAAAGCCATTGCTCCGGATTACGCCGTGGGCCCGCACACTGCGTCCCTGGGCCTCAGCTTCGCCCAAGGCAGCAAGCTGCCCGAGTTTACTGAAGGCGTCTTTATTGGCCAGCACGGCTCCTGGAACCGCAAGCCGCACAGTGGCTACAAGGTGATTTTTGTGCCCTTCGCAGACGGCAAACCTGCCGGCATGCCGATCGACGTGCTGACGGGTTTCCTCAACACGGACGAAAAGGCCATGGGCCGGCCGGTGGGCGTAGTCATCGATAAACAAGGGGACTTGCTGGTGGCCGATGATGTCGGCAACAAAATTTGGCGGGTGTCAGGCAAGTAAACAGGCGGGTTCATCAACTGCGCAAGCGAGCTTGCGCAGGTTTGAATCTGTTTACGGGTTGTGAGCCAGATGCTGCTCGGTGGGCAGCACGCGCTTGGCGTTGAGATAGGCTTTTTGCCAGTAGGCTTTGTCCAGACTGTCCAGCTTGACCGTACCCCCCGTGGCCGGGGCATGCACAAAGCGGCCCTCACCCACATAGATCCCGGCATGGCTGACCTGGGTTCCGCCACTGGTGGCGAAAAACAGCAAGTCGCCTGTTTGCAGTTTGTCTTTGCCAATGCTCTGCCCACTCATCACGATCATTTCGCGGGTCGTGCGTGGCAGCGAGATACCCGCCGCGTCGTTATAGACGTACTTGATCAAACCACTGCAATCAAAACCTGAATCCGGGGTGTTGCCGCCCCAACGATATGGCGTGCCAACCAAACCCAAGGCGCGAAAAAGCACGTCAGCCGCTATGGGCGAAAACTCTTCACTGGGATTGACGAACACCGCCGTTTTTTTCACCACAGGGGGTGGCGGGGTGTGGCTGGCGCAGGCACTGAGCAGTGCTGCTAAAGTCAAAAGTGCAACGCGGGCCATGGTCGACATAAACAGAATGTTCCTGATTCTGGATACGGCAACTCTGGCCGCGAAACCCGAAACCGCGACAGGGGGCACCTTCGCGGTTTCAGGTATTTAACAATGCGACTGAATTCTAGCTGTTAGCAACAGAACTTCAAGTAAGACATTAACTTTACTTGCGGGCTACGACACTCGAAGGAGCCATCGCCAGGGCACGTTTGGCCTCGATAAAGGTCTTGCTCCAGTAGCTGTCACCCAGGTTATCAATCCGTACACCGCCGCTGCGGCGGCTGCTGGAGTGGATAAACTGGTCATCTCCCAGGTAAATCCCGGCATGGCTGACACGGCCACGACCATTGGTGCTGAAGAACAGCAAATCACCCGGTTTGAGGTTTTTTCGTGCGACCAACGGTGCTTTCACGTTGATCATTTCACGCGTCGAGCGTGGCAGTTGCATGCCCGCTTCTTCTTTGAACAGGTAGCCGATGAAGCCGCTGCAATCGAAGCCAGACTCAGAGGTGCCGCCAAAACGGTAACGCGTACCGATCAAGGACATGCCGCGCTCAAGAATGCTGTCAGCCAAAGCCGGCAATTCGTAAGGCTTGCTGTTCTCGGAAAATTGAGCCAGTTCTTTTTCGGTTGCCAGTTCTTCCTGATAAAGAGCGGAAGATTGCGATACCGAAGATGACTTTTGAGCCTGCCGATAGACAACTTGCTGCGACACAGGAGTGTGGGCAGCACAGCCAAACAACAGGGTAACGAGTGCGAGAGGCACGAGGGGTGCGAAGCGCTTTAGCATGGGCACGACCGTGGCTTGTGGAAAAAGTAGCCGAGACTATGCCTTCTATGATCCTCATTTGCAAATTCAATCGATCTAAATGTGACTCGGGAGTTTTCTCAAGACATCTAAGGCTTTACACCCCTGACAATCGATTTTGCGCACCCAACCACTCTGGCGCGCAGGTTTTCTGGCGCCTGAAAACCGCCAAAAAGGCCTGCAGCCCAAGTTTTTAAAGGCGTGAACTACCAGCCCAGGGTTTCTTTCAGGAAAGGAATGGTCAGCTTGCGCTGCGCTTGCAGGGACGCCTGATCGAGCCGTTCAAGTAAATCAAACAGCGCGCTCATGCTGCGCGTACCTCGGGTGAGGATGAAGTGCCCGACTTCGTCGGTCAGGTGCAGGCCACGACGGGATGCACGCAACTGCAAGGCACGCAGTTTGTCTTCATCAGATAGCGGGCGCATCTGGAACACCAGTGCAAGGGTCAGGCGGGACTTGAGGTCCGCCAGCTTGATCGGCAGTTCACGGGGCGAGGTGGAGGCGGCGATCAGCAGGCGACGGCCACTGTCACGCAGGCGATTGAACAGGTGGAACAACGCCTCTTCCCAGTCAGCCCGACCGGCCACTGCCTGAAGATCATCCAGGCAAACCAGTTCGTACTGCTCAAGGTTATCGAGGATTTCAATGCCGCGATCCAGCAACTCGGCCAGTGGCAAGTACACCGCCGGCTCACCCATCTGCTCAAAGCGCAGACAGGCGGCCTGTAGCAAGTGTGTACGGCCCACGCCTTGTTTGCCCCAGAGGTAGATCAGGCTTTCTGTCCAGCCGGCGTCGGCTTCGCAAAGACGCTCGACATAGCCGAGTGCAGCGGCATTGGCGCCTGGATAGTAGTTTATGAAGGTAGCGTCATCACGCAGACGCACACCTAGGGGCAGCTGAATCGGTTTCATGCTGACTGAACAGTTCAAGCGAACCGTTAGTGGCCTCTGTGTAAAGTATTAAAAGTTTATACCCGTGTAGCCGGGCACACAATGTAACAGACCACGAGCAAAATCAAAGGTTTGCATTAACGTCTTGGATTGATTGGTCTTTTTCTTGCTATCCGGGCCCCTGGTGCATAAACAAAAAAGCGGGCTCACCTCACGATGAACCCGCCCCTTCACACCGCCAGCGCTACAACTGGGGGTCTTCGCTGCCTTTATAGACCTGGGAGTCCTTGTACAGATCCTGCACATGACGCACCAGCACCATAATCACAGCAGCCACCGGCAACGCCAGCAACACCCCGGTAAAGCCAAACAGCTCGCCACCCGCCAGAATCGCGAAGATCACGGCCACCGGGTGCATACCGATCTTGTCACCCACCAGCAAGGGTGTGAGTACCGTACCCTCGAGCGCCTGACCGACCATAAACACCGCCACGATTCCGAGCATCGGGTACAGATCCCCGCCAAACTGGAACAGGCCAGCGATCAACGCCGCACCGATGCCGACAATAAAGCCCATATACGGCACGATGGCTGCCACCCCCGCCATCAAGCCGATCAACAACCCCAACTCGAGGCCGACAAACATCAGGCCCGCCGAGTAGATCACCCCCAGCGCCAGCATCACCAGCAACTGACCTCGGACAAACGCGCCGAGCACGTCGTGACATTCCTTGGCCAGCGACACAATCTGCTCGGCGCGAGCACGGGGCAACAGGCCGTGAATCTTGGCCATCATGATGTTCCAGTCCCGCAGCAGGTAAAAAGCTACCACCGGGATCAGTACCAGATTGGCCAAAAAGCCGATCAGTGCCAGGCTGGATGCCGTGGCTTGGGACAGCACCACACCGACGATGTCAGTGGCCTGCCCCATGTGTTCGGTGATGGCCGCCTTGATCTTGTCGAATTTCCAGAAGCTGTCGCTCAAGCCCAGCTTGGCCTGGACCCACGGCATTGCGGTGTGCTGCAACCAGTCGAGCACCTGCGGCGCCAGCTGATAGAGCTTCAACAGCTGCTTGGCCAGCAGCGGCACCAACACCAGCAGTAACGTCATCAAGATGATGGTGAACAGCGCAAAGACCGCGACCACGCCCCAGGTTCTTGAAAGCCCGGCCCTTTCCAGCCGGTCAACCACAGGGTCGAACATATAGGCCAGAACGATTGCGACCAAAAAGGGCGTGAGTATCGGATGCAGGAAGTACACGAACAAGGCGAACCCCAGCGCTACACCCCACCACACCCACCGTCGCGAATCTGCCATGAATCACCCCATCCTTATATAAAGAAGATAAAAGCCTACCAACTGAACCGTAGCTGCGGCGTCGGTGCTGCTACCACGCCGGGCGCCTGCCCTGGATCGGCAACAGCAGGCATTTGGCCCGCAGGCACTTCCTTCAATTGCGCCAGCCCCAACTGCGAACGCAACTGCTCGGCACTGCCGTTTACCTGATAAACAATACGATCCCCCTCGACGCTCTTTAGTTTCGCGCCAAAGGGTTCCAGCAAATGCCCCAACTGCGCGTAGCGCGCCAGGTTCATACCTTGCACTTCGAGCAACTGCTCGGTGGAAATCCCCGGCTTGACCGCGTAACGCGGCGCCAGACGCTCGCTCACCGCCAGCATTACGGCATCGGCCAGCGCCGCCTGATCAGGGGCCTGGGCGCTGCCCTGCTCCTGCTGATCTCCGACCCACAAGCGCCACTTGGCAGTCCATTTCCCGTCTTCTTCACGGGCATGCACCGCCAGCAACGCATCTGCCCCGTAACGCTCGGAAGCATCCTTCAAAGGCGCAGGGTTGCTGCCTTCAAGGTTGTCAGCAGTACCCACCAACTGCTCGCTCAGGTCCGCCAATGGCAAGCGCAACGGCAAACCTCGATGTTGCGCCGCCCGGCGCAGAGGCTCAGCGGCAGACTGACCGTCACCCACCAGGCTCGACCCGTCGACCGAGTCATTCAACCACCAGCCCAGCAACGCGGGCCGGTTGGTACCCCACAACGACAAACCGGCCTTGCGCAACGCGCGGTCAGTACTCACAGGGTCGAACTCCACCTGAAGGCTTTCCGGCGGACCCGCGTCATAGCCGTACTGGCTGATGATTTGCTGCGGATCCTTGCGAATCGCCTCAAGCCCGGGGCTCTGGATCGCCTTGGCATCCCCTGTAAGACGCAGCACCAGGGTCTCCAGGGCTTTTTGCGTGGCCTGGGTACGCTCTTCAGGCGATTGACTGGTGACCGGCTCGCGCACTTGATAAAGACCGGTCAGGATTTCGGCATGACTCGCCAGGCTAAAAAATGACAAACAGCCCACTGCTAAAAATTGGCTCAGACGCATGAAAGATTCCCGATGACAAAAAAGCAGCCTGATAAGGACACCATAAAAACACCCGAACAAGCTTCAGACACGGCCACAGCCAAATCATTCAAGCTCGCCGCACAGTTTTCATTCGGTCATAAAAACTCAAAAGTAATTCGCTATACCTTATACAGGGCCGCGCGCAGACCCAAGTACGACTAAAAAAGGTTTTTTTCGACAGATATAACCCTGCCTGTCGGCCCGAGGATGGCCGCTGCCCTTCAAGCCTGATAAAATCGCGCGCCTTCGCAGACCGGCAACAGCCGGGCACCCTGCAAATGCTTTTCGCCATCGATGAGCACTTGCAAGCCTGCCCCCTGAACTCGGTCGATACCCCCGAATCCCCCCTAAAGGCCTGGATTATGAGCAAGCAACCATCCCTGAGCTACAAAGACGCCGGTGTAGACATCGACGCCGGTGAAGCATTGGTCGAACGCATCAAGAGCGTGGCCAAGCGCACTGCACGCCCGGAAGTGATGGGCGGCCTCGGCGGTTTTGGCGCCCTCTGCGAAATTCCGGCTGGCTACAAGCAGCCTGTTCTGGTTTCCGGCACCGACGGTGTAGGCACCAAGCTGCGCCTGGCGCTGAACCTGAACAAACACGACAGCATCGGTATCGACCTGGTTGCCATGTGCGTTAACGACCTGATCGTATGCGGCGCCGAGCCTCTGTTCTTCCTCGACTACTACGCCACCGGCAAGCTCAACGTAGAAACCGCAACCCAAGTGGTTACCGGTATCGGCGCTGGCTGCGAATTGTCCGGTTGCTCGCTGGTAGGCGGCGAAACCGCTGAAATGCCGGGCATGTACGAAGGCGAAGACTATGACCTGGCCGGTTTCTGCGTCGGCGTTGTAGAAAAATCCGAAATCATCGACGGCTCCAAGGTTGCTGCCGGCGATGCCCTGCTCGCCCTGCCTTCTTCGGGCCCGCACTCCAACGGTTACTCGCTGATCCGCAAGATCATCGAAGTGTCCGGTGCCGACATCGAAAACATCCAGCTCGACGGCAAGCCGCTGACCGACCTGCTGATGGCCCCGACCCGTATCTACGTCAAGCCGCTGCTCAAGCTGATCAAGGAAACCGGCGTTGTTAAAGCCATGGCCCACATCACCGGTGGCGGCCTGCTCGACAACATCCCGCGCGTTCTGCCAAAAGGCGCTCAAGCGGTAGTTGACGTTGCCAGCTGGCAGCGCCCTGCAGTCTTCGACTGGCTGCAAGAAAAAGGCAACGTGGACGAAAACGAAATGCACCGCGTGCTGAACTGCGGCGTGGGCATGGTGATCTGCGTAGCCCAGGCTGACGTTGAAACCGCGCTGAACGTACTGCGTGAAGCAGGCGAGCAACCGTGGGTCATCGGCCAGATCGCAACCGCCGCCGAAGGCGCTCCACAAGTTGAGCTGCAAAACCTCAAGGCTCACTAATGCCTGATACCTGTGATGTAGTGGTGCTGCTTTCCGGCACCGGCAGCAACTTGCAGGCCTTGATCGACAGCAATGACGTCAAGGACAGTCCGGCCAGGATTCGCGCGGTAATCTCCAACCGCGCAGATGCCTACGGCCTGCAACGCGCCAAAGACGCGGGTATCGAAACCCGCGTACTGGATCACAAAGCATTCGAGGGCCGCGAGGCCTTCGATGCTGCATTGATCAAGATCATCGACGAATTCAAACCGCAACTGGTGGTTCTGGCCGGATTCATGCGCATTCTAAGCGCAGACTTCGTGCGTCACTATCAGGGTCGCCTGCTCAATATCCACCCTTCGCTGTTGCCCAAATACAAAGGCTTGCACACGCATCAACGCGCGCTGGAAGCGGGTGATCGCGAACACGGCTGCAGCGTGCACTTTGTGACCGAGGAACTCGACGGCGGGCCTCTGGTCGTACAGGCAGTGATACCGGTAGAGTCTGATGACTCGCCACACAGTCTGGCGCAACGGGTTCACACCCAGGAACACCGGATTTATCCGCTTGCAGTGCGCTGGTTTGCCGAAGGTCGCTTGTCTCTTGACGAGCAAGGCGCATTATTGGACGGTCAATTACTCGCGGCCAGCGGCCACCTGATACGAATCTAGGAGAAATTATGCGTCGTGCCCTGCTTCTCGCCCTCAGCCTGCTGGCTATCCCAGCAGTGCAGGCGGCCGAACTCCAGCCATTCAAAGCCAGCTACACCGCCGACTGGAAACAGTTGCCGATGAGCGGTTCTGCCGAGCGCAGCCTGACCAAAAACGACAAAGGCGTCTGGACCTTGAACTTCAAGGCTTCGATGCTGGTGGCCAGCCTTAACGAAGAAAGCACCCTCAAAATTGAAAAGGACGCGCTGATCCCGCTGACCTATCACTTTGAACGTGGCGGCCTGGGCAAAGCCAAGAAGATCGATCTGGATTTCGACTGGGCCACCAAAATGGTGACCGGTACTGATCAGGGCGACCCGGTCAAAGTGCCACTTCTCACGGGCATGCTCGACAAGTCCACCTACCAGCTGGCCTTGCAGCGTGATGTGGAAGCCGGCAAGAAGTCCATGAGCTACCAGGTGGTTGATGGTAACGACGTAGACACCTATGACTTCCGCGTTATCGGCCCTGAAGTGGTCGAAACCAAGGCTGGCAAGGTAGATGCCATCAAGGTTGAGCGCGTACGCGATCCGACACAGAACAAGCGCATCACAGAAATGTGGTTCGCCAAGAACTGGGATTCGCTGCTGGTTAAACTGCGCCAGGTCGAAAAAGACGGTAAGGAATACAACATCATGCTGCTGGACGGCACGGTGAATGGCAAAGCGGTCAAGGGCAACTAAGCGGCAAGCCCTGAGCTGCACGCCAAAACCTCGCTTCGGCGGGGTTTTTTTTTGCCCGGAAAAAGCCTTCAAACATGAAACTTTTGTCATAAAACTATCGGCCAAATCCGTAAACACCACGTCGTTCAAGGGCTGTAGGGTTTGTCAGTTTTTAACAAGATGACAGCGCGACAATCAGCTATTTACTTAGGAAGCTAACAGATTCTATAAAGGAGTCCTGCGACGCCTTGCCGCAGACCTTTATCAGAATTTGGAGCAAGCAGATGACTATCAAAGTAACTGAACGCGACGATTCACGTATGTTCCACCAACTGGTAGCCCACGGTGTTCACCTGTGGGACGTGCATCAGGAAGACGTGCTGGTTGGTATGTTCCACCGCGAGAGCGACGCTCACAGCTACAAGGCTGAGCTGGAAAAGCTGGAAGCGCAAAAACTCCAGGCCTGAACGACGCAACTACAGACTTGAAAAAAACAAACCCCGCCGAAGCGGGGTTTGTTTTGTTATGCGCTAACGCAAAACTCTGTGGGAGCGAGCAGGCTCGCTCCCACAGGTTGTGAGTGTTACCACATCAGATCATCAGGGATCTGATAGGCCGCGTACGGATCGTCTTCTTCCGGCGTTTTTGACTCCACCAGAATGTTGAGCTGAACAATCCGGCGCGGGTCGCGCTCCTGAATTTTCAGCGCAGCCTCACGCGGGATCACTTCGTAACCGCCCTGGTGCTGCACGATCGCCAGCGAGCCATTGGCCAGCTTGTTGCGCATCAACGTGTTGACCGACAGGCGCTTGACCTTCTTGTCGTCCACAAAGTTGTAATAGTCCTCGGTGTTGAGCTTGGGCAGACGCGAGACTTCGATCAACTGCTTGATCTGCGCGGCGCGGGCCTTTTGCTCGACCTTCTCTTGTTGCTGACGGTTCAGCTCCTGATCGCGCTTGACCTTCTCGGCCTTGGCTTCGGCGGCCAGACGCTGCTGGGTGTCGTCCAGCTCGATCTGGCCTTTGTGGGCCAGACGCTGCTGCTTTTGCTTTTCTTTGCCGGCCTGCTTGGCCTGCTTCTCGTTGACCAGTCCGGCTTTGAGCAACTGGTCGCGTAGGGAAATGCTCATCTACTTACTCACTTAGGCAAACTCAGCCGCAGCTGGGCAAATTCTTTTCCTGGCGCTTGGCTTCGCCCCACAGGGCATCCAGGTCTTCAAGGGTGCAGTCTTCAATGGGACGCAGGGTATCGCGCAATGCCTGCTCGATAAACCGGAAACGTCGATCAAATTTTGCATTGGCCCCGCGCAAGGCGGTTTCCGGGTCCACTTTTAGGTGGCGGGCCAGGTTGACCACCGAAAACAGCAGGTCACCGATCTCGTCATGGATAGCGGCCGAATCGTTATCAGCCATGGCCTCAAGCACTTCATCCAGCTCTTCGCGAACCTTGTCCAGCACCGGCAACGCGGCCGGCCAGTCAAAGCCAACCTGGGCAGCACGCTTTTGCAATTTGGCAGCACGGGACAGGGCCGGCAGCGCAACCGGCACGTCATCCAGCAAGGAGAGCTGCTCGGGAGCAACGGACTTTTCTGCGCGCTCCTGCGCCTTGATTTCATCCCAGCGCTGCTTGACCTGCTCTTCGCTCAGGCGTGGCACATCCAGCGGCGCATACAGATCGCCGGTGGGGAATACATGGGGATGTCGGCGGATCAGCTTGCGGGTGATGCTGTCGATCACCCCGGCAAACTCAAACCGACCTTCTTCGCGGGCAAGCTGGCTGTAATACACCACCTGAAACAACAAATCGCCCAGCTCGCCTTGCAGGTGCTCAAAGTCGCCTTGCTCAATGGCATCAGCGACTTCGTAAGCTTCCTCAAGGGTGTAAGGCACGATGGTGGCCCAGGTTTGCTTGATATCCCACGGACAGCCGTACTGCGGGTCACGCAGGCGGGCCATGAGGTGTAGCAGGTCGTCGAGGTTGTACATCTGTAATCCCTGTGCAAAACCCTGTAGCCGCTGCCGCTGGCTGCGATGGGTTGCGTAGCGACCCCGCTTTATAAAACGAAGGTCCTTCGGCCCTTATCGCAGCCTGCGGCAGCGGCTACACAGGTTCGCGTTGTTGACCGCTAGCGCGGCTCGCTGCGCCCGATCCGGCGGGTTTCGATGATGTTCGGCAGTTGCGAGATACGCCCCAGCAAACGCCCCAGCGCATCCAGACCCGGGATCTCGATGGTCAAGGTCATCAACGCGGTGTTGTTTTCCTTGTTCGAGCGGGTATTGACCGCCAGTACGTTGATCCGCTCGTTGAGCAGCACCTGAGACACATCACGCAGCAATCCCGAACGGTCGTAGGCGCGGATCTCGATGTCGACCGGATAGGTTGACACCGGGATCGGACCCCAGTTGACCTGGATCATCCGCTCCGGCTCACGGCTGCCCAGTTGCAGCACCGAGGCGCAGTCCTGACGGTGAATGCTCACGCCACGGCCCTGGGTGATGTAACCGACAATCGCATCCCCCGGCAGCGGCTGGCAGCACCCGGCCATCTGGGTCAGCAGGTTGCCGACGCCTTCGATCTGGATATCTCCGCGCTTGCCCGGCTTGTAGCCCGTGGCCTTGCGCGGAATCAGCTCCATCTGCTCGCTGCCGCGCTCCGGCTCGACCTGTTGCTGCGCCAGGTTGATCAGTTGCGCCAGGCGCAAATCACCCGCACCGAGCGCCGCATACATGTCCTCGGCGGTTCTCATGTTGGCTTTGTCGGCGAGCTTCTCGTAGTCCACCGCTGGCAGGCCCAAACGCCCCAGCTCGCGCTCGAGCATGGTTTTACCGGCCGCGACGTTCTGATCACGCGCCTGCAACTTGAACCAGTGAACGATCTTGGCCCGTGCCCGCGACGTGGTGATGTAACCCAGGTTCGGGTTCAACCAGTCGCGGCTCGGCGTGCCGTGCTTGCTGGTGATGATTTCGACCTGTTCACCGGTTTGCAGGCTGTAGTTGAGCGGCACGATGCGCCCGTTGATCTTGGCGCCGCGGCAGTTATGGCCGATTTCGGTGTGTACCCGATACGCAAAGTCCAGCGGTGTTGCGCCCTTGGGCAGGTCGATTGCATGACCGTCCGGGGTAAATATGTAGACCCGGTCCGGCTCGATATCGACCCGCAGCTGATCGGCCAGGCCACCAATGTCGCCCAGCTCTTCGTGCCATTCCAGCACTTGGCGCAGCCACGAGATTTTCTCTTCGTACTGATTGGAACCGGCCTTGACGTCGGTGCCCTTGTAGCGCCAGTGCGCACAAACCCCCAGCTCGGCCTCTTCGTGCATGGCGTGGGTGCGAATCTGCACCTCAAGCACCTTGCCTTCAGGCCCGATCACGGCGGTGTGCAGCGAGCGGTAGCCGTTCTCCTTGGGGTTGGCGATGTAGTCGTCGAATTCTTTGGGAATGTGGCGCCACAGGGTGTGGACGATGCCCAGCGCGGTGTAGCAATCGCGCATTTCCGGCACCAGCACCCGCACCGCACGCACGTCATAGATCTGGCTGAAAGCCAGGCCCTTGCGCTGCATTTTGCGCCAGATGGAATAGATGTGCTTGGCACGGCCGCTGATATCAGCGTCAACACCGGTGGCCACCAGCTCGGTACGCAACTGGTTCATCACATCACTGATAAAGCGCTCGCGATCGAGGCGGCGCTCGTGCAGCAAGGTGGCAATCTGTTTGTACTGCTCGGGCTCCAGGTAGCGGAAGGACAAGTCCTCCAGCTCCCATTTGATATGGCCGATGCCCAGGCGGTGCGCCAATGGCGCATAAATATCGAACACCTCACGGGCGACGCGGTTGCGCTTCTCGTCCGGGGCATTCTTGACGGCGCGAATGGCGCAGGTACGTTCGGCCAGCTTGATGAGTGCAACACGCACGTCATCAACCATGGCGACCAGCATCTTGCGCAGGTTTTCGACCTGGCCCTGGGTGCCCAACACCATGGATTGGCGAGGGCTGAGGCTGTCACTGATGGCAGCCATGCGCAGCACGCCATCAATCAGCTTGGCCACCACCGGGCCAAAGCGCTGGCTGACAGCAGGCAACAACACCTGCCCTTCGCGCACGCAACGATAAAGAATCGCGGCAACCAGAGAATCTTGATCCAGTTTCAGATCGGCCAGTATCTCGGCGATTTCCAACCCGGTGCGAAAGCTGGATGTGCCCTCGGCCCACAGGTTTTTCGCCGCATTGGCTTGCTGCTCGACCTCGCGCGCAAACTCACACGCTTCTTTCAAGGCTTCACGGTCCAGCGCCACATCGACACTCACCGCATGATCGAGCCATGCCTCGAGGTTGAGACTGCCGTCGGTGTTGATCGGCTGGTGTGCTCTGACCTGTACCATCTTGCTTACCTTCCCTACAGCGCATATTCAATGCGCCGAAATCACAGGCCCTAATCCCGACCACGCGCTACAGGGCATATCTGCGCGAGTCGCGGGCCTGTCGAAATAGACAGACCGTCCTAGTCTGCTTCAAATAACGCCATCGCCTCGACATGCGCTGTTTGCGGAAACATATCGAGGATTCCGGCACGTTTTAACCGATAACCCTGTTTCATCAATTCAACCGTGTCGCGCGCCAGCGTGGCCGGGTTGCACGACACATACACCAACCGTTTGGCACCCAGGCCAGACAGCTTGCGTACTACTTCATAGGCGCCGTCGCGGGGCGGGTCGAGCAGTACGGCACAAAAACCCTCTTTGGCCCAGGCTGCATCCGCCAGCGGCTGCGACAAGTCAGCCTGAAACAACGCTACATTATGCAGGTTGTTACTGACCGCGTTTTGCGCCGCGCGTTCGACCATGGTCGCAACACCTTCAACTGCCACCACCTCGCGCACCTGACGCGACAGCGGTAAAGCGAAGTTACCCAGCCCACAGAACAAGTCAAGAATCCGTTCGTCAGCTTGTGGAGCAAGCCACTTTATTGCCTGAGCGACCATGGCTTCGTTGACGCCGGCATTGACCTGGACAAAATCACCGGGGCGATACGCCAGCTCAAGGCCCCACTGTTCCAGACGGTAGCCCAAGGTCCGAGTCAAATCGACTGGCTGTGGCTCTCCTTCACCATGCAGCCACAATTGGGCGTTATGGGTCAGGCAAAAATCCTGCAAAACCTGCATGTCGGCATCGTTGAGCGGTGCCATATGACGCAGCAAAACCGCAATCGCCGAACCGCTGAACAACTCGACATGGCCCAGGGCCTTCGGATTGCTCAGTTGACGCAACATGGCGGGCAGCCCGGTCATGATAGGTTGCAAAGCCTGTACCAAGACCAAACAGTGATCAATGGCCACGATGTCCTGGCTGCCGGCAGCCCGGAACCCCACATCCAGACGCTTGGCCCGCGCATCCCAACGCACGGCAATGCGCGCCCGGCGGCGATAGCCGAATTCCGGGCCGGTCAGCGGCGGCGCCCACTCTTGGGGTTCGACACCGGCCACACGGGACAGTTGCTCGGCCAGCATGCGCTGTTTGAGTGCAAGCTGCTCCTCATGGGGCAAATGCTGGACGCTGCAACCGCCACATTTGCCCGCATGGGCGCACGGCGCCTCGCGGCGAATGTCGCTGGCTTTGAATACACGCTCGGTACGGGCCTCAACGACTTTGCCGTGAGCCCCCAACACGCGCGCTTCAACCTCTTCGCCGGCCAGGGCCCCTGACACAAACCAGGTGCGCCCTTCGACAAAGGCGATACCACGGCCGTCATTGGCCAGACGCTCGATGCTCAAACGCTGTTTTTTGCCCGTGGGCACTTGCGGGGCCTTGGTGCCGCCAGCAGGCTGGAAGCGCAGACCTCTTTCTTGCTTAGCCATCAATTAGGCTCATCGTAAATGCCAGTCGACAAGTAACGATCGCCCCGGTCGCAAATGATCGCGACCATCACCGCGTTTTCAACTTCCTGACTCAGGCGCAGCATCGCAGCCACCGCCCCGCCCGAAGACACACCACAGAAGATCCCTTCTTCACGGGCCAGACGACGGGTGACGTCTTCGGCCTCGCGCTGGGCCATGTCGACAATCCGGTCAACCCGGTCAGCCTGGTAAATCTTTGGCAGGTATTCCTGCGGCCAGCGGCGAATGCCCGGAATGGCGGAGCCTTCCATCGGCTGCAAACCGACGATCTGCACACCCGGGTTTTGCTCTTTGAGATAGCGCGACACGCCCATGATGGTACCGGTGGTGCCCATCGAACTGATGAAGTGGGTGATCGTACCGTTGGTCTGACGCCAGATTTCCGGGCCGGTGCCGGTGTAGTGCGCTTGGGGGTTATCACCATTGGCGAACTGGTCGAGCACCTTGCCCAGGCCCTGAGCCTGCATCTTGTCGGCCAGGTCGCGGGCACCTTCCATGCCCTCTTCCTGGCTGACCAGGATCAGCTCGGCGCCATACGCGGTCATGGCCGCCTTGCGCTCGGCACTGGAGTTGTCAGGCATGATCAGGATCATCTTGTAGCCCTTGATCGCAGCAGCCATGGCCAGTGCAATCCCGGTATTGCCCGATGTGGCTTCGATCAGGGTGTCGCCGGCCTGGATCTGCCCGCGCCCTTCAGCGCGTGCAATCATCGACAGGGCCGGACGGTCCTTGACCGAGCCTGCAGGGTTGTTCCCTTCGAGCTTGAGCAACAAGGTGTTGGTGGTGTCTCCGGCCAGGCGCTGCAAGCGCACCAGCGGAGTGTTGCCGACGCAATCGGCGATAGTTGGGTACTGCAATGTCATGGCGTATTCGCAATCCAGACCGCGGGGCCGCACATCATACCGGCAAACGCCGATAGCCCATATCACGCAAAGTGCGGTGCTTATGGCGAAAGGCTATAAGCCAGGGTTTGAGGCACACACGAACCCGTAGCAGCCTTGCGCTGCTCGTCAGCTGCTACGCGGTGCAAGCGCAAGCTATTTGGCTGGCAAACGAACATGTACCCGCAACCCGCCCCCATGATTCTCAGCCCATAAACTACCGCCCTGCAGCCGCAGCGCATTTCGCGCAATGCTCAGCCCCAGACCGAAGCCCCCGTCGCCTGGCCTTGAACCGTCCAGCCGGGTAAAAGGCGCGAAAATCCGTTCAAGCTCTTCAGGCGCCACACCCCCACCCTGGTCGTCGAGCCATAGATGCCATTCGTCGCCTTCACGCTGCCCGCTCAGGCTGACAACGCCATCGGGCGGCGAATGGCGGATGGCATTACGCAGGATGTTCTCCAGCGCCTGGGCCAGGCTATTGAGGTGCCCGCGCACCCAGCAATGCTCATCCACCAGGCAGGGCAACCGCGATTGCGGCCAGCCGCTTTCAAAGCGGGCGTTTTCGGTGAGCATCTCCCACAACGCCTGAACCTGAATGTCTTCCACGGGCAACTGCCCGCGCTCGGCATCCAGCCAGGCCAGTTGCAGGGTGTCTTCGACCAGCCGTTGCATGCCGTCAACTTCACGGCTCAAGCGCTCGCGCAGCGCTTCGAGATCCTGTTCGCTGTCACAGGCCACCCGCAAGCGGCTCAAGGGCGTACGCAGTTCATGGGACAAGTCACGGAGCAACTGCTGCTGTTGCGAGACCGTGCTTTGCAGGCGCTCGGACATTTGATCGAACGCCCGCGCCAGTTCACCCAGCTCGTCCTGACGCCCGGTGGTCTGGCTCGACAGCCTGGCCCCCAATTGATCGGCCCGCCACGCGTTGGCCTGTTCGCGCAAATGGTTCAGCGGCACGATCAGCACGCGGTACAGGCCCACGCACAAGAGCAGCGTCAGCAACCCGGGAATCACACCGTTAGTGACAATCCGCCAGATGATCTGCGAGCGCCCCGGCATGAAACGCTGCGGCAACTCGATCACCAGGCTGCCCGCCGACGGGTCCCTGGGGAATGGCACCTTGAGCCATGGGCGCGCCGTCTTGATATGGCTGATGGGCCAGTCCAGACCGCGTAAAAAGGTCAATCGCTCACTTTCACGATCGCTCAGCGGGTAACTGCTCAGCGACTGCAAATCCTGGCCAATGACCCCGACCCAGCCGGGCTCCCTGTGCCCCATCGCCTGCAACCACTGATCGACACCCGCTTGCTGGCCGGTCTCCCAGGCGCGCTCGGCCTCACCGGCATAGCGCACCAGCGTGGCATGGGCCTGCTCCGACAAAAAGCCGGTGCGCTTGTCCATGTAACGGCCCCAGGACCAGCTGAGCCAGATCATCAGCAAACAGAAGACCACCAGCAGGCACGCCAGCTTCCAGAACACCGAGTTTTTGCCGGGCACCTTACAAGGCATCGCTGGCACTCAGGACATAACCCTTGCCCCACACCGTGCGCACTTCGCGCTGGTGGTAGCCGATGGTTTTGAGTTTTCGCCGGATCTGGCTGATGTGCATGTCCAGGCTGCGGTCGTGGGCCGCATAGCCGCGCTGCAGCACCTGCTGATAGAGGAAAGCCTTGCTGAGCACTTCGTCGGCACTGCGCTGCAGGGTATCGAGCAGGCGATACTCGCTGCGGGTCAACCCGGCCCAAAGCTGGTCATGACGCACATCGCAGGTGTCTTCGTCGAAAAACAGCCCGGTACCGACCGGCGGCTGATCCTGCGGCACCCGGGCGTCGGGCATGCGATCCAGGGCCACGCGACGCAAGATGGCCTGGATGCGCACTCGCAGCTCGGCCATGCTGAACGGCTTGGGCAGGTAATCATCCGCGCCCAGCTGAAACCCACTGATACGGTCGGCCTCGGCACCCAGCGCAGACATCAGGATCACCGGCAAGGCATGGGTCTGGCGCAATTGCGTCAACACCTGCAGGCCGTTCATGCCGGGCAGCAGAATATCCATCAGCACTACGTCAAAGTGCTCTTGCCGGGCAAGGGCCAGACCTTCCGGGCCGTTCTGGCACCAAATTACGTCAAACCCGCACCGCTCCAACTGCTCGTGCAGGTAGGCACCCAGGACGGGGTCGTCTTCGATGGTCAAAAGGCGCGACGGGCTAACAGGTACGGGATTCATTAGCGTCTGCAAGTCATTCTCAATCGTCGATTATTCAAGATTGAGCCACTGCGGGCAACCGGCACAGGCGCTAACGGGGGCGATAATCGGAAATTGATGGCAAATTTACAAAGATTTGCCAGGTGCCATATGGCTACACTGCCACCTGGCCTGAGCGGGATGCCCGGGCCACTCTTAAAAGAATGCAGGGCTGGAGAGTTGCGTGCTTAAAAACCTCGGTATCAAAGGCCGCGTATTGCTGCTCACACTATTGCCCGTCAGCTTGATGACCAGCGTACTTGGCGGCTACTTCACCTGGCTGCAACAGTCCGAGCTGCAATCACAGTTGCTGCAACGCGGTGAGATGATCGCCGAGCAGCTCGCTCCTCTGGTAGCCCCCGCCATGGGCCGGCATGACACCGCACTGCTGGCACGCATCGCCACCGAATCCCTTGAACAACAGGATGTGCGGGCCGTTGCGTTCCTCAACGCCAACCATGAACCCCTCGCCCATGCCGGGCCGATCATGCTCAACCAGGCCCCTCTGGGGAGCAGCACGCACCTGCAACAACGTACCGACAACGATGCCACCCGCTATTTGCTGCCGGTGTTTGGCCGCCATCGCAACCTGGCCGGGGATGTAATCCCCAATGAAGCCCACCGCCTGCTGGGCTGGGTCGAGCTTGAGCTGTCCCACAACGGCATGCTGCTGCGCAGTTACCGCAACCTGTTTGCCAGCTTGCTGCTGATCGTCACCGGGTTGGTGCTGACCACCCTGCTGGCCCTGCGCATGAGTCGCACGATCAATGCTCCCATCGGTCATATCAAACAGGCCGTGGCGCAACTCAAGGACGGGCACCTTGAGACCCGCTTGCCGCCCTTGGGCAGCCATGAACTGGATGAGCTGGCGTCGGGCATCAACCGCATGGCCGAAACCCTGCAAAATGCTCAGGAAGAACTGCAACACAGCATCGACCAGGCCACCGAAGACGTGCGCCAAAACCTGGAAACCATTGAAATCCAGAACCTGGAGCTCGACCTGGCCCGCAAGGAGGCCCTGGAAGCCAGTCGCATCAAGTCCGAGTTCCTGGCCAACATGAGCCACGAAATCCGCACGCCGCTCAATGGCATCCTGGGGTTTACCCATCTGCTCCAGAAAAGCGAACTGACTGCGCGCCAGTTCGACTACCTCAATACCATCGAAAAATCGGCCGACAGCCTGCTCGGGATCATCAACGAGATTCTCGACTTTTCGAAAATCGAGGCCGGCAAGCTGGTGCTCGACAATATCCCGTTCAACCTGCGCGACCTGTTGCAGGACACCCTGACCATCCTCGCCCCTTCGGCGCACGACAAAGGGCTGGAGCTGGTCAGCCTGGTCTATCGCGATACCCCGCTGTCGCTGGTTGGCGATCCGCTGCGGCTCAAGCAGATCCTCACCAACCTGGTCAACAACGCCATCAAGTTCACCCGCGAAGGCACCATTGCCGTGCGGGCCATGCTTGAAGACCAGGATGAAAACGAAACCGACGGCAGCGTGCAACTGCGCATCAGCGTGCAGGACACCGGCATCGGCCTGACCGCCCAGGATATCCGGGCACTGTTCCAGGCCTTCAGCCAGGCTGACAATTCGCTGTCCCGCCAGCCCGGCGGTACCGGGCTGGGGCTGGTGATTTCCAAGCGGCTGGTCGAGCAGATGGGCGGCGAAATCGGCGTTGAAAGCACCCCGGGCGAAGGCTCTGTGTTCTGGATCAGCGTCAAACTGCCCAAGGCCCGCGATGATGTCGAGGACCTGCCCGGCGCCCCACTGCTGGGCCGCCGCGTGGCGATCCTGGAAAAACACGATCTGGCGCGCCAGGCCTTGCACCATCAGCTGGAAGACTGCGGGCTGGACGTAACGCCCTGCACCACCCTTGAGAACCTCACCAACTGCGTGACAGGCGCCCATCAGACAGCGCAGGCCATTGAGCTGGCGGTACTGGGGGTCACGGCCAATGACACCCCGCCCGAACGCCTCAGACAGCACATCTGGGACCTGGAGCACATGGGCTGCAAAGTGCTGGTGCTGTGCCCGACCACCGAACAGGGGCTGTTCAACACCGCCGTGGCCAACCCCCACAGCCAGCTTCAGGCCAAACCTGCCTGCACCCGAAAATTGCGCCGGGCCCTGGCCGACCTGATCAACCCGCGCCAGCCCCGGTCCGAACCCGGCGAGCTGCTGGCCAGCCGCGCGCCACGCATCCTGTGTGTCGATGACAACCCGGCCAACCTGCTGCTGGTGCAAACCCTGCTTGAAGGCATGGGCGCCAAAGTCACGGCCGTGGACAGCGGCTATGCCGCCATTGACGCGGTCAAGACCGAAGACTTCGATCTGGTCCTGATGGATGTACAAATGCCCGGCATGGACGGCCGCGAAACCACCGAAGTCCTGCGTCAGTGGGAAAGCGAACGTCACTGCACGCCGCTGCCGATTGTCGCGCTGACAGCCCACGCCATGGCAAACGAAAAACGCGCCCTGCTGCAAAGCGGTATGGATGACTACCTGACCAAACCGATCAGCGAACGCCAACTGGCCCAGGTGGTATTGAAGTGGACGGGGCTGGCCTTGCGCAATCAGGTCAGCGAAGGCCACCACGAACCTGCCCGCCACAGCACCAAACTGCCCGTACTCGATCACGAAGAAGGCCTGCGCCTGGCGGCCGGCAAGCCGGACCTGGCCATCGACATGCTCGCCATGCTGCTGGCCTCCCTGGAGGCTGACCGCGAAGCCATCCAGCAGGCCCGCAACGCCAAGGACAACAATGCGTTGATCGAACGGGTCCATCGCATGCACGGCGCCACGCGTTACTGCGGCGTCCCGCAGTTGCGCGCCGCCTGCCAGCGCAGCGAGACACTGCTCAAACAAGCCAGCCCCAGCGCCAGCGCCGCCCTCGACGAACTGGACCTGGCCATCATCCGCCTGGCCAAAGAGGCACGCAGTAGCGCATAAAACCGAGAAAGCTGTACCTCGTCAGCGGCTACACAGTTCAGGCCCACCCACCAAGGAAGACCCCATGCGCACGATTCTTTTCAGCAGCCAGACCTATGACCAGGACAGTTTCACCGCGGCCTCGCAACCCGACGCCAATGAGTTGCACTTCCAGCCGGCGCGCCTGACCCTGGACACAGCAGCGCTTGCACATGACTACGAAGTCGTCTGCCCGTTTATCAATGATGACCTGAGCGCGCCGGTGCTGGAGCAACTGGCCGCTGGCCGCACACGGTTGATTGCCCTGCGCTCGGCCGGGTACAACCACGTGGACCTCCCTGCTGCAAAACGCCTGGGCCTGAGCGTGGTTCGGGTGCCGGCGTACTCCCCCCACGCGGTGGCCGAACATGCCGTGGCCCTGATTCTGGCGCTTAACCGGCGCTTGCACCGCGCCTACAACCGCACCCGCGAGGGCGACTTCACCCTGCACGGGCTGACCGGTTTCGATCTGGTGGGCAAAACCGTCGGCGTGGTCGGCACCGGCCAGATTGGCGCGACGTTCGGCAAGATCATGGCCGGCTTCGGCTGCAAGTTGCTGTGTTTTGATCCGTATCCAAATGCCGACCTGCTGGCACTGGGCGCGCAGTACGTCAGCCTGCCCGAGCTGCTGGCCGGCTCCCACATCATTTCCCTGCACTGCCCGCTGACGGCAGACAACAAGCACCTGATCAACAGCACCAGCCTGGCCACCCTCAAACACGGTGCCATGCTGATCAACACCGGGCGCGGCGCGCTGGTCAACACCCCGGCGCTGATCGACGCACTGAAAAGTGGTCAATTGGGCTATCTGGGGCTGGATGTCTATGAGGAAGAAGCCCAGCTGTTCTTCGAGGACCGCTCAGACCTGCCCTTGCAGGATGACGTGCTGGCGCGGCTGCTGACCTTCCCCAACGTGATCATCACCGCGCATCAGGCATTTCTGACCCGCGAAGCGCTGAGTGCGATTGCCGGCACCACGCTGAACAATATCGAGGCCTGGAAAAACGGTACTCCGCAAAACCTCATCGAAGGTTGATCTTGGGGTTTGATGCCTGCGTGCTAGCATAGCGACTTATTTGGAGGACCCATGGTCGAACACGATTTTCGCTACAGCCTGCTTAACCCGCAGCACACCCTGATTGAATGCCGCGCCCTGGCGCCAGGCCTGTATCAAGTCACCGGCAACGGTGGCTCGATTCAGACCGGTGACGTGCTGATTGTGACCCTCAAAGGCAGCAAGGGCTTGTCCATGCGCCTGGCCGTCGACAAGGTCCGCCACCTGATCAACCCGCGCGGCCAGTGGGTTGCCGTGACCAAAGGGCCGGTTTTCGGTGAATTGGCGATTCATGAGTGGCAGGTCAACTGCGACGTTTGCGCCAAAGAGCTGAAGTTCGAGTTCGCGGTCGACGCCAAACTCGGCACCAAAGCGCAAAAGCCGGCAGCTACCGCGCGTATCGCCGAACTGGGCTGGAGCACTGAAGGCAGCAAGCATGTGTGCCCTCAATGCCAAAAGGCCGCGCTATGAAACACCTGACCCTGCTGGCATTGCTGGGCGCGAGCCTGGCAGGCTGCGCAGGTGATCCGGTCAAGTTGCAGCAGAACCACACCTACGTACTGGAGTGGATCGGCGAACGGCCCCTGATCGACAACAGCCACCTGACCGTAACCCTGGACGATGCTGGCCGGGCCTACGGCAGTGGCGGTTGTAATCACTGGTTCGCGCCTTACACCCTGGACGGCGACAAGCTGACCTTCGGTGGCGTGGGCAGCACCCGCAAAGCCTGTGCACCGGCGTTGATGGAGCAAGAGCATCGATTCTTCGAGGCCCTGCAAACCGTACAACGCTGGGACATCTCGCCGATCGAGCAGGTGCGTTTCTGGCCAGCTGAAGGCAAGCCGCTACGGCTATGGCCTGAATAGGCATAAAAAAACCTGTGGGAGCCAGCCTGCTGGCGATGCAAGCGGTCCGGTCTGCCTGACTCACCGCGCTGAGGTTTTCGCTGGCAGGCCAGCTCCCACAGAAGCTGGCCTCGCTTAGCCGCGCAATTCCTTGATCTTGGCCAACACGCCGGCCGCCGTCTGCTCGCCCATCAACGTCGCACGCACCTTGCCCTTCTCATCAATGATGTAGGTCACGGGCAATGCTTCACTGCGCGGCAAATCAAACGCTTCAGCCGGGTCCTGCGCCAGCACGGTGAATGTGATCCCCAGCGCGGTGCTCGCGTCGCTCAGCTCCTTGCCCTGCAAACCATCGAAGTTCACCCCAAACACCCCTACCGACTGACCCTGCAGCTGTTTTTCCAGAGAATTGAGCTCAGGAATTTCAATCCGGCACGGCCCGCACCATTCGGCCCAGTAGTTGATGACCTTCCATTGCTTGTCCAGACGCTCCGATGCGATCTTCTGTCCGTGCTGATCGACCCCATAATCATTCCCGCAGCCCGCCAGCAGCAAGGTGGCGGTGACGGCGGCTACTGCCATGAGTCGCTTTAACATGCGTTGATCCTTCTCGGTGAATACAAACAAAAAACCATCAGACGGCGGCCATTTACCGCATACGGTTCAGGCGCGCCCGTCAGGCGGGTAGAATAGCCGCCACCTTACGCAAGATGCGACCCGCACATGACCGATCTGACGCTTTATCACAACCCGCGCTGCTCGAAATCGCGCGGTGCGCTCGAACTTCTCGAAGCCCGGGGCCTGACACCCACGGTGGTGCGTTACCTCGACACGCCGCCGGACGCCCCGCAACTGCGCGACCTGCTGGCCAAACTGGGCATCAGCGCACGTCAACTGCTGCGCAGCGGCGAGGAAGAGTATAAAACCCTCAACCTGGCAGACAGCAGCCTCAGCGAAGCGCAGTTGATCGACGCGATGGCCGCGCACCCCAAGCTGATCGAGCGCCCGATTCTGGTCGCCGGTGACAAAGCCGTTATTGGCCGTCCACCTGAAAAAGTCCTGGAGATCCTGCCGTGAGCGCGCCCTACATTCTGGTTCTGTATTACAGCCGCAATGGTTCGACCAGCGAGATGGCCCGGCAAATCGCCCGTGGTATCGAGCAAGGTGGCCTGGAAGCTCGCCTGCGCACCGTACCCGCCATCTCCACCGAGTGCGAAGCCGTTGCCCCGAGCATCCCGGCCGAAGGCGCCATGTACGCCAGCCTCGACGACCTGAAAAACTGCGCAGGCCTGGCCATGGGCAGCCCGACCCGCTTCGGCAATATGGCGGCACCGCTTAAATACTTTCTGGATGGCACCAGCAACCTGTGGCTGACCGGCGCCCTGGTCGGCAAACCGGCCGGTGTGTTCACCTCGACTGCCAGCCTGCACGGCGGCCAGGAAAGCACCCTGCTGTCGATGCTGCTGCCGTTGATGCACCACGGCATGCTGGTCACAGGCCTGCCCTACAGCGAATCGGCCTTGCTGCACACCACGGCAGGCGGCACGCCTTACGGCCCTAGCCATCACGCAGGTGCCGACGGCAAACGCGGGCTGGACGAAAACGAAGTCATCTTGTGCCGGGCCCTGGGTCAGCGCCTGGCCACCATCGCCCTGAAACTGGAGAACACCCGTGGCTAAAAAGCCCAAAGTGTTGCCGTCCATCGAATGGCTGGAGCCGCGGGTGCGGCTGATGCGCGCCTTGAGCTTGGTGTGTTTTTTCGGTCTGATCGGCTTGTTGACCGCGTATTACCTGATGTTTGCCGACCTGCACGGCGCACGCCCGTGGGTGATTTTGCTGATTGAACTGGTGCCGTTGATGCTGCTGGTACCGGGCATGCTCAAAGGCAGTGCGCGGGGGCACTCGTTCACCTGCTACGTGGTCAACCTGTACCTGATCAAGGGAGCGCTGGCTGCGTTCGACCCAAACCGCCAGGTGTTCGGTCTGCTGGAAATTGCCGCCAGCGTGGCGGTGTTTGTCAGCGCCATGCTGTATGTGCGCTGGCGCTACCAGCTGGATCGCCGATTGGCGGGTGAAGGCGCGTAGCCCGCCCCTGTAGCCGCTGCCGCAGGCTGCGACAAGGCCCTGAGGGCCTTAAAAACAGGGCCGCTGCGCAGCCCATCGCAGCCTGCGGCAGCGGCTACAAGGTCCGTCTTAGTGGTTCACGGTAAACGCCAGCATCTGTGACAACTGGCACATGGGTCGGCCACTTTCGGCGTGCCACTGGTTAAAGGCGTTCTGCACGATCGCCAGGTCCCGCAGGCTGGTAGGGGCCTTGTCCACCAGTTTCTGCGCGTTCAACGCGGCCACCACGTCATAGCTCGGCACGAAGGTGTCCTTGCCCACCATGCGCAAGAACCGGGGCGCCGACAAACCGCCCAACTGATGCCCATGTTTGGCCAGGTATTTCCACAAACCCACGATATCAGTCACCGGCCACTGCGCGATGAACGCGCCAAAGCTGCCGTGTTCGTGAGCGATATCGAGCACCATCTGCGCATTGCGCGGCACGCTTTTAAGCTTGCCCAGATGGCGAATGATCCGCGCATCCTGCATCAGCCGCTCCAGATGCTCGGCGCCCATGAGCACGACTTTTTCCGGGTCAAAACCAAAGAACACCTCTTCAAACACCGGCCACTTGGCATCCACCACGCTGTGCTTGAGCCCGGCACGAAAGACTCGCAGGGCAAGGGTCGACAGGTAGCGGTCATCACTGATCCGACGCAATTGTTCCGGGGTTCTCGGAACGGGCAATTCGGCTTCCAGAGCGGCTGACGAACCAAAGCGGTTCAAACAGTACTCGTGCAGCCATTTGTAGTCGCGCATGCCCTTTCCTCTTGGCAATTTACAGGTTCAGCACATCGACGAACCGCGAGGCGGCACTTTCGTCGATCTTCAGGCTGGCAAAGTCATACAGGTTACGGTCCGCCAATTGCGACGGGATAACATTCTGCAAACTGCGAAAGATACTCTCGGTGCGGCCCGGCGTCTTGCGATCCCAGTCCTGGAGCATGTCCTTGACGACCTGGCGCTGCAGGTTCTCCTGCGAGCCACACAGGTTGCATGGAATGATCGGGAACTGCTGCAGGTCGGAGTAGGCCTGGATGTCCTTCTCGTTGCAGTACGCCAGCGGCCGGATCACCACGTTGCGCCCGTCATCGGAGCGCAGCTTGGGCGGCATCGCCTTGAGGGTGCCGTTGAAGAACATGTTGAGAAAGAAGGTTTCAACGATGTCGTCCCGATGATGCCCCAGGGCCATCTTGGTCGCGCCGATCTTGTCGGCAAAGGTGTACAGGGTGCCCCGGCGCAAGCGCGAACACAGCGAACAGGTGGTCTTGCCTTCGGGGATCAGTTCCTTGACCAGCGAGTAAGTGTCTTTTTCAACTATGTGGTATTCCACGCCCAGCGACTTGAGGTAGGCCGGCAGCACGTCCTCGGGGAAACCCGGCTGCTTCTGGTCCATGTTCACCGCCACGATCTCGAACTGGATGGGCGCGACCTTTTGCAGGTGCAGCAGCACATCGAGCAAGGTGTAGCTGTCCTTGCCGCCCGACAGGCAAACCATCACCCTGTCGCCGTGCTCAATCATTTTGAAGTCGGCCACCGCCTCACCGGTCAAGCGACGCAGGCGTTTCTGGAGTTTGATTTGAGAGACCGAATGAGTGCCCATAGCGCTTGAAATCCGCGAGTTAAGACGAAAAGTCGAAGATTTTACCGAAAAAACCTCAACCGACGCACCCTTTTGGCCACCTAAAGACGCCAATGCGATAAGCCCGTATCTGACAGCACAATATGCTCTAAAGGGCCGGTTTTATTGGTCGACAGTTTTCCTATACTCGTCTTAAGGCCGCACCCCCGCTTGGTTGTTCATAGGTTCCGGATGCGCGACCGGCACGCGTCCCGCTGGGGGCGATGCGTCTTATACAGGAGCAGCAGCCATGATCCATCACGTTGTGGGCCTTTTTACCCACCCCGATCAAGAATGGCGTGAGATCCGTAGCGATGCCGAAGAAAGCATCGGCCATATGTACCTCACTCACACATTGATCCTGGCCGCGATACCGGCCATTTCCGCGTTTATCGGTACAACACAGGTGGGCTGGGTTATCGGCAGTCGCGCGCCGGTGATGCTGACCCTGGACAGCGCACTGTGGATGACCCTCATGTCTTATGTCGCCATGCTGGCGGGCGTCGGCGTGATGGGCGCATTCGTTCACTGGATGGCCCGCACATACGATGCACAACCGAGCCTGCGGCGTTGCGTGGCCTTTGCCACCTACACCGCCACACCGCTGTTCATCGGCGGGCTGGCAGCGCTGTATCCGCATATGTGGCTGGGCATGATGGTAGGCACTGCCGCCATTTGCTACACGGTGTACTTGTTGTACGTGGGCCTGCCGACGTTCATGAGTATCGACCCGGACGAAGGCTTTCTGTTTTCAAGCTCGGTACTGGCGGTGGGCCTGGTGGTACTGGTGGCGATCATGGCGTTTACCGTGATTGTCTGGGGGCTGGGCGTAGGACCGGTGTATACCAACTAAACGTCCCCCTAAAACCTGCTCGCGAAGGCCTGATGCACTTGAGCCTTCGAGAGCAGGCTCGCTCCCAAAGGCTGGTGTAGACCATTGGGCGCCAACAGGTTCGTAACCCCCACAGCTTGCGGCATAATCACCGGCTCTGGAGAACCGAACCGCATGCCCGAGTTGCTCAATACCCGCGTCGAAGACTGTTTCCAACAGGCCGAAGTGTTTTTCAAACGCCCCTTCAAACGCCCCGTGGTCAGCTTCAAGCTGCGCGGACAAAAAGCCGGCGTGGCCCATCTGCATGAAAACCTGCTGCGTTTCAATGCGCAGCTGTACCGCGAAAACAGCGAAGACTTCCTCAAGCAAACCGTCGCCCACGAAGTCGCGCACCTGATAGCCCATCAACTGTTTGGCGACCGCATCACACCCCACGGTGAAGAGTGGCAGCTGATCATGCGCGGTGTGTATGAACTGGCGCCCAATCGCTGCCACACCTACACAATCAAACGCCGCAGCGCCACGCGCTATATCTACCGTTGCCCATGCCCGGACAGCGACTTCCCGTTCTCGGCCCAGCGTCACGCCCTGGTCAAGCAGGGTCGCGGCTACCTATGCCGACGCTGCCGTCAGACGCTGGTGTTCAGCGGCCAGACCCGGGTCGAATAAGCAGGCATAAAAAAACCCATCCGAAGATGGGTTTTTTATTCACTCAGATTTACTTGAGCAACACCGGGGCCGGGCCTTCGGCCACACCCAGGTCATCTTCAGGGCGGGTGTCACCCAGTGGACGACCACCGGAATCCAGCTCTACTTGCAGCTGGTTAACGTCCAGCTCTTTCACCCACTTGGCCACAACCAGGGTCGCCACTGCGTTACCGATCAGGTTGGTCAGGGCGCGGGCTTCAGACATGAAGCGGTCGATACCCAGGATCAGCGCCAGGCCAGCTACCGGCAAATGGCCTACAGCCGACAGGGTTGCCGCCAACACGATGAAACCACTACCGGTCACACCCGCAGCGCCTTTAGACGACAGCAACAGCACCAGCAGCAGAGTGATCTGGTGCGTGATGTCCATTTGGGTGTCAGTCGCCTGAGCGATAAACACGGCCGCCATGGTCAGGTAGATCGAAGTACCGTCCAGGTTGAACGAGTAGCCCGTCGGGATCACCAGACCAACGACCGACTTCTTCGCGCCCAGACGCTCCATTTTCACCAGCATGCGCGGCAGGGCCGATTCCGAAGAGGAGGTCCCCAGAACGATCAGCAGTTCTTCACGGATGTAGCGAATCAGCTTGAGTACGCTAAAGCCGTGAGCGCGAGCGATGCCGCCCAGTACAATCAGCACGAACAGCACGCAGGTGATGTAGAAGCAGATCATCAACTGCCCCAACTGCACCAGCGAACCCACGCCGTAGGCGCCGATGGTGAAGGCCATTGCACCCAGCGCGCCGAGTGGCGCCAGCTTCATGATCATGTTGATGATGTTGAACATCACGTGAGCGAAGCGGTCGATGAAGTCCAGCACCGGCTTGCCGTAAGCACCCAGGCGATGCAGGGCGAAACCGAAGATCACCGAGAACATCAAGACTTGCAGGATGTCGCCGTTGGCAAAGGCACCCACAATGGTCGACGGGATCACGTTGAGGATGAAGCCAACGATGCTCTGGTCTGCGCCTGCGGTAACGTAGGCCGCCACTTTGGAGGCGTCCAGCGTGGCAACATCAATGTGCATGCCAGCGCCGGGCTGAACCACGTTGACGACTACCAGCCCGATCAACAGGGCAATGGTCGATACCACTTCAAAATAGAGCAACGCATAGCCGCCGGTCTTGCCGACCGACTTCATGCTCTGCATGCCGGCAATACCGCTCACCACCGTACAGAAAATAATGGGGGCGATGACCATCTTGATCAGTTTGATAAAACCATCACCCAGCGGTTTGAGTGCAACACCGGTTTGCGGGTAGAAATGGCCAAGCAAAATACCGATAGCGATCGCTACGATTACTTGCACATACAGGGATTTGTACAGTGGCTGACGAGTCGTCATTGCAAAGTTCCTCAAGTGCACCACCCCATCATCATTCCATCTGAGACCGGTGATGCCCAAAGCGCGAACCCTCCTGCACTTGGAGGGATTTGTTGTGTCGAGCTGCTCTAACGGCAGACCTCTCGCACTTATTGCAAGCTGTGGGCCACATTGGGCAAAAGCACCCCAATGGCCTGTACAGCCTGATCTTGCAGAAAATTGCGGACGAATGTGCAGGACAGCATTTGGCGGGATTCCGCCCATTCAACTAATTAAGGCGGGTGAGATGGCGGATATCCGCCTCATCGATCAACGCAACGTCGTCACAGGGTAGGGAAATAAATCCGGAACGCTGCCCCGCCGAGTGCCGAGTCATTCAGGGTCAGCCGGGCGTCATAGCTTTCAATGATGTCCTTGACCACTGCCAAACCGATGCCCTGCCCCGGGTGCTGGCGGTCCAGGCGCTCGCCGCGCTGAAGGATCCGCGCGCGTTGATCCTCCGGTACGCCGGGGCCGTCATCTTCCACGCACACTTCTATCCCGTGGGCATTGCGATGCAGGCTGATGCGCACTTGCCCCAGACACAAGCGATAGGCGTTTTCCAGCAAGTTGCCCAGCAACTCCAGCAAGGCATTTTGCTCGATCGGCACGTGGCTCAGCTCCGGGATGTCGTAGCTGACCTTGACCTGCTTGTCGCGGTACACCTTGCCAAGCGTGTTGCACAGGCTTTGCACCACGGGCAGCAACTCGACCTGATGGCGTACCAGACCACTCTTGCGCAGGCTGGCACGTTGCAGTTGATAGCTGATTTGCTGGTTCATGCGCTCGATCTGACTTTGCAGCACCCAGGCTTGCTCGCGCTCTGTAGGGCGCTGGGCCATGCTTTCACTCACGCCCTGCAGCACCGCCAAGGGTGTTTTCAGGCTGTGGGCCAGGTCGTCTAGCGAGTCACGATAACGGGTACGCTGCTCGCGCTCGCTGTGCAACAAGCGGTTCAACGAGCCGGTCAGGCGCAGCAACTCCCGAGGGTGCTGCTCGCTGAGGCTGTCGCGCTTGCCGGTTTCAATTTCATCCAGTTCCTGACTCAAACGTCGCAAGGCACGTAACCCCCACGTCAGACCAATCCATAGCAACGAAAGCAGCACAATCAAGGCCGCACCGAATCCCAGATAAAGATTTTCCCGCAACCCGTCGAGTGTCAGGTTGTATTCACGCATCGGTTGCAAGGCCACAAAGCTGAAGGCGGCACTCTTGCCCCCCAACAGTTTGACCTCGACGTCATAGACAAAGAACTCTCTGCCGTTGTCTTCGCGAATGCTCGCAAACTCATTGCCACGCCCGTCATAGCGCGGTTGGTAGTTGATGGCTTCTTCCTGTGTGGCCCGCGAGCGCCACACCAGATGCCCCTCGCGGTCATAGATATAGCCGAGCAGGCGACTGTCCGGCAGGTTGAACTCTTCGTCCGGCAGCAGGGCCGGCATTTTAAGACGGTTTTTCTCCATTTTTGCCGCTGAAATCAGCGTGGTGACATCCGACGCCAAACGCTGCTCAATGGCGTCCTTGAGCGCCAGACTGAACGCTCCCTGCATCGCTGGCAGCAGCGCCAGCATAAACAACACGGCCAACAAGGTTGCCGCCAGCATCAATCGAACGCGAAGCGAACGAATCATCGGCAGCGCTCAGTAAACAGGTACCCCAGACCGCGCACCGTATCGATTGGCTTAAAGCCGTTTGCCCCCTCAAGCTTGCGTCGCAGGCGCCCGACCAGCACCTCGATCACATTCGGATCACGTTCCTCGTCATCCGGGTACAGCTGCTCCATCAGTCGGTCCTTGGCCACCACTTGCTGGTGATGGCGCATCAGGTATTCAAGAATCCGGTACTCATAAGCGGTGAGTGCCAGCGGCTCATCATCGAGCACTGCTTGCTTGCGGTTGATGTCCAGCACCAGCGCACCCGCCACGATGGTCGACTGGGTAAAACCGCTGGAGCGGCGCAGCAACGCATTCAGACGTGCCTCCAGCTCCTCGAACTGGAAAGGCTTGACCACATAATCGTCGGCACCGGCGGCCAGGCCCTCAACTTTGTCTTGCCAGTTACCGCGAGCGGTGAGAATCAAAATCGGAAAAGTCTTGCCGCGCTTGCGCAACTCGCGAATCAGCTCAAGCCCGCCCAAACCCGGCAAACCAAGATCGATCATCGCCAGGTCATGGTTGAACTGCTCGGTCTGGTACAACGCCTCTTCAGCATTGGCCACCGCCTCAACCACATGGCCGTTTTCTGTCAGACGGGTTTGCAAGTGATGGCGCAGCAACGCCTCATCTTCAACCACCAGCAATTTCATCGCGCTCTCCCAAGCAAATCCGCGTCTCGTAGGACATATGTCCTCTACAGCCTAGCCACATACAGTAAGTCGTGCGCCCTGAACATACTCTGAACAATTGCACAGCCAGACCAAGACCCTGCAAAATGCCCGGCATGAACCGACTTCCCGCCTTGCCTGCCTGCTGCACGCCACTGCGTGCCGACTGGCCGTTGCCCTTCGCGCTGCCCGGCAGCGTGTGGCTCAGTACCGATTTCAGCCCCACGCAACTTGCAGCCGATGATTTTGCGCGCAGTGCCATCACCATGCCTGCGAGTATTCAACGCTCGGTTGCAAAGCGCCAAGCCGAATTTTTGGCCGGGCGCCTCTGCGCCCGCGCCGCTCTGCTACAACTGGACGGCACCTGTACCGTACCCGCCATCGGTGAAGACCGCGCCCCCGTCTGGCCAGCCCATATCAGCGGCGCCATCACTCACAGCAATGGCCGTGCTGGCGCGCTGGTAGCCCTTAAAAGCGAATGGCAGGGGCTGGGCATCGATCTGGAAAAACTGCTCAGCACTGAGCGCGCCCAGCGCCTGGCCAAGGAAATCCTCACCCCTGATGAACGTTTGCGTATGGCCGCCGTCCCTGCCGAACAGATCGCGCTGCTGGTCACCCTGACCTTCTCGGTCAAGGAAAGCCTGTTCAAGGCGCTGTTCCCCCTGGTGCAAAAACGCTTCTACTTTGAACACGCCGAAGTGCTTGGCTGGGCAGAAGACGGCCATGTGCGCCTGCGCCTGCTCACTGACCTGTCGCCTGAATGGCAACACGGTCGTGAGCTGGATGCGCAGTTTTGTCTGTTTGAAGGGCAAGTGTTGAGTGTCGTGGCGATCAAAGCGGGAACACCTTCTGCCGCCTGACCTTTAGAGGGTTACAGAGGCCCGGCAGGCGTTTCACCAGTGCCCTGGAGTGCCCTGTCGGTCAGTTCTTCAACCAATAGATTGAGCTTCTGATCTCTGCTATCGGTCAGTTCTGCCCCCCTTTGTAACTGCAGGTCGTCTGACATCTCGCTGTCCTCTGAGAGCGTTGAGTAGTCCTTCTGGTATTGGTCCTCGATGGCCTCGAACCGGGCCGCATGTTTTGCTCGAAGAAAGTTGCGCCACAGTGTCTCTTGCATGATCGAGTGCTTGAGCGCGGGGCCGGTGTCCATGGCCAAGATGCTGTTTTTAGCCTCACTGATCTGCTCCGCAGAAATACCGGCTATCGGCGCAAAAAACATCGACCGCGTCTGAATCGGCAACCCCAGCGCTTCGGCCAGTTCTATGCGGTAAAACAGCTGTATTTCAGCGACATCGGGCTGCCCTCCAAGCCTCAAGCGCTCGGTGATCACGGCGTCTGCGATCTGGTCGACTTGCCTCAGGCGAAACAACCCCTTGGCCAGATTCAAATGCTGTGTTTCGCGTAGGTCCTCACCGGTAAGGTTTTCGGCTTGATGGATCAGCACCTGCACCTCCAGGTTATCGAGAAGCACCATGACTCCGTCCCGGCAGGTTGCGTCATAGTGAATGCCCTGGAACAGCAGGTCGCGCAAGGCAGTGTCCGCCAGCAGGCGGTCGATCAACGTCCATACACGGTCGTGCAGCGCCAGTCGGGTGTGAGCCGACATGTCCTTTTGACCCTGTGCCAGTCCCGACAGCAACTTGAACAAGTCATTTGCCTTGCCCTCAAATCCCCGGAGCAAGGCCCACTGCTCCAGCTTTTGCTGCCTTTGCGCAGCATTCAGGCCCGGGGATAACCACGGACGGATGTCACCTTCCTGTAAGCGGGCCTCGTCAATTGCATGGGCATGGGCAACAGCCGGTATATGGCCCATATGAATACCGGTTCTGCCCCAGTACTCGATCAGTCGATCACGGCTTTCGGCGGATATTGGATTACCGTGAATCCAGGTAACGCTGTTGCCCGCATTGGCGGCGGGCGTTTCAAACAGCGTCTGCTCGATAGTGACAATATTGTTATGCCGCAGATTGACCTCTTCAAGGTGAGCCAGGCTCTGCAACCCTGCAGGCCAGCCCGTAATTCCGGTTTGCGATAAATTCAAAGAGCGTAACGCCATCATCCGGCTTACGTCCGGCGTAATGCCTAATAGGTTGCGATCAAGGCGAAGCGCTCGAAGAGCCGAACAACCGGCAAGCTGTTGCGCACTCTGAGATGTCAGCACAATGTTGTTTTGTGACAGGTTGAGCGTCGTCAGCAGGGGCATATTGGCAATGGCTGGCGGCAGGCTTCTCAACCGATTGTCAGACATCGTAAGCACACGCAGTTGGCTGAAACTGTTCAAAAACTCATTCGAGCCTCGGTACAGGTTCATGTTATCCATGTGCAGCCCTCTGATATGGCTGAAATCTCCTGTCAGCGCCGGCAGGTCGCCAGCCTGAATTCCGTTGAACACCAGTAAGTAGCCGCCATCGGTGCCTGCTTGCGCCGGGACGGTATCTGTCTCTCTGCGCCAGGCGCGCTCGATCAGCTCGCACACCCGTCGCCTCGCCCCGGGAAGTGCCATTGCAAGATGAGTACCCGCCGTTGGGTAAAGCTGGATGCGCTCCCAACTCTCCAACTGCGCGTGCAACGTCTCGAACTCCACCCGTAACCGCTCAACCTCTGCCCGCATGTTCGTTTCTGTACCGCCCAGCGCGTCCAGAAAGCGCAGAATCTCGACGTAATTCAGGGCCGGGTACAGACCTCTGACCTGGCGAACCAGGTCCAGCGGGTAGATCGACTCACCTTGGCTCAGTGATAAGGGATAGGCGACAAACGAGATATCAACCTTCATTGGCGGCTTGGCCCGAGGGCTCGGTGGCTCCAGCCCCAACAGGGTTTTAACCTCGTCTCTATGGGCGACGGCCAGGTCGCTGATCTTTCTGGCCAGGACCTGGGTGTCGCTCACATCCTTGACCGCGATGCTCGTGCGCTCTGTTTCGTTCAGTGCATGCAAGATGGACGAGAGCAGATTGTTATCTATCACTGATGGGGCATTGAGCGCCTGGCCCTCTTGCCCATAAGCCTGGTAGCGATCATCGCGCTTGACCAGTATCCGGGGCACGGTGCCATCGGCGGAACCCATGCTGTCGAGTACTTGACCGTTCACATCGTGGCGGCGCACCTCAATGCTCACATTTGCGGGCCAGCCCGGCAGGGACTGCAGCAGATGCAACGTGAGCCGCTCACTGTCGGGAGTTGCCGTAGCCTCTATGAACAACCCCTCATAAGCCCGGGCCAGGCGTACATCTCTGGAGGTCCAGGTAATCTGCTCGGCCAGGCGCGGCGGGACCAGCCCCTGATCAAGAAAGTGGTCTTTTTCGCGGCCAGTCGTATGCCTGAGCAAGTTGCTGATGACACTTTTGGGGAGCAGCGGGTATTTGTTTTGAACGACGACTGCATGCTCATCGGTGCTCTTCTCCAGGCTCCGGTAAACCGAGTTGAACACATCAGCTTCGCGCGCCAAGGCATGTGCGGCGATTTTTTTAGCCAACACAAGCATCCGTGCTTCGATCACTGGGTTGTAATCGCCCAGCAAAACCCGGGGGTCTGCCTCATTCATCTGCGAGAGCAAGGCACGCAAAAAACTGCCGTGGTGGGTGTCATCACGGGCGATTCTGATGCGTGGCACGTGACTGCCCAGGTCAGTACCGTATTGCTGCAGGGTGTTGCCTTGTTCGTCCACCACTTGCAGTACTTTGTCCCGTGGCCATCCGGGCAGGCTTTGCATCAATAGCAACTGAAGGTCGGTGCGGGCGTCAGGCAGGGTATGCTGCGCCTGCATTTTTTTCACAAAACCACGGATTTCCCGTTCGATCCCAAAACGTTTCCAGGCATCTATCAGCAAGGGCGGCGGGGTCAGGTTATTCATGTGTACCTGGAGCAACATCCCTTCAGTGGTGTTGCTCACAGCCATGATTGCATGCGCCGTCTCATCGCTCACGGACTGAGGCTCTGCACGCAGTCTTCGCAGGAGCTGGAGCTTGGACCATTGCAGCGGATTCTCGCTTTTCTGCCGCCATGCGCCATCGCCGTTGTGCTCCAGCACCGGCGTATTGACCCCGACTTTATCGGGGTGCTTGAGTCGCCACTTGTGCAACGCGGCATCGAACTCAACCTGATAAACCACACCGTACAACGACAGGTATTTTTTACCCTCTATCTCGTAAAGCCCCAGCTCGCCCGGCGGCTGATCAAGGGGCAATGCCACTGCACGCTGGTATTGGGCCGTGGATTTGTCCCAAAGGCTGACTTGCCCATCAGGCTGACGACTGGCCAGCATCGCATCGCCCAATGCCTTGCGCAGACTCGCGATGTTGATGCCCTGCATGCCCAACTGTGAGTGTTCATCATGTTTGAGCAGCCTGGTGAGCGCCAGATAGAAGCTGTCAGGGGTTGAGCTGAACGTGATGCTCTGTTGACGGCGGTGATCAAAGACCTCGTAAGTACCATTACCGTGATGGCGCAGGACTACACTGGTGTCGTCAGGCCCGGTGGGCGTATAGGCTTTCGCAACATCGGTGACCACCAGCCTGCGATTGAGTTTGTCGTGCAGGGCCCCGCGCGCAAACTCCCTCGCCCAGCCATCGATATCATGGGTGTAGGCCCGCCGGTGATAGATACCGTCCAGGGCCTGATCGACACGCAGCTTTATCTTTAATTGATCCGCCGCACTGGCAAACGGCAGTGGTTGCGAATTGTGCTCCAGAGCGCGGGTGACCTGGTACGCACTGAATGGATGCGCAGCCAGGAGTGGTTCAAGACTCTCGATAGACAACGAGGGGTTGAGTTCATGGAGTTTGGCAAGCAATGGCGTGGTGCTGTCCGAGATCGGCGGGCAGAACAGCGGCAAGTACTTGCGCCCAGCATCTGCGCTGGCAAGCGGGTCGTTGCGCGCGTGCCCTGCAAGCCCGGTAAGCGCCTTGAATAAAAGCTCTCTGTCCTCTCGGGCCAGCACCGCCACTTGTTTGCCGATGAACACAGCCCGTTCGGCCTTTCCCAGACCAGGATTGTCTTCGCGCCCCAGCAGTGAAGTCTCGGGTAACAGGTCGAGTATCAACGCGAATAACTGATGCACCTGTGTACTGCCACGGCCGACATCGTATTTGGCCGCGTATGCACCGTGTTGCAGGCGCTTGACCTGAATACGAATCAACGGCGTACCAGGGCGAAAATCCTTGCCATAGGACTCAATCAACGCCCCTTGTGGACTGAGCACATCCAGCACTGCATTCGCCGGCCAATGCGCCAATTGGGTCAAGACACTCAGTATCGCGCTGTCGGCGTTGACCGGTAATTCACCGCGCGATGGCAAATCGGTGACGATTTGCTCGATGAGTCGATCGGCCATCAGCCGACGTACCCCATCGGCCAGCGGGCCAGGTATGTGCTGGCCTTGCCAGGTGTCTAGCAACTGCTCACGAGAGGTCGCGGTAATGCTCAGCATCCGCTCGATATCCCCAGGCACCGAGCCCGGGGCATCGACCACCAGCATGCGTTGCAACAGCTGAGCGTCGCTCAGGCTCTGAACATCATCAAGCTCCAGCCGCCAGACCTTCGCTACAGAATCAAACACGACAGGCGGCCGGTACACGTGAGCATCAATGGTCTTGAGCACGTAATGGGAGCGTGCAGGGTCACGAATGACTTCGATGGCCAGGGTCTTGTCGCCCTCTTGAACCTTGGCATACACCTTGCCCAGGTGCTGATAAACACCTTCTTGATTGGGCGTCAGGGTGTCCAGCAGGGTGGCGTCCATTTGCGAACAGGCACTCAGGTCGCGATTCCACAAGTGTGTGCTGCCGTCCTGATGAATGACCTTGTGCGGTTGCCCCGCGCGGTTCCAGAGCGTGTTCATGCGTTGCCAATGAGTCTTGCTCGCCACGCCGGTTAAACGCCCACTGATGAGCATATCCACCGAATCAGCCAAAGCACTGGCAAAGCCACTGGCCTCGCCTTTGATGGCCTCCCCCACCCCTTGCGCGGCGCTATAGGCCAACGAACCCAGTATGGCGCCTTGCATGATTGTATTGAGCCCCAGCACCCCTCCGGGCATGGGGGTGGTGAGCAGGGTTAAAACCTCGCTGCCGATGTCAGACAATGCCTCCTTGAACGCCTGCCAGTCCTGATCGGACTTGGACCTGGCCAGCATGTTCAGGTTAGATCGGTAGCGCTCCATATGTCGTTCAGCCAGGACCTGCGCCATTGACTGAGCCATTGGCGGCGATCCAGCGGCGGACATTTCGACATACAGTTGCAAACTGTCCAGGTCGGGTTCGGGGAAGGTGCTGCTAAAGCTGTCATACAAAACCCCCGCCAGCCACGACAGGCCTTCGGGTCTGGGCTCCCCACTCAACAGCTTGTTGAAGAAACCCAGGTCTTTCAACGCCAATTGCCTGACAAACCAGCCCAGTCGCCCATTGCTGTGGTCATGCTTGAGCTGTTGCACGAACTGTTGAAACACGGCGCCTACACTCATGTGCCATAAAACCGCACCGCCCAACCGATTTGGGAAGTAGCTGAAGACCCCGCTGATCCCGGGCACCTTGATGATGAAAAGGGGTAGCGCCACGCTGCCTTTTCCGATGAAGTCATAGTCATCTTCCAAACCAAACAGCAACCTGCCGTCGGCACCCGTGTCCATAGGCGGGTGGACTAATCTGTACTTCCTGTCGAGACCCATTGAAACGGGCCATAGGTGAGGTGGCGAATCTCCCTTCAACATGCCGAGCAATAGCTTATGGTCCCTGCGCTGAACCTTCGAGACGGTGTTGTTTCGTAAAGCCTCCAGTAACTCGAACTCAATACTGGATTTGGCGGCGTCAACAACCAGGCGCATCAAGGTGCCAGCCGGCCCTGCTGCTGCCTCAAGCAAGCGCTTCAACTGAACGCCTAAATCCAGTTTGCGCGCAATCGCAATAAACGGCCCCGCCGATTGTCTCTGCAAGCCCTCGGCGTAATCGATGTGACTGGCCTGCTCGTAACTATAGGGTTTGAGCAACACCGAACCGGTTCGATAGCTGAAATTCTCGCAAGCGGCTTCCCACAGCGTGACCGAGTGAACGCGCTCAATAAATCTTGATTCATCCAGGGCGCGGGTCGTGCGAGACGGGCTGAAGGTGAACCTGGATTCGCGTTCAGGTTTGTCCCCGCTGATGCGTGCGAGGTACTCATTGAAGTCTTCCTGGATATTTTCACGATAGCGCGTGTAGATGCGGGCTTGATCGGGGTTGATATCAAGGCCCGTCAGAGATTTAAGTTCTCGTTGGAGCGCGGAGATTTGAGTGGATTTAAACGTGTCCTTGATCCGTTGGATCTCAGCCTCGACCGCTTCGAGGGTTGCCTGAGCCTTGCGATGAAGTTGGGGATAGCTGTGTTTCTGCTCATCATCAAGACGCGCAAAGTTGGACTGCACCATAGAGGCGATAAAAGACAGCGCTTCATTTTGCGCCCATTGGGTTTTGGTCAGGAGTACCGGTGCTCTACCGGGTACGGGGGGGAACAGGGTTGTCATCATCATGATTCCATTGAGTAATAACCCCAACATAGCCATGGATAAACCTCGGCATGCTGTAGATAAATACCCGAATCAGATGAGCTTTATTGGCACCCAGTAGCACCCAGTGGCACCATGCTATGGTTTGTGTCCTTCATAGAGCAGCCTGTAAACATGGCCATGACTTCTCGCCATCTGCGATTGGCGCTGTATTGCGTGTTGATTTTGGCCGGGGCCGCTGTTGCGGGGGGCTGGGCGATGCGTCAGGCCGATCGCCATGCGCTGGAAGAGCGCGCCAAACGCGGGCCCGAGCAGCTCAATCTGTATGCCAATTCACTGCATACGCTGATCGAACGCTATCGTGCCTTGCCTGCCGTGCTCGCGCTGGACGCTGAACTGGTGGCCGCCCTGAGCGCCCCCGTCACCCCTGAAGTGCAAGCCGCCCTCAATCGAAAACTCGAACGCATCAACGGTGCGGCGCAGTCTTCGACCCTGGAGTTGCTCGACAGCACCGGGCTGGCCGTCGCCGCCAGTAACTGGAACACCTCCAACAGTTATGTGGGGCATAACTATGGTTTCCGGCCCTACTTCAGCCAGACCCGCAGCAAGGGCGCGGGCAGCTTTTATGCGGTGGGCGTGACCAGCGGCATTCCGGGGTACTTCTTGTCCAGTGCCGTGCTCGATGCCGACGGCCGGTTCCTCGGGGCCATGGTGGTCAAACTCGAGTTCCCCCAGCTTGAGCGCGAATGGAGCCTGGGCAACGACACGCTGCTGGTCAGCGACGCACGGGGCATTGTGTTCATTGCCAACCAGCCCGGCTGGCGCTATCGCCACCTGCGCGAATTGAACGACAGCGACCGCAGCGCGATTTCCGACACCCGCCAATACCACAAGCAACCGCTGACACTGATGAATGCTCGCACCCTGCTCAGCTTTGACGACAACAGCTACCTGGCCCGGGTCGACGGTCCGCAAGGCACCGCCGACTATGTGTGGAGTTCGCTGCCACTGAGTACCGAAGGATGGACCCTGCACCTGCTGCAGCGCCCCGGGACCGCTGCCGATGACCGGCGCAATGCCGCACTGGCAGGTATCGGCCTATGGCTGGCGCTGGTGTTTCTGGGCCTGTTTTTGCTCCAGCGCTGGCGCCTGGCACGTTTGCGCCAGCGCAATCGCGAAGAGCTGGAGCAACTGGTCGAAGCCCGTACCCGGGATTTGCGCACCGCGCAAGACGGCCTGGTGCAATCGGCCAAACTCGCCGCACTGGGGCAAATGTCGGCAGCACTGGCCCACGAAATCAACCAGCCGTTAACCGCCCAGCGCATGCAGTTGGCGACTTTGCGCCTGCTGCTCGACCACGGTCGTGTCGACGATGCCTATAAGGCCCTGGCGCCTCTGGAACAGATGATGACGCGCATGGCCGCCCTCACCGGCCACCTCAAGACCTACGCCCGGCAAAGCCCCAGCGGCTTGCGCGAGCGGCTGGATCTGGCGAGCGTGGTGGATCATTCCCTGGAGCTGATGGAGCCACGGATCAAGGAAGAAGCCATCGACCTGAGCATCCAACTGATCCGCCCGGCCTGGGTGCGCGGCGATGCGATCCGCCTGGAACAAGTACTGATCAACCTGCTGCGCAACGCCCTGGATGCCTTGCGCGACGCACCGCGCAAGCACCTGCAAATCCGCATCGAAGCCAACCAGCAACTGTGGCACTTGAGCGTCAGCGACAGTGGCGGCGGGATTAGCGAGGAGAACTTGAGTAAAGTGTTTGATCCCTTCTTCACCACCAAACCCGTGGGTGATGGATTGGGCCTGGGCCTGGCGGTGTCTTACGCCATTGTTCACGAAATCGGCGGTCGCTTGACCGCGTGCAATCATGCCGATGGAGCACGGTTCACACTGACGCTGCCCATCGCACAGGAATCTTGAAACATGCTCAATTCGGTGATCGTGGTCGATGACGAGGCCAGTATTCGTAATGCCGTGGAGCAATGGCTGAGCCTGAGCGGGTTTGAGGTGCAGTTGTTCAGCTGCGCCGAAGACTGCCTGAGTCAATTGCCCGCGCATTTTGCCGGGGTGATTGTCAGTGATGTGCGCATGCCGGGCATGGGCGGCCTTGCTTTGCTGACCCGCTTGCAGCAACTGGATGCGGACTTGCCGGTGATTTTGCTGACCGGCCACGGTGATGTGCCGATGGCCGTAGAAGCCATGCGCGAGGGTGCTTACGATTTTCTCGAAAAACCCTTCAGCCCCGATGCACTGCTCAGCAGCCTGCGCCGAGCCCTGGAGAAACGCCAACTGGTACTGGAAAACCGCCGTTTGCACGAACAGGCTGATCTGCGCGAACTGATCGACGGCCGCCTGCTGGGCGTGTCGCGCAGCTTGCAGACCTTGCGCCGCCAGGTGCTGGAACTGGCGCCGCTGCCGGTCAATGTGTTGATCCGCGGCGAGACCGGCAGCGGTAAAGAATTGGTTGCCCGCTGCCTGCATGACTTTGGCCCCCGTGCCGACAAACCCTTTGTCGCGCTGAACTGCGCGGCCATCCCCGAGCAACTGTTTGAGGCCGAGCTGTTCGGCCACGAAAGCGGCGCATTTACAGGCGCCCAGGGCAAGCGTATCGGCAAGCTGGAATACGCCGATGGCGGCACCTTGTTTCTGGATGAAATCGAAAGCATGCCGCTGGCCCAGCAGGCCAAATTGCTGCGGGTGTTGCAGGAACAAAAGCTGGAGCGTCTGGGCTCCAATCAGAGCATTACCGTGGATTTGCGAGTGATTGCCGCGACCAAGCCCGACTTGCTCGAAGAAGCCCGCGCCGGACGCTTTCGCGAAGACCTGGCGTATCGCCTGACCGTGGCGGAGCTGCGCCTGGCCCCTCTGCGCGAGCGCCGCGAAGATATTCCATTGCTGTACGAGTACTTTGCCCACAGCGCCGCTGAGCGCATGGGCCGTAGTGCGCAACCGTTGAGCGGGGTGCAGTTGTCACGGTTGCTGAGCCACGACTGGCCGGGCAACGTGCGTGAACTGGCCAACACTGCCGAACGGGACGTTCTGGGCCTGAGCGAATTGCCTGTTGAAGACTGCGACGCTGGCCAGTCGCTGGTGGCGCAGCAGGAAGCCTTTGAGGCGCAATGCCTGCGTGCCGCGTTGACCCGGCATAAAGGCGACATCAAGGCGGTACTTAACGAATTGCAACTGCCGCGCCGTACCCTGAATGAAAAAATGCAGCGCCACGGACTGGTGCGTGAAGCGTTTTTGAGCAGCGAGTAAACTGCCAGCCCTCACCTCTGCCCTCTCCCTTCGGGGAGGGTCAGGGGGAAGAAGCGCTGATATTCGGCGGATTTCCGCTCATCGCCACACCACTAATCAGCGGATTCCCGCTCACTCACGTCCCTCCCCCCCTTGAAAACCGGGCTCTGCAGCCTTGGCACAACTCCTGCTATATCCCAGCAAGCTCGCGTTTTGACGCGCTATAAAAAAACAATGAAAGAAGGATCCATTTAATGGATAACTCCAGCACCCTGCCTGCCGGGTCCGTGTCTGCGGCCCCTAAAGAAAAGACCACTTCCAGCCGTATCAAATCGATTTTCAGTGGTTCCGTCGGCAACATGGTCGAGTGGTACGACTGGTACGTTTACGCCGCGTTCTCCCTGTATTTCGCCAAGGCCTTTTTCCCGAAAGGCGACACCACCGCACAACTGCTCAACACCGCTGCGATCTTCGCCGTAGGCTTCCTGATGCGCCCGATCGGCGGCTGGCTGATGGGGCTGTACGCTGACCGCAAAGGCCGCAAAGCCGCACTGATGGCCTCGGTGCTGTTGATGTGCTTCGGTTCGCTGGTGATTGCGCTGTCGCCCGGTTACGAAACCATCGGTGTCTGGGCACCCGTCCTGCTGGTCTTCGCCCGTCTGCTGCAAGGTTTGTCAGTCGGTGGCGAATACGGCACGTCGGCTACCTACCTGAGCGAGATGGCGACCAAAGAGCGTCGCGGCTTCTTCTCCAGCTTCCAGTACGTGACCCTGATCTCGGGTCAGCTCATCGCGCTGGGCGTGCTGATCGTGCTGCAACAAACCCTGACCGAAGAGCAGCTGTACAGCTGGGGCTGGCGCGTACCGTTCGTGATCGGCGCCCTGTGTGCCGTGGTTGCGCTGTATCTGCGTCGCGGCATGGAAGAAACCGAGTCGTTCAAGAAGGCCCGGGTCAAGCCTAAAGAAAGCGCCATGCGCACCTTGATGCGCCACCCTAAAGAGCTGATGACCGTAGTAGGCCTGACCATGGGCGGTACGCTGGCGTTCTACACCTACACCACGTACATGCAGAAATACCTGGTGAACACGGTGGGCATGAGCATCTCGGATTCCACCACCATTTCGGCGGCGACCCTGTTTCTGTTCATGTGCATCCAGCCGCTGGTAGGCGCGCTGTCGGACAAGATCGGCCGTCGTCCAATCCTGATCGCCTTCGGCGTTCTGGGCACCCTGTTCACCGTGCCGATCCTCACCACCTTGCACACCGTCACCACCTGGTGGGGCGCGTTCTTCCTGATCATGGCCGCGCTGATCATTGTCAGCGGTTACACCTCGATCAACGCCGTGGTGAAAGCTGAACTGTTCCCGACCGAAATTCGCGCACTGGGCGTGGGCTTGCCTTACGCGCTGACCGTGTCGATCTTCGGCGGTACGGCCGAATACATCGCGCTGTGGTTCAAGAGTGCGGGCATGGAAACCGGTTACTACTGGTACGTGACAGCCTGTATCGCCTGCTCGCTGGCGGTGTACGCCACCATGAAAGACACCCGCAAGCACTCGCGGATCGAGACCGACTGAACACCAGACCTGCAGGCGCTGGCGAAAGCTGCGCCTACAGGTCCGCAGTTGCCTCAAGACAACTCGGCCACTCCTGGCCGGGTTTGTTTGTTTTTGAGATACGCAGCACCGGCAATCATCGCCACCAATATCCCCGCCAATACCAGTGAAGAACCGATGGTGCCGAAGTCCAGCCCGCCCTTTTCAGGGGGTTTGGTGAGGAAGTCGCCCAAGGTTGCGCCAAACGGGCGCGTCAGCACGAACGCCACCCAGAACAACACCACCGACGAGATTTTGGTGAAGTAGCGCGCCAGTACCACGACCGCAATGGTCGCCCCGATAAACAGCGCCCCGCCTGCAAAACCCAGCCCGGAATCATCCGCCAGGTAATCACCCAAGGCCGTACCCAGCGTGTTGGAAAACAGAATCGCCATCCAGTAGAACATCTCGCCGCGTGGCGTCTGTACCTGGCTGACGTTCAGCGACTCGCCGCTCCATTTCCAGAGCGCAAAGATCGCGACCAGTATCGACACCAGAATCAACGAGCCCGTGGCGTAACCCAGGCCCAGTGTGCGGTCCATAAAGTCCGACATGGTGGTGCCTGCCGTACTGGTCGAAAGGATCACCAGCCAATACAACACGGGGTTGTAGGTTTTGGAAAACAGCTGGGTCAGCAAAGTCAGGACAAATACGCTGATCAGGATCATGGAGCTGACGGCATAGCCCACATTGAGGGTCATCGACAGCAGATCGCCTGCGGTCTCGCCCAAAGTTGTGGCGCAGATTTTCATCACCCAAAACGCAAGGGTGATCTGAGGAAGTTTGTTCATTCGGTCCGGGCTCCAGTACTCAAGGGTGCAAAGCCGCTTTGGGTCTCGGCTTTTTTGCCGGCGCAAGACTGGTGCTCACAGGGTGAAAAATAGGTAACGGCGAAATGAAAAGCGTGTCTGCAAAGAAGATTATCTCTAATTAATAGTCAGTTAATTCTGTTAGCCCACTATCAATCTCAACAAGACCTCTATGGATGGCTGACCCGGTCAGCACCCGGACAGGATGCAGGACAGTGTGTGAAGTCTGTTTTTGCTCGGCCACACACATCGAATAAATTGATTATTTAGGTCTAATTTTTGCGCTTTTTAATCAAATTTATCGGAGTAGTCTTAAACCCATAGACACACCACACCCCCAAACACGCAACAAGGAGCATCACCATGAAAACCAAATTTATCCTCGCCGCCGCCCTCTCCGTCCTGGCCTTCAACGCCTTTGCAGACGATGGCTACGATCGCACTCACTCTGCGAGCTTTGCTGAAGACGGCTACAGCCGCACCGGTTCTGCTGCCGTTGCCGCTGACGGTTTCGACCGCACGGGTTCCGCCACGTTTGCAGAAGACGGCTACGACAAAACCGGCTCAGCCACCTTTGCCGAAGACGGTTTCAGCCGCACTAAATCGGACACCTTTGCCGCTGATGGTTTCGATCGCACTCACGGCGCCCGTTTCAGCTAACAGCTGAAGCAGGCATCCAGCCCGGCCTCGGCCGGGCTTAGTCGTTTTTGGGGGGAGCAAAAAGCCTCTGTAGACGCTGACGAGCCTACCTCCGCAGCGACCGCAAGCGAGGTTGCGCAAAATTTTGTCATTCGCGCAAATGCCTTGCACTATATGCCCCCCTCTCCCCCAGCCGTTTGCGGACTCTTGCCATGCATGACGATATTCATTTCTATGAACCTTCCCAAGGCCACGGCCTGCCCCATGACCCGTTCAACGCCATCGTGGGCCCACGTCCGATTGGCTGGATTTCGTCTCAGGATGCCCAAGGCCGGCTGAACCTTGCGCCGTACAGCTTTTTCAATGCGTTCAACTACATCCCGCCGATCATCGGGTTTTGCAGTGTGGGCCGCAAAGACAGCCTCAATAACATCGAGCAAACCGGCGAATTCGTGTGGAACCTGGCCACGCGCCCTTTGGCCGAGGCGATGAACCAAAGCTGCGCCATGGTCGGGCCTGACGTGAATGAGTTCGAGTTGGCCGGGTTGACGACCGCACCTTCACGGGTGATTAGCGTGCCACGGGTTGCCGAAACGCCCGTGTCGTTTGAGTGCAAGGTCACGCAGATTATTCAGCTGCAACGAGCCAATAAAGAGTTGGTGCCAAGCTGGCTGATTCTGGGCGAGGTGGTGGCGGTGCATATCGCCAGGCATCTGCTCAAAGACGGGATTTACGACACTGCAGCCGCCGAGCCAATTTTGCGCGGCGGCGGCCCCGCGGATTACTTCCAGTTAGGCCCCGAGGCGCTATTCAAGATGCACCGCCCGCGATAACGACTTACCAGACCAGTTCGGCGTCTTCGGTGACGCCTTGCAGGGCCTCAAGTTGCTGCGCAGCGGCAGCATCGGCAGCGGTCGCTGTTTTGAAGGTTTGCTCGATCAGCACTTTGTGAAAGCGTGGCGCCCCACCTTCGTACAAGGCTTTGACCGCAATCGCCGCGTGATAAACACCGGGTTCTACCGGAACAACCGCCGATACCGCTTCAAACTGTGCAAATTCTTTACGTGCCATGCTGCAACTCCCGGCCAATGGAAAAACCGGCATTCTACCTGTTCAATCCCGTTGCATCGCTGAAGGTCTGAAAATCGAGGCTATCCACCACTTGCTGGTGAACCAGCAGGCTGTAGACGTCCATCACCGATGAGTTGAAATACGCTTGCATCGAGGGTTCGTCCTGCCAATAGCCTGCTACATGCCACAGCAGCGGATCACTGTGGGAATGCTGCAAGGCAAAATGCAGGCAGCCGGGCGTCAGCAGCGTCGGTTCGATCAGTTGGCTCAGGCACGCCTCAACCTGGGCCGAACATCCGGCACGGGCGCGAACCAGGGTCATGTGACTGACGGCATGGGGCTGGGGCATGGTGGCCTCCACAAAGGAAAGTGGTGTTGGGGGGTGAGGTTCAAATCTTACGGAGCAGATGGCCATGCCGTTAGTCGATTCCTGCCCCTGGATTGCACGATTCTGCAAAACCTCGCTTTCTCACACCGCCAATGCACAACTCAGCCCCCTTCCCGGCCATCCGGGTTTCGAGCAATCATCGGCGCCTGCAACGGGTTCGACAGATACTTGAGCGCTACCTCTGACAGGATCAGGCAAGTGTGCAGCAGAAATTGGCTACCCCTTGGCCTTGCACAAACTTAAGCTGTGCCTATTCCACGACTTTACTGAGGATGTGCCGCATGTCATTGCTGGAGCCATCGCCCCCCGTACTCGACCCCGCGCTTGAAAAGCAGCGTGTTGAGCTGGCTGATCTGATTTACCGCCACGCCCGCACAGACGGTACCTTCACCACCGGCGTCGAGGCGTTGTTTGTATCGCGCTACAGCCAGCCCAGCGATTTCTCCCCAAGCTTGCCCAAGCCCGCGCTGTGCATCATGGCCCAAGGGCGCAAAGAGGTGCGGTTGGCCGATGAGTACTTCGCCTACGACCCCCTCAACTATCTGGTGGTTTCAGTGTCGATGCCGATCAGTGGCCGAGTGCTGGAAATCTCCCCCGAGCGCCCGGTGCTGGCCTTGCGCCTGGATATTGATCCGGTGGAAATCACCACGTTGATCAGCGATGCCGGCCCCATGGGCGTACCCTCGCGCCCTGCAGGCCGAGGGCTGTACGTGGAACCCATTGACCAGCCGATGCTCGATGCGTTGCTGCGCCTGACCCGCTTGCTCGACACCCCGAAAGACATCGCCATGCTTGCCCCCCTGATTCGGCGCGAGATTTTGTACCGCCTGTTGCGCAGCCCTCAAGGTTACCGGCTGTATGAAATCGCCAGCGAGAACAGTCAAACCCACCGTGTCAGCCGTGCAATTTCATGGCTTAACGGCAACTTTGAGCAACCGCTGCGCATCGACAGCCTGGCGCGGGAGGCCAATCTCAGCGTGTCGACCTTGCACCACAGGTTCAAGGCGATGACCGCCATGAGCCCGCTGCAGTACCAAAAGCAGCTGCGGCTCAACGAAGCGCGACGGTTGATGATCAGCGAAGGGCTGGATGCCTCGGCCGCCGGTTATCGGGTGGGCTATGAAAGCCCGTCGCAATTCAGCCGCGAGTACAGCCGCCAGTTTGGCGCGCCACCGGTGCGGGATCTGGCGCGCCTGCGCATGAGCCTATAGCGCGATCGATTGCTGCCAGTGCAACTCATCGATTTCAATCACGGTTGGCCCCTGACGGTCGGCCGCACTGGCCAGTGCGGCGCGCAATTGCGCCTCGCCTTCAACCGCCAGCGCGGTACAGCCCAAGGCCCTGGCCACGCCGATAAAGTCCGGGGTGTAGATGTCGACCCCCACCGGCTCGATGGCGCGATTGAGCATGTATTTTTTGATTTCGCCGTACCCCTGATTGTTCCACAGCAACACGATGATCGGCGTGCGCGCTTCAACCGCGCTGGCCAGTTCGGCCAGGGTAAATTGCAAACCACCATCACCGATCAGGCATAGCACCGGGCCACCCGGCTGGCCGTCGGCACGACGCCCCAGCCAGGCCCCGACCGCCGCCGGCAAGGCATAGCCCAGGGTGCCGTAGCCGGTCGATGAGTTAAACCAGCGGCGCGGCTGCTCGGGGTTGAAAGTGAGGTTGCCGGTGTACACCGGCTGGGTCGAATCGCCCACACACACGGCATCCGGCAGCACATCGAACAGGGTCTGCAAGAAACGGGTTTGTGCCCGGGTTGGCTCATCCCGTTCGCTGGCCAGTTGCGCGCACAGGCGGCTGACCCGCGCCGCGCCCCAGTCGGCGCCCCGGGGCTCCAGGGCCGGAAGGTTCGCCAGCAAGGCCTCGGCGGCCAATCGGGCGTCGGCCACCAGCGCCAGGGTTGGCGGGTAGTTGCGCACGGTCTGGTCAGGGTCAATGTCGATCCGCAGCAAGGCACCGGGAATCTCGAAACCGCCCGCAAAGGTAACGTCGTAATCGGTTTCGGCCAGCTCAGTGCCAATCGCCAGTACCACGTCAGCCTCGGCCACCAGCGCCCGCGTCGCGACAAGCGACTGGGTGGAGCCCATGAGCAACGGATGGCTCGCGGGCAGCATGCCCTTGGCGTTGATGGTCAGGGCCACCGGTGCCCCCAGTCGCTCAGCCAGTTGCAATAGCGCAGGCGCCGCATCAATGGCGCCACCGCCGGCCAGAATCAACGGGCGCCTGGCCAGGGCCAGTTGCCGGGTCATCTGTTCGATGGCCGCAGGCGCAGCACCAGGGCGGGTGATGCTGACCGGTTGGCTGGCGAGCAGCGCATCGGCGTTTTCCACCAGCACGTCCAACGGGATTTCGATGTGCACCGGCCGTGGCCGCCCTGCCTGAAACAGCGCAAACGCCCGCGCCAGCACGCCCGGCAATTCGGCGGCCGACATCAGCGTATGGGAAAACGCCGCGACGCCTGCCACCAGCGCCCCCTGATTCGGCAACTCATGCAACTTGCCACGACCGCCGCCCAGCTGGCTGCGGGACTGGACGCTGGAGATCACCAGCATCGGGATCGAGTCCCCATAGGCCTGGCCCATGGCCGTGGTGATATTGGTCATGCCCGGCCCGGTGATGATGAAACACACCCCCGGCTTGCCGCTGGTACGGGCATAGCCATCGGCCATAAAGCCTGCACCCTGCTCATGGCGCGGGGTGATGTGGTTGATCTTCGATCCTGCCAGCCCGCGATACAGCTCAACGGTGTGCACGCCCGGGATGCCAAACACCTGCTCAACCCCGTACGCCTCCAGCAACTTGACCAATACTTCGCCGCACGTCGCCATGTGTTCTGCTCCTGTTCTTGTTCTCGGATGAACCATTGAAGCGGCCGGATGTGGTGCGCACAACGCAAACGTGCTCATACTAGCCATGTCCTGCACTCATGGCTGACGTCCGATGAAACGCTTACCGCCACTCCCCGCGCTGCATACTTTTTTGATCACGGCCCAATGTTGCAACTTCACCCGTGCCGGTGAGCAGTTGCACATCACTCAGGGGGCGGTGAGCCGACAAATTGCCGGGCTTGAGGAGCACCTGGGGTATGCCCTGTTCCATCGCCAGGCCCGCGGCCTGAGCCTGACCGAACAAGGCGCGGCGCTGTACCCGCGTATCGAGCAGGTGTTCGACCTGATCGGCGAGGCTGTCGAGCACGCCAGCATCCGGCGTACCCCGCTGCAAATCAAAGCCCCCACCTGCATGCTGCGCTGGCTGCTGCCCAAGTTGCAGCACTGGCAAAAGCTACGCCCGGACGTGCCGGTGGAGCTGACCAGCAGCGTGGAGCATGGTGTGGATTTTCGTCGTGAGGCGTTCGATGCGGCCGTGGTCTACAGCCCGCAGCCGGGGTCAAAACGTGCAGGTCAGCACCTGTTCGACGAACAACTGACCCCGGTCTGCGCCCCGCACTTGCTGGACGGCAGCAACGCCCTCAACCATCTGAACGACCTCGCGCAGCACACCCTGCTGCACCCCAGCCGGGATCAACGGGACTGGACCAACTGGCTCAATGCGGTAGGGGGCGATCTGTCGAGCATCCGCCAGAATCAGTACTTCGACACCCTGGACCTGGCCATGACCATAGCGGCTCAGGGCAGCGGCGTGGCGATTGGCGATTGGTCCCTGATTGGCGACGATCTGAAGGCCGGCCGACTGGCCATGCCTTTTGATTTCAAAGTGCGCACCGGCGCGGCGTATTACCTGGTGTGCTCGCCGCGCAGCGAGCTGTCAGCGCCGTTGCGTGAGTTGATGGGGTGGTTGGTGCAACAGACTGAGCATTAACAACAGTGGGAGCTGGCTCCCACTGTCTTCAGGTGAGGCTCAACTAATACCCCACAGTAAACCGCTGACGGGAATGCTTGGGCTGTTCGACTTCATCGAGCATGGCAATGGCGAAGTCGGCGAAGCTGATCCAGCTTTTGCCCTCTGTGTTGATCAACAGATGGTCAGTACCCAGGCGGAACTTGCCCGTGCGCTCGCCTTCCACAAACTCGGCCGAGGGTGACAGGAAGCTCCAGTCCAGGTCGTTTTCAGCGCGCAAGGTGTCGAGATAGACGCCACCCGCCGTGGCCTCCGGCCTGTACTCGTCGGGGAAACCCGGGCTGTCGATGACCTTGGTGTCGCCCGGCAACAGCAGCGAACCCGCACCGCCCACGAACAACAGGCGCTTGACCCCGGCTTTTTTCACCGGTTCGATGATGGCCGAAGCAGGCAGCGTCGAGAAATGCGCCGCGCTGAGCACCACGTCATGCCCGGCGACGGCGTCTTGCAGTGCCTGGGCGTCGTTGATGTCCACATCCCTGGTCACCACCCCGGCACGCTCGCCCAGTTTGGAGGCATGGCGGGCAATGGCGGTGACGCTGTGACCACGGCGCAGTGCTTCTTCCAGCAGTTGGCTGCCGGCACGACCGGTAGCCCCGATAATTGCAATTTTGCTCATGACACTCTCCTGTTGAATTGATTGCCCGGCTTTACATCACCACTTCATCTCGCCCTTGGCCACCTTGGCGCTGAGCTCCAGCGAAGACTCTTCGCCCAGCTGCGGGTAACGCTTTTTCATCGCGGCGATCAGCTCGCCCGAGTCCTTGGCCTTGACGGTTTCTTCGTCAAACGCCTTGATGTAATCGCGGGTGAAATACACGGCTTTCAACGAATGGTCGCTCTGGCCCAGGTAATGGCCCGGCACCACGATTTTCGGTTGCAGGCTGTCGATGCGCTTGAGGGTGGCCAGCCATTGCTTGTGGGACTGTGGCGTCTGGGTATCGGCCATCCATACGTGCAGGTTGTCAGCCACCACTACGCCACCGACCACGGCTTTAAGCGACGGGATCCATACAAACGTGCGATCCGGCTGGCGCCCGGTGAGGCCGACCACATCCAGTTCACGCCCTTCAAGGTCCAGGGTATTGCCCTTCAGGACCTGCGGCACAATCACTTTGCCCGGTACATCGGCACCCATTTTCGGCCCCCAGAACGCCAGCTTGGCGTCTTTGGTTTCGTTGATATGTGCAACCGTAGGCGCCGAGGCCACGACCTTCGCGTCGGGGAATGCCTGGGTCAGGGTTTCAAGGCCAAAGTAGTAGTCCGGGTCACCGTGGCTGATGTAGATCGTGGTGAGGTGTTTGCCGCTGGCGCGAATCTTGTCGACCACCTGCTGTGCCTGGGCCTTGCCGAACTGGGCGTCGACCAGAATGGCGTCCTTGTCACCACTGACCAGCACCGAAGACACGGGAAATATCGCCGCCTCTCCAGGGTTGTAAACGTCCAGGGTCAAAGGCGCCGGGGCGGCAGCGGCATGCGCTGCAAAACCCAGCACGACTGCGCTGAGGACGAAACGGCGAAGGGTCGAAAATCCAGTCATGGGGAGGTTCCTGAGTCAGTGGCCAGAGTCGGCAATGAACAGAGCTTAGTTGCACGATCCCCAACTAAAAATGCGATGCTTGAACATAGTTTGTTTCAGATATCGGGCAGATCATGGATCGTCTTATTGCAATGCGGGTGTTCGTCACCGTCGTCGACCTCGGCAGCCAGTCCGCAGCAGCCGACCACCTGGACCTGTCGCGCCCTGTGGTGTCGCGCTATCTGGCGGAGCTTGAAGAGTGGGTGGGCGCACGCTTGATGCACCGCACCACGCGCAAGCTGAGCCTGACCGCGGCGGGCAACGAAACCCTGCCCCGCTGCCGGCAACTGCTGGAACTGGCTGACGACATGCAGGCCGCCGTGGATGTGCCCAGTGATGCGCCACGCGGGCTGCTGCGCATCAGCGTCAGTACCTCCTTCGGGCAGGCGCAATTGGCCGCAGCGGTCACCGACTACGTCAGGCTCTACCCCCAGGTCAGCATCGATATGCAAATGCTCGACCGCACGGTGAACCTGGTGGACGAACGCATCGACCTGGCCATTCGTACCAGCAATGATCTGGACCCGAGCCTGATCGCCCGCAAGCTGACCGTCTGTCGTTCAGTGCTTTGCGCGTCCCCGGCGTACCTGCGTGAACATCCGGCGCCACGGCAGGTCGACGACCTGAGCCAGCACAACTGCCTGACCCACTCCTATTACGGCAAGAGCCTGTGGCACTTCACCCAACACGATGAAGAGCTGTCGGTCCCGGTACAGGGCAATATCAGCGCCAACGAAGCCAGCACGTTACTGAGCGCCACCCTGTCTGGCGCAGGGATTTCACTGCTGCCCAGCTATCAGGCCGGGGTGTATGTGCACCGTGGCGAACTGGTGCGCCTGCTGCCCGAAGCAGAGCCTCGCGTGATGAACATTTACGCGGTGTACGCCTCACGCAAGCACATGCCCGCAACGTTGCGCAGCATGCTCGACTTTCTCGCCGCACGTTTTACCGATGAGCCCGCGTGGGATAGAAACCTGTAGTCACTGCCGAGGAACAGGCAATTATTTTGTGGGTGTAGTCCATTTAGAGGATGAATAGCCGAGTGACCGCTCGTACAACTGGCAGTGCAACAACCTGGGTCTGAACTAGCCTCAAAGCTATGACGTCAAGGGAGTAAACACCGTGACCACCAAAACAAAAACAAGATGCATGACCGTGTTTATCATTTTTGCTGCCGCTGTCCTGTTTGCGGGGGCTTGCTACAGAGCCGAGCAAACCCGGCAAGCAGCCGGATTTACCGCCAGTTGTGATGGCGGGCATTGCAATGCCATGTTTAGCGCTTTGAGATAAGGACGCCCTAGGGTCTGTTGACGACGCGGCTCACAACCAAACGTCAACAGACCCTGGGGCATCAGGTCGGGCTGACACTGTCAGTCCGCCCTTTTCGAAACGCACTGGGCGACGTCCCGCTCAGGCGCCGAAAAAACCGCGCAAAATATGCCGGGTCGGCAAAGCCCAGACTGTCCGCCACTTCGCTGATGGTCATGGGCGTGTAGATCAAATGTCGCTTGGCCTCCAGTATCAGCCGTTGATGGATGATCTGCAGCGCCGACTGCCCCGCCAGTTCGCGGCAGATGCTGTTCAAGTGCGCCACTGAAATCCCCACCTCATGCGCCAACTGCTCAACACCGGGTTGCTCACAAAAGCGCTGCTCGACACGCTGATTGAACAGGCTCAGGTACTCGCGCCCGCGCTGCGGCAGCTGCTGCGCCTCACGCTGCTGAATGACCTGACGCGCGACCCACACCAGCAGCACGCTGATCAACGATTGCAACAACATGTCCCGGGCGGGCTGCGCGCTGACGTATTCACGTTGCAGCTCACTGAAGAGGTTGTTCAGGTAATCGCGATCCTTGCCCGCCGGGTAACTGGCGACCCGTTGCAGCAAGCTGATTGACCCGCCCAACCGTGCTTGCAGCTGGGCGACCAGCGGCGCCGCCAATGTCAGCACAAACCCTTCAACGTTCGGCGAAAACTGAAACCCGTGCACGGACAACGGCGGGATCACCTGAATCGCCGATTGCTCCAGGACATGGCACTGGCCTTCGACTTCAACCTGCGCCCGCCCCTTGTGGACGTAGAGTAACTGGCACAAGTCAGCATGCCGGTGGGGGCGAATCTCCCAATCGTGGACACGGCTGCGTAGCGAAATGGTTTCACAGTGCAGCAGATCGGGGCTGAGCCAGTCTTGCTGCTCGCCGTAAAGCTTGAACACCGGGATTGAAGGATTCATCGAGGCTGAACCTTAAGTTTCACCAAAGGCCGATAATCGCACCGATTAGCGAAAAGTACCGGTAATGACGCCGTTATCACCTTCTATTGCCTCTCTCGCAAGCGAAAAATACAGGCACAAACTTATAAGAATCATCTCGTCCCACAGGGCCGAGGCTGCGCGAGAGAACAATAATGAGAACTCAAGTCGCTATTATCGGCGCCGGCCCTTCCGGCTTGCTGCTGGGCCAACTGCTGCACAACGCCGGTATCGATAACATCATCATCGAACGCCAGACCGGCGATTACGTACTCGGCCGGATTCGCGCCGGGGTGCTGGAGCAAGGCATGGTCGACCTGTTGCGCCAGGCTGGGGTCAGCCAGCGCATGGACGCCGAAGGGCTGGTTCACGATGGCTTTGAACTGGCGCTGGATGACCGCCAGGTGCATATCGACCTCAAGGGCCTGACCGGCGGCAAAACCGTGATGGTCTACGGCCAGACCGAAGTCACCCGCGACCTGATGGCCGCACGCGAGGCCGTCGGGGCACAAACCCTGTACAGCGCCAGAAACGTCCAGCCCCACGGGATGAAAACCGATGCGCCTTACGTAACGTTCGACAAGGACGGCGAAAGCTGGCGCCTGGACTGCGATTACATTGCGGGCTGTGACGGTTTTCATGGCGTGGCGCGTCAATCGATTCCGGGCGATGTGCTGAAAGTGTTCGAGCGTGTGTACCCCTTCGGCTGGCTCGGAGTGCTGGCTGACACCCCGCCGGTCAACGACGAACTGGTGTATGCCAGACACGAACGCGGCTTTGCCCTGTGCAGTCAGCGCTCGGCCACCCGCAGCCGTTACTACCTGCAAGTTCCGGCCGGGGAAAAGGTTGAGGACTGGTCTGATCAACGTTTTTGGGACGAACTGAAAGCCCGCCTGCCCAGGGCGCTGACAGAACGCCTGGTAACAGGGCCCTCCATCGAAAAAAGCATCGCCCCGCTGCGCAGTTTTGTGGTCGAGCCAATGCAGTACGGGCGAATGTTTCTGGTGGGCGATGCCGCGCACATCGTGCCGCCCACCGGGGCCAAGGGCTTGAACCTGGCGGCCAGCGATGTCAGCACGCTGTTCAATATTTTGCTCAAGGTCTATGCCGAAGGCCGCACAGAGCTGCTGGAACGCTATTCCGAGATCTGCCTGCGGCGCATCTGGAAGGCTGAGCGGTTCTCATGGTGGATGACCTCGATGCTGCACCGTTTCCCCGACAGCGACGGCTTCAGCCAGCGCATTGCCGACAGCGAACTGGCGTATTTCGTCGGCTCCGAAGCGGGCCGTACCACCATTGCGGAAAACTACGTCGGCCTCCCTTATGAGGCTATCGAATAGCAGGCTATCGAGTAGACTAGCGGCATTCCGCCACAGGTTTGCCGCCCAAAGGTGTTTTCGTGACCAGCCTGAATCAGCCGTCCCAGACCAAGCCCGCCATTCGCAGCATTCTGATCGCCCTGATGCTGGCGATTTTTCTGGGGGCGCTGGATCAAACCATCGTCGCCGTCTCCATGCCTGCCATTTCCGCCCAATTCAAGGATGTCAGCCAACTCGCGTGGGTGATCTCGGGCTATATGGTGGCCATGACCGTGGCCGTGCCGATCTACGGCAAACTCGGCGACTTGTATGGGCGCAGACGCCTGATGCTGTTTGGCATGGGGCTCTTTACCCTGGCCTCGCTGTTTTGCGGGCTCGCGCAGAACATGGAGCAGCTGGTACTGGCGCGGATCATTCAGGGGATTGGTGCTGGCGGGATGATCTCGGTAAGCCAGGCGATCATTGGCGATATCGTGCCGCCTCGCGAACGCGGACGCTATCAGGGTTATTTCAGCAGCATGTATGCGCTGGCCAGCGTCGCCGGACCCGTGCTGGGCGGCTATATGACCGAGTATCTGTCATGGCGCTGGGTATTTTTAATCAATTTGCCGCTGGGGCTGGCGGCCTTGTGGATCTCCCATCGCACGCTGGTCGGGTTGCCTGTCCCGCAACGAAAACCGATTATTGACTACCTGGGCACGATGCTGATGATCGTAGGCCTGACGTCACTGTTGCTGAGCATCACGTTTATCGGCCAGGGGCACAGCTGGCGCGATGATCAGGTCGCCGGGTTTCTGGCCGTTGCGCTGATCGCGCTGGGGCTGTTTGTGTGGCACGAACGCCGCACGACAGAGCCCTTGTTGCCCATGCACCTATTTGCCAATCGCAATGCAGTGCTGTGCTGGTGCACGGTGTTTTTCACCAGTTTCCAGGCCATTTCCCTGATTGTGCTGATGCCGCTGCGGTATCAGAGCATCACCGGCGCGGGTGCCGACAGCGCAGCCCTGCACCTGCTGCCCCTGGCCATAGGCTTGCCGATGGGGGCCTATTTTGCCGGGCGCATGACCTCGGTAACCGGGCGCTACAAACCGATGATTTTAAGCGGTGCGGTGCTGATGCCTCTGTCCATCCTCGGGATGGCTTTCAGCCCGCCGAGCGCCGAGTTGTTGAGTGGCGTGTTCATGCTTTTCAGCGGGATCGCTGGCGGCATGCAATTTCCGACTTCGCTGGTGGGGGCGCAGAACTCGGTGCACCAGCACGACATTGGCGTGGCGACCAGCACCACCAATCTGTTCCGCGCGCTAGGCGGTGCGATGGGGGTAGCCTTGATGTCGGCCCTGCTGCTGGCGTTGCTGCATGACTCATTGCTCGCGCCTGCTGGCGGTCAGCCACTGCTGGGGGAAGGCAGCTCGGGCAATGTGCTGCTGGACGGGTTGAACGCCGTGCAAGGCCCGGCACTGGATGACCTGCGTGCAGAGCTGCTGCTGACCTTCCGCCACCTGCTGACCATCAGCGCAGCGGTTTCACTGCTGGGGCTGGCTGCGGCGCTGGCGATGCCCAATCAGGTACTGCGCGGGCGTGAAGACAAGGCGCTGTAGCCAAAAGTTAAAGCCCCTCACCCTGGCTCTCTCCTGGAGGGCCGGGGTGGGGGTAAAACAGTCAACGAAGACTCAAGGCCTGGCGCTGATCTGCTTTTGCAGGTTCTGGACCTGGCTTTGCAGGGTATTGATGTTGCGCGTCATTTGGGCACGGAACACGTCAAACTCGGCAGCATTGGCGCCCTGGGCAGGTGCCGGGCGGTTTTCCATCTCGCTTTTGAGCACGATCATGTCTTGCTCCAGTCGCTCCACCGCCGAACTCGGATTGCCCTGTTTTTTCAAGGCTGTCACGTCCGCCACCTGTTGCGCGACACTGGCCTTGAGCGCCGCCAACTCAGTGCCCAGGTTTTTCATCTCGGTTTCAAGCCGGGTCTGGGTTTCTTTCTGAGCCGTCACTTGCAGCAACATCGCGGCATTGATTTGCTCAAAACGCTGGTCCAGATCGCCCTGCTGCCCCGCCACCAACCCTTGCTGGCGCTTGCTCTGCTCAAGCAGTTGCTCTTCGAGCTGCTTGATCTGCAATTTCAAGGCTTCGCTGCCGTTGTTGATCGTCGACTCGCTGGCCACCACTTTGCCGGAGATCGCCTGCAACCGCCCCGCTGCTTCTTCGCTGATGCGCGCAAAGCTCTCCTGGGTTGCCACCAGTTGCTGCTCCATCAGTGAAATCTGTTGGAAGCTCCACCACCCCAGCCCGGCAACAGCCAGCAACAAAGCGCAGATCAACGTCCACAGAGGACCGGTGCTCGGGCCCTTGACCTTGATCACCGGGGTGTTGCGCGAGTACACCGTGGTGCGCTCACGAGCACCGGCTGTCGACGCCAACTCATCATGGTCATGCGCATCGGCGCGCAGGGTCGGGACATCGTCAAAGTCGTCGCGGGCATCGTTACGCATGGCAAAACCTTTTTTGAAGCTTTAGAGGTAGCGGCAAGTGGTTAACGGTAGGGCGATTCCTGAGCTTTCCACCAGCCGCAAAATTCATCCAGCGCGGCCCACAGACTGACTTTTGGGTCGTAGTCGAGGTAATGCCGCGCGCGGCTGATGTCGAGGGTAAAGTCTTTGTCCATGATCTGCACGCCCAAACGCGAGAGTGTCGGTTCAGGCTGCCCCGGCCACAGCTTGCAGGCTGCCTCGTTGAGAGCACCCCGGCAGTAGGCCAGCCCGTAGCCGCGGTAACGGGTGACTTGCGGCACGTTCATTTGGCGCATCACGTAATTAATCACATCCCACAACGGTATCGGCGTGCCGTTACTGATGTTGTAGGCCTTGCCCAACGCCGAGCCGGTCGTCAGCAGGCTGCTCATCAACGCCTCGCTAAGGTTTTGCACGCTAGTGAAGTCGACCTTGTTCAGGCCATTGCCCACAATGGCCAAACGACCTTTGCGCTGCAATTTCAACAAGCGCGGGAAGAGGCTCATATCCCCCGCTCCGGTCACAAAGCGCGGCCGCAGGGCGACCACTTCAAGGCCGAACTCCTGGGCGCCGAAGACTTTTTGCTCTGCCAGGTTTTTGGTCGCGGCATAGGGGTGCCTGAAGCGCCGGGGCAACTGGTCTTCCGTCAGGTCCGTGTGCCCACGTCCGTCGAAGTACAGCGCTGCCGAAGACAAATGCACCAGCCGCCGTACACGCTGCTTCAAGCAGGCTTCAACCACGTTTTCAGTGACCAGCACGTTGTCACGATGGAAATCCTGATAGCGCCCCCAGGCGCCCATGTGGCCGGCACAGTGCACCACCGCATCGACATCGACGCACAAGTCGCGTACCAGCAGGCCATCGGTCAAATCACCCGGGATAAATTCAGCCCCACGTCGCACCAGGTGCTCAACACCTTCAGCGCGTCGCCCGCTGACCCGAACGTCAAAGCCGTGCTCCAGGGCAAAACGCGCAAAGCGTCCGCCAATAAAGCCGCTCGCGCCGGTGACCAGAATCTTCATCAATCGCTCCAAATGCTGTAATTCTTGTTGCTTGCTCTTTAAACGCCGGTTGTCAGGCCAAAGGCACTAACCAGCGGGCTGCCGAACGGGATAAATGTTCGGTCAGTTGACCCAGCAGTTGTCCGCCATTGCGCCAATGATGCCAGTACAGTGGCACGTCGATGGGTTTATCTGGCAAAAGCTCCACCAATATTCCGTTTGCCAGCTGCTCGCGCACCTGCAACTCAGGCACCAGCCCCCATCCCAGGCCTGCCTCGGTCAGGCGGATAAACCCTTCGGAAGACGGGCACAAATGGTGCTCGAACCCGCCATCCACGCCCAGTGCAGCCAAATAGCGATGCTGCAGAAAATCATCCGGCCCGAACACCAGCGCCGGCGTCTTGGGCAGCAGTGCGGCGCTCACCCCGTCAGGAAAATGCCGGGCAATAAACGCCGGGCTCGCCAGTGCCCGATAGCGCATGGCGCCCAGCAGCACGCTGCGGGCCCCGGCTACCGGTCGCTCACTGGCACACAGGCAGGCGGCAACTTCACCGGCGCGCATGCGTTTGAGGCCAACGGTCTGATCCTCGACCACCAGGTCCAGCAACAGATGCTGCTCGGCGCAGAAGTCCCCCACCGCCGGGGCCCACCACGTGGCCAGGCTGTCTGCATTCAAGGCGATCCGCAGGCGCTCGGGCAAGCCTTCTTCGTCCAGCGCAGGCACAGCACTTTGCAGGTCACGCTCGAGCAGGCGCACTTGCTGCACATGGTTGAGCAAGCGGCGGCCAATCTCGGTCGGGGTCGGGGGCGATGCCCGCACCAGCACCGGCTGGCCGATGCGGGCTTCGAGCAATTTGATGCGCTGGGAGATGGCCGATTGTGACAAGCCAAGCACTTGCGCCGCCCGTTCAAAACCGGCTTGTTCCACCACGGCGGCCAGGGCCGAAAGCAATTTATAGTCGAACATCAGTTTTCCTAATGAGCGATCAGCAATATTGGTTTTTCTTATACAGCCAAGCACCCGACAATAGCCAGCAGTAACCCTCTCTCCCGCCTGCAGCACGACGAGTAATCCTTATGTGGCAAAGCTACCTTAATGGCCTGTTGGTCGCGTTCGGCCTGATTATGGCCATCGGCACTCAAAATGCCTTCGTGCTGGCGCAAAGCCTGCGCCGCGAACACCATCTGCCCGTGGCGGCATTTTGTGTGGTGTGTGACGCCTTGCTGGTGGCGGCCGGGGTATTTGGCCTGGCGACAATCCTGGCGCAAAACCCGTTGCTGCTCAGTGTTGCGCGCTGGGGCGGCGCAGTATTTTTGCTGTGGTACGGCACCCAGGCACTGCGCCGTGCGTTTTCCAGATCCAGCCTTGAACAATCGGCTGGCCAGACTGCACGCTCACTCAAGGCGGTGATGCTCAGCGCACTGGCCGTCACCCTGCTCAACCCCCACGTTTACCTCGACACCGTCTTGCTGATCGGCTCACTCGGCGCACAACAGAGCGTACCCGGTGCCTATGTGGTGGGTGCGGCCAGCGCCTCGCTGCTGTGGTTTTTTACCCTGGCACTGGGCGCCGCATGGCTGGCACCGTGGCTGGCCCGCCCGAACACCTGGCGTGTACTGGACTTGCTGGTGGCGGTGATGATGTACGCCGTGGCGGTGCAGTTGATTGTTTCGGGCTGAAGCGAAGCCCTCCAAAAACACCCGCCAACACTGATCTGTTTTTTCCATAGATCATGAGCAAACGTCTATCCCACACAGTTGCCGCGTGGTTAAGCCGGCACCCCGGTGCTATGATCCAGCCCCTGCGCCGCAAAGAGTAAAAACTCTTCGGCGCGTGTTTGGCCGCCCGTGATCGGCCTTGCGCTCATCGCAACTGACCTGATTAGGAGAATCATCATGGCTTTCGAATTGCCGCCGCTGCCGTACGCACACGATGCCCTGCAGCCGCACATCTCCAAAGAAACCCTGGAGTTTCACCACGACAAGCACCACAACACCTACGTCGTGAACCTGAACAACCTGGTGCCAGGCACCGAGTTCGAAGGCAAAACCCTGGAAGAGATCGTTAAAACCTCTTCGGGCGGTATCTTCAACAACGCCGCTCAGGTCTGGAACCACACCTTTTACTGGAACTGCCTGGCGCCAAACGCCGGCGGCGAACCAACTGGCGCGCTGGCTGATGCCATCAACGCTTCGTTCGGCTCGTTCGACAAGTTCAAAGAAGAATTCAGCAAGACTTCCATTGGCACCTTCGGCTCCGGCTGGGGCTGGCTGGTGAAGAAAGCTGACGGTTCCCTGGCCCTGGCCAGCACCATCGGCGCCGGCAACCCGCTGACCAGCGGCGACACCCCGCTGCTGACCTGCGACGTTTGGGAACACGCTTACTACATCGACTACCGCAACGTGCGTCCGAAGTATGTTGAGGCGTTCTGGAACCTCGTAAACTGGAAGTTCGTTGCTGAGCAGTTCGAAGGCAAAACCTTCACCGCTTAAGCCCGGCTACAGATAAAAAACCCGGCATTGCCGGGTTTTTTTTGCCCGATTAAAAGTGCCAAAATCCCTGCCCGGAAAGTTTGCGCCAGCTAAGATCAACCCATTGGATTTTTTAATCTGTGCCTCAAGTTCAAGGGGGATTTACCGACACAGTAGCGATCGTCAACCCTGCGTGATTGTGCCTTGCACACCCGCAAAAAAACTCCCCATACAAGGCCACAGGCTTTACCGGCAAGACACAAGGAAGAGCACTTTGAAGCTGCAATTCAAGAACAGCTTGTCACTGAAGTTGCTCCGGATCGTGCTGCTGTCAGCACTGGTCGTAGGGTGCGCACTGAGCTGCGCGCAAATTGTGTTCGATGCCTACAAAGTCCGACAGGCCGTGACAGTTGACGCTGAACGTATTCTGGACATGTTTCGCGACCCTTCGACCCAGGCGCTGTACAGCCTGGACCACGACATGGCCATGCAGGTCGTCGAAGGCCTGTTCCAGGATGATGCCGTGCGCCAGGCCTCCATCGGCCACCCCAATGAAACGCCCCTCGGCGAAAAATCACGGCCACTGCAACAGTCTTCGAGCCGCTGGGTAACCGACCTGATTCTGGGCCAGGAGTACACCTACAGTATTCCGCTGGTGGGCCGGGGACCGTATGGCGAGTACTACGGCGACCTGAGCATTACCCTCGACACCGCCACTTACGGAGAAGGCCTGTTGGCCAACTCGGTGATCCTGCTGATCTCCGGCCTGTTGCGCGCCCTGCTGATGGGGATGGGGCTGTACCTGGTGTATCACTACTGGCTGACCAAACCGCTGTCGAAGACTATCGGGCACCTGACCAGCATCAACCCGGACCGCCCCAGTGAGCATGTGATCCCTCTGCTCAAGGGCCACGAACACAACGAGCTGGGGGTTTGGGTCAACACTTCCAACCAGTTGCTGGCCTCGATTGAACGCAATAACCGTTTGCGTCATGAAGCCGAAAACTCCTTGCTGCGCATGGCGCAATACGACTTCCTGACCGGTCTGCCCAACCGTCAGCAATTGCAGGGGCAACTGGGCAAGATCCTGACCGATGCCGGTCGCTTGCAACGCCGGGTCGCCGTGCTGTGTGTGGGCCTGGACGATTTCAAAGGGATCAACGAGCAGTTTGGCTATCAAACCGGCGACCAGTTGCTACAGGCCCTGACCGATCGTTTGCGCGCCCACAGCGGAAGCCTGGGTGCCCTGGCACGTCTGGGCGGGGACCAGTTCGCCCTGGTCCAGGCACATATCGAGCAACCCTACGAAGCGGCCGAACTGGCCCAAAGCATTCTGGATGATCTCGAAACGCCGTTCAGCCTTGACCAGCAAAACATCCGCCTGCGTGCCACCATCGGCATCACACTGTTCCCCGAAGATGGCGACACCACCGAACAGTTGCTGCAAAAAGCCGAACAAACCATGACCCTGGCCAAAAGCTACTCGCGCAGCCGATACCAGTTTTATATCGCCAGCGTGGACCGCGAGATGCGGCGTATGCGCGAGCTGGAAAAAGACCTGCGCGAGGCCCTGTTGTGCAATCAGCTCTCTCTCGTCTACCAGCCACAGATCCGCTACAGCGACCACCGCGTGGTCGGCGTCGAAGCACTCTTGCGCTGGCATCACCCCGAGCACGGCCTGGTCCCGCCCGATCTGTTTATCCCTCTGGCCGAAAAAAACGGCAGCATCATTGCCATCGGCGAATGGGTACTGGATCAGGCCTGCCGCCAGCTGCGCGAATGGCTCGACCTGGGCTACGGTGAGCTGCGCATGGCCGTCAACCTGTCCACGGTGCAGTTGCACCACGTCGAACTGCCGCGGGTGGTCAACAACCTGATGCAGCGCCACCGCCTGCCTGCGCGCAGCCTGGAGCTGGAAGTCACCGAAACCAGCCTGATGAAAGACATCAGCACCGCCGCCCAGCACCTGTTGAGCCTGCGCCGATCCGGGGCATTGATTGCGATTGATGATTTTGGCACCGGCTACTCGTCGTTGAGCTACCTCAAAAGCCTGCCGCTGGACAAAATCAAGATCGATAAAAGTTTTGTGCAGGACCTGATTGATGATGGCGACGATGCCACCATCGTGCGGGCCATCATCCAGCTCGGCAAAAGCCTGGGCATGCAGGTCATCGCCGAAGGCGTCGAAACCCCCGAACAAGAAGCCTATGTGATCGGCGAAGGCTGCCATGAAGGCCAGGGCTATCTGTACAGCAAACCCCTAGGCGCGCGGGAGATGGTCGCTTATCTAAAGCAGTCACGACGTGGCAAGACAGTGATTATGTAAATCCATGTTTCTTGATTCGCGAAAGATCCGGTGTAGAGCCAAAGTAAATAAGAAATATTTACAACAGTAACCCTTTACACAAAATGCATATCTTTCGCATTATGTGGCAGTTTTGCGTGCACCCGCACGCTTGTCCCATCTCTCGAAGCAGGATTTTCGCCATGATTCGTATGCCTCTGGCTACCGCCAGTCTGCTGGCCATTGCTATCTCACTCGCCGGTTGTGGCGACAAGGACAAGGAAAAAACCGCCGCGACACCTGCGCCGGCAGCAGCCACCAGCAGCGCGACGCCAGCCGCTGACATCAGCGCTGCAAAAGTCGATGAAGCCGCCGCCAAGGCCGTTGTCGCGCATTACGCAGACATCGTTCACGCTGTGTACAGCGATGCTGAATCCACCGCGAAAAACCTGCAAACCGCTATCGATGCGTTCCTGGCCAAGCCGAACGACGACACCCTCAAGGCCGCCCGTGCAGCCTGGATCGAAGCCCGCGTACCTTATCTGCAGAGCGAAGTGTTCCGCTTCGGCAACACCATCATTGACGACTGGGAAGGCCAAGTGAACGCCTGGCCCCTGGACGAAGGCCTGATCGACTACGTTGACGCCAGCTACGCCGGCGCACTGGGTAACCCGGGCGCCAGCGCCAACATCATTGCCAACACCCAGATCCAGGTCGGCGAAGACAAGATCGACGTCACCGAAATCACCCCGGAAACCCTGGCCAGCCTGAACGAGCTGGGCGGTTCCGAAGCCAACGTGGCTACCGGCTACCACGCTATCGAATTCCTGCTGTGGGGCCAGGACCTCAACGGTACAGGCCCGGGTGCAGGCAACCGTCCAGCGTCCGACTACCTAGAAGGCGAAGGCGCTACTGGCGGCCACAACGACCGTCGTCGTGCCTACCTCAAGGCCGTGACCCAACTGCTGGTCAGCGACCTCAACGAAATGGTCGGCAACTGGGCACCCAACGTTGCAGACAACTACCGCGCCACCCTTGAAGCCGAGCCGGTGAAAAATGGCCTGCGCAAAATGCTGTTCGGCATGGGCAGCCTGTCGCTGGGCGAACTGGCTGGCGAGCGCATGAAAGTCTCGCTGGAAGCCAACTCGCCTGAAGACGAGCATGACTGCTTCAGCGACAACACCCATAACTCGCACTTCTACGACGCCAAGGGCATCCGTAACGTGTACCTGGGTGAGTACCTGCGCACTGACGGCACCAAGCTGACCGGCCCAAGCCTGTCGTCGCTGGTAGTGGTCGTTGACCCGGCTGCAGACGCTACGCTGAAATCCGATCTGGCCGACACCGAAGCCAAGATCCAGGTCATGGTAGACCTCGCCAACAAGGGCGAGCACTACGACCAGTTGATCGCTGCGGGCAACGAAGCGGGCAACCAGGTAGTACGTGACGCCATCGCCGCCCTGGTCAAACAGACCGGTGCCATCGAGCAAGCCGCTGGCAAGCTGGGCATCACCGACCTGAACCCGGACAACGCCGATCACGAGTTTTGATCCGCAGCGTTTGAGTGAATGAAAAAAGGCGACCTTCGGGTCGCCTTTTTTTGTGGGCCGCCTCCTGTAGCTTTAGTCTCGGCAGCGGTTACAGGGTCATTAGTCTGCTATAGCCACAGCAAACGCTAATCCCTCTTATTTCAATTCACCTTCCCTGCTAGACTTTACGCCCTCGATTTTGCTCGCTGATCTGGACGCTTGATGCCTTCGTTGCCTCTTCGCCTGTCTCTGCTGCTGATGGCCCTGGGCCTTGGCGGTTGTGATGATGCGCCGCGCTTTACCAAACCCGAGCCCGGCGAAGCCCGCTCCGGCGGGGCTACTACGGTGCGCAAAACCGATCACAACGCGTTTTCCATGCCCTCGGCCAACCTTGCGCCCACCCGGCGTCTGGACTTCAGCGTCGGCAACAGCTTCTTCCGCAACCCTTGGGTGATCGCGCCCGCCACCACCACCGCCCGTGATGGCCTGGGCCCGCTGTTCAATACCAATGCCTGCCAGAACTGCCACATCAAGGACGGTCGCGGCCACCCGCCCGCCCCCGGCGCCAAAAACGCGGTCTCGATGCTGGTTCGCCTGTCGATCCCCAACGATCCTGTGCTGGCCAAGCTGATCGAACAGGTCGGGGTGGTCCCGGAACCGACCTACGGCGGCCAGCTGCAAGACATGTCGGTGCCCGGTGTTGCTCCGGAAGGCAAGGTGCGGGTCGATTACGAGCCCGTCTCCGTACGCTTCAAGGACGGCACGGAAGTCGAGCTGCGCAAACCCGCGTTGCAGATCACCCAATTGGGTTATGGCCCAATGCACCCCGAAACGCGCTTCTCGGCACGCATTGCTCCGCCGATGATTGGCCTGGGTTTGCTTGAAGCGATCCCTGAGGCGGCGATTCTGGCCAATGCCGACCCTGAGGACAAAAACCGTGATGGCATCGCCGGGCGCCCCAATCAGGTGTGGGATGACGCACAGCAAAAAACTGTCCTGGGTCGATTTGGCTGGAAAGCCGGGCAACCGAACCTCAATCAACAGAATGTTCACGCCTTTTCTGGTGATATGGGGCTCACTACATCCCTGAGACCGTTCGATGATTGCACCCCGGCCCAGACTGACTGCCTGCAAGCGCCCAACGGCAATGGCCCTGATGGCGAGCCGGAGGTCAGCGACAACATTCTGCGGCTGGTGGAGTTCTACACCCGCAATCTGGCCGTGCCCGCCCGCCGCGATGTCGGCTCGCCCCAGGTACTGGCCGGTAAAAACCTGTTCTACCAGGCCGGGTGCGCGTCGTGCCATACACCAACGTTCACCACGTCAGCCAACGCCGCCGAGCCCGAACTGGCCAATCAGGTCATTCATCCGTACAGCGATCTGTTACTGCACGACATGGGCCCTGGCCTGGCTGACAACCGTACCGAATTCGCCGCCTCTGGCCGCGACTGGCGCACGCCGCCGCTGTGGGGCATAGGTTTGACCCAGGCGGTCAGTGGCCACACCCAGTTTTTGCACGATGGCCGTGCACGCAATCTGCTGGAAGCCGTGCTCTGGCATGGCGGCGAGGCAGAACCGGCCAAGCAACAGGTTTTACGCTTTAATGCCGAGCAGCGCGCTGCGTTGCTGGCGTTCCTGAACTCTCTTTAAACGCCTTACAAGATCGGGGACCCCGACATGTTTCGACCCAAGCTTTTGTTCACCAGCCTCGCTGCTATCGCCCTGGCCGCCTGCTCGCCACAAGACCCGCAAGCCGTAACTTCGGCGGCGATCGCCAAGCAAGTGATTTTGCCGACCTACAGCCGCTGGGTTGAAGCCGACCGCCAATTGGCTGTCAGCGCTCTGGCCTACTGCGAAGGCAAGGAAACCCTTGAGACGGCCAGAGCCGACTTCCTGCATGCGCAAAAAGCCTGGGCCGAGCTGCAGCCTCTGCTGATCGGGCCTTTGGCCGAAGGCAATCGCGCGTGGCAGGTACAGTTCTGGCCAGACAAGAAGAACCTGGTCGGCCGTCAGGTCGAGCAACTGGTGATCGCCCAGCCGCAGATCGATGCCGCCGCACTGGCCAAGTCCAGCGTTGTGGTACAGGGCCTGTCCGCCTACGAATACATTCTGTTCGACAGCAATATCAACCTCGCTGACGATACGCAAAAGGCCCGCTACTGCCCGCTGCTTACCGCCATCGGTGAACGTCAAAAGCAACTGGCTGAAGAGATCCTGGCCAGCTGGAACAGCACTGACGGCATGCTCGCGCAAATGAGCAAGTTCCCGAACCAGCGTTACGCCGACTCCCACGAAGCCATTGCTGATGTGCTGCGCGTACAAGTGACCGCACTCGACACCCTGAAGAAAAAACTCGGCACGCCAATGGGCCGCCAGAGCAAGGGCATCCCGCAGCCGTTCCAGGCTGATGCGTGGCGTAGCGAGTCGTCGCTCAAAAGCCTGGCCGCCAGCCTGGCCGCCGCCCAGACCGTATGGACCGGTGTCGACAACAAAGGTTTGCGCGGCCTGTTGCCTGCCGAACAAAAGCCATTGGCCGACAAGATCGATGCGGCCTACACCGCTTCTCTCAAACTGTTTAACGACAATCAGCGCTCGCTCAACGAACTGCTGGCTGACGACGCCGGCCGTGCCCAGCTCGACGCCATCTACGACAGCCTGAACGTGGTTCACCGCCTGCACGAAGGTGAACTGGCCAAGGCACTGGGTATCCAGCTGGGTTTTAACGCCAACGACGGCGATTGATAAAGGAAGGCTCGATGATGCGCAGGCAAGCTCTCAAGCTCGGCAGTTTACTGCTGAGCGCCATGACGCTGGGTGGCTGGTCGCTGTTTAAACAAAAAGGCCAGAGCCCGCTGCTGCTCAGTGCCCGGGACGATGGGGACGGCAATCATTTTGCGGTCGGCTATCGTCTGGACGGCACCCAGGTCTTCAGCACCCGGGTCGGCCAGCGCTGCCATGACATCATCAACCACCCCACACTGCCCATTGCACTATTTGTAGCGCGGCGCCCCGGCACCGAAAGCTACCTGATCGGCCTGGCAGACGGGCAGTTGCTGCAAACCCTGACCTCCCTGCCCAATCGGCATTTTTATGGCCACGCCGTGATCCATAAAGACGGCGAGTGGCTGTACACCACCGAAAACGACACCACCGACCCGGGCCGCGGGTTGCTGGGGGTTTATCGCTTCGAGGGCGAGCGTCTGGTTCACAGTGGCGAAATCCCCACCCACGGTGTAGGCCCGCATCAAGTGTCGTGGATGCCTGACGGCGAGACGCTGGTGGTGGCCAACGGCGGGATTCGCACCGAGGCCGAAAGCCGGGTCGAGATGAATCTCAATGCGATGGAGCCCAGCCTGGTACTGATGCAACGTGATGGCACCTTGCTTAGCAAGGAAACCCTGAGCCAGCAGATGAACAGCGTGCGACATCTGGGCATCGCCAGCGACGGCACGATCGTCGCCTGTCAGCAGTTTATGGGGGATGCCCATGAGCTTTCCGAATTGCTGGCCATCAAGCGTCCTGGCCAGCCGTTTGAACCCTTCCCGGTGGCCGAGCAACAACTGCGCGCCATGGGTCATTACACGGCCAGTGTTGCGGTCCACAGCGAGTTGCGGCTAGTGGCACTGACCGCTCCGCGGGGCAATCGATTCTTTGTGTGGGATCTGGACAGCGGCGACCTGCGCCTGGATGCGCCCTTGCCGGATTGTGCAGGGGTGGGTGCGGTAAAAGACGGGTTTGTGGTCACGTCCGGCCAGGGCCGTTGCCGTTTCTACGATTGTCGCCAGAGCAATCTGACCGCCATGCCATTGGATTTGCCGTCCGGGCTGTGGGACAACCATTTACACGTCATGCAAGGGTAAATCCCGCATGAGCTGGCGAAGGCTGTGATATTGAACCTTGAAAATCGCAGCCTTTGTCAGCCCCTGCAGGCTGTAACCACCATTATTTGCGCAAACCCTGGGTCATGCCAAACATAAACAACAGCAGGTCGTGATCGGGTTTTGCCACTACCGCCACTTTCACTGCTCGCGGCAGCGGGCAATGAGCCCCTGTTTGCGCGGTGCTTAACACTTGGGTCACAGGTTGCTCCCAAGCGGCTAATGCCACGCCAGCAATGGCCAGAGCGCCCAGCAGAAACAAACTTCGTGCTATTTCTCGCCTCATCACCGTAAACCTTTGATAGCGCTGCCAAACACTGTTTTATAAAAGTAGTTCAGTTTGTTCCAGTCGGTGGAATTCCACGACGAATGGCGGCGTAGCTGTTTTAGATCGTGGGAAGCTGCTTTATGGGCGGTCAGACGTTGCCGGCTTTTTTCGAGATCCAGCAAAGCCACGTCTATCTGCGCACTCTCGCCGTGCCCCGTGACCCGTACAAAAACATGTTTTGCGTACAGGCAGCCATGTTGCCAGCGGCCCAGATGCATCCGTGCCAACGTATGGCCAATGGCTTCAAGTACGCGGTCATGCACCGCTTCACCCAGACGCTCGCGTTCTCCGGCGGCGTACCAGTTGTCGATTTCGACAAAGCCGTCCAGGGCGACGGTGACCAGCAGGGCGCGCCATTGCTTGTCAGCCCCTTGCTGGGCACCACAGAACACCAGTCCAGGAACACCGACCGATAAACGGTCCATGGCCAGCAGCGCATCACGTTCGCGCAGTACCGTGGGACGACCCAGCGGGTAACGCCAGCTACGGTAGGTATGGCCCACTTGGCGCTTGGCATAGAGCAGGCGCCCATTGGCATCGTGAACCCGTTGCACACCACTCTCACCCCCACGACGCTGGTTGGGTTCTTCAACCCATTCACCGCTTTGATTCCAATAGAACTCAAAACGGTCTTCGGTCGCAGAGGGGGATTGCTGTGCACATTCAACGGTCATGATTACCTCTTTCTTAATACGTAAACCCGCCACATCGCGTAGAGCGGAATAAAGTCCAAATGTTCCTGAACGGTGAACCCGGCCTTTTTAAACTCGGATTCGACTGTAGCAGCTGGTAACACAAAGCGATTTTGGTAACCGTCCTGCTCTGCCTCGGCAGCACGCTCGCGCTCAAGACGCTTGCGTTTCCAGGCCTTGAAATTGCCATCAACCCACAACGAAATAATCACGCTGTCCCGGCTGACGCGATGAAGCTCCCGTAATAGAGCCATCCGGTGGCTTGCATCGCCGATATGGTGCAGCAGGCGCATGCAAAAGATGCTGTCGACCGAGTTATCAGGCATGTCTATTTCAAATGCAGACGTCTGCAAGCGCCGTACCCGTTTGACCACATCGGCCGGTTGCGCCAGCGCCGCTACCTCCAGCATCGATGCCGAGTTGTCTGCACCGATGATTTCGCGGCTCGGCATTTTCGCCAGCAACGGCCAAAAACGGCCCGCGCCACAGGGCAAGTCCAGGACAACCGCAGGCTCGCCGGCCAAGGCCAGAGCGCGCCGTGCCAACTGCTCATCACGCATGTGCGAGAGCCGTCGGGCCAGTCCGTCCTGGTGCTTGATCAAGTATTCAGCCGCGTGCTGTTGATTGTACTTTTCAGAAAATTTGAGCTTGATGATGGGGCTCATAAAAGTGCTCCTGAGATATATAGGCAATACCTTAATCAGGAGAACGTTTGCGTCAGGTCATCATCAGGTGAAAATTTCGTCCTCTCGCCCGGGCAAGTATTTCAAGGTTTTACAGGCTGAGAATGGTGGCGCGGGGCCATGCTTGAACCCGCGTTTTTAGAGTAAAGCAGCCTGCAGGGCGCAGGCCACTTGAGGGTTTCAGGCGTCGGCCGGATCAAGCTCGACGTGAAACCGGCAGCCGTTGGGCTCCATCGTGGTGAGGGTCACACGCCAGCCCTGGCTGTCGCAGATCCGCTGAACCAGTGACAGACCCAGCCCGAGGCCTTCGCCACGTTTTTCGCTGCCGCGAACAAAGGGCTGGAACATGGCCTGACGCTTTTCTTCCGGGATACCGACACCACTGTCTTCCACCACAAAGCCGCTGGGCTCAAGGGTCAACCGGATAAAGCCGGTGTCGGTGTAATGCAATGCATTGCGCAGCAAGTTACCCATGACCGCGTGCAGGAAAGTGGCGTTATAGCGGGCATCGAGCGGGTTGCCCGGGTCATAAATCAGCTCCAGACCCTTGGCCTCAATGGGCTCACGCCACAGGCTGATCAGGCCTTCGGCAACGGTTGAAAGAGTCACCGTGGGCGACATGCTGGCATCTTCATGTTGCGCTCGGGCCAGCATCAGGAAGGTCTGCACCAGTTCGCGCATCTCTTCACAAGCGCGCGATATGCGCTCCACCTGTGAGCGACTGCGCTGGTCCAGTGACGGGTTTTCCAGCAACAGCTCGCAGGAACTTGCCAGAACCATCAAGGGTGTACGCAGCTCGTGGCTCACGTCACTGGTGAACAACCGTTCGCGGGTCAGGGTGTCACGCAAGCGGCCCAGCGTGGCGTCGAACGCCACTGCCAACTCGCCCACTTCATCGGCCGCGTAGTCCGGCGCCAGCGGTGGTGCCAGCCCCAGCAACTGATCACGATGACGAACCTGGCGGGCCAGCCGCACCACCGGAGCCATTACCCGGCGAGCCAGGGTCCAGCCCAAAAAGACCGCCAGCGCCAGCGCCAGTACGAAACCGACCACAACCACGGCAAACAGCACGCGCTCGCGCTCTTCAAAATCGCTCTGATCTTGCAGCAGGACATATCGCCGGCCATCGACCACTTCAGCCATCGCGTGATACGACAACTGGTCACGAAACACTTCATGAAAACCCGGGTCCAGGTGACGCAGGTCTTTGGGCAACGCAAAGTCGCCCCGCCCGCCGCTGAAGTAAAACAGCTGGCTTGGCTTGGGCCGATGGTTCCAGTCGGCCACGTTGTCCATTAACAACAGGCGCTGCAAATCGCCGCCCAGCCCGGCCGAGATCAGCTTTTCTTCGACCAGATGCACGGTGGCAATAATGCCCACTGCGAATGTCCCCGCCACCAACGCACTCATCAAGGCAAACGCGATGATGATCCGCTGGGAAAGGCTTTGCTTAAACTCCATCGCGAATCTCGGCGAGGCGGTAGCCCACACCGTGTACGGTTTGCAACAAAGGCTTGTCGAACGGTTTATCGATCACTTGGCGCAATTGGTGTACGTGGCTGCGCAGGCTGTCGCTGTCCGGGCAGTCGTCGCCCCACAGGGCTTCTTCCAGCACTTCGCGGCGCAGTACGTGGGGGCTTTTTTGCATCAGCACCGCCAGCAGCTTGAGGCCCACCGGGTTGAGCTTGAGCAGGCGGCCTTCACGGGTCACTTCGAGAGTGTCGAGGTCGTAGCGCAACTCGCCGACCTGCAACTCGCGCCGGCCTCCGCCCTGGGCGCGACGCAGTACCGCCTCGATTCGCGCGGCCAGTTCCGACAGGGCAAACGGTTTGAGCAGGTAGTCATCTGCGCCAGACTTGAAACCTTGCAGACGGTCATCCAGCTGGTCGCGGGCAGTCAGCATGATGACCGGCGTATCGCGGCGGGCGTCTTCGCGCAGGCGTTTGCACAGGGTATAGCCGTCGATACCGGGCAGCATGATGTCCAGCACGATCAGGTCGTAGTGCTCGGTAGCCGCCAGGTGCAAACCTGACAAACCGTCCTGCGCGCAGTCAACGGTATAGCCTTTTAGCCCCAGGTAGTCCGCCAGGTTGGCGAGGATATCGCGGTTGTCTTCAACCAATAGAATTCGCATGGGCACATTGTCTCCGTTCGCAGTTACGGCCGTCTTGGCCCGCGCAGCTTAAGGCCAAGCACCGCGCAGGGCCAGCACCGCAGGGCGCTCAAACGATTTAGTTAGCGCTCTCACATAAATGACATTTTTTTTACTCTCGGTTCACAAACTCAATACAGTAGCGCCCGCACACTCACGCCCCCCTGCGTTTAAGGAAAAACAACAATGCGTCTGCTGCATACCGCGCCTATGCGCTACCTCCTTCTGTTGACTGGCTGTTGGCTGGCGACGTTCCTGATTACCCGAGGCGTTTTGCTGGTCACCCATCTAGGAGAGGCCGGAAACAACTGGCTGCCGGTGTTTGGTATTGGCTTGTTGTATGACCTTGGCTTTTTGACCTATGCCGCCCTGCCGCTGGGCCTGTATCTGCTGTTGTGCCCCCCTGCCCTGTGGCGTCGACGTGGCCATCAGTGGTTCCTGCAAGGCCTGCTGACCGTCAGCCTGTTCGCCATGCTGTTCACCGCCGTGGCCGAGTGGCTGTTCTGGGATGAATTCGGGGTGCGCTTCAACTTTATCGCCGTGGACTACCTGGTCTATTCCGATGAGGTGTTGAACAACGTGCTGGAGTCCTACCCGATCGGCCTGCTGCTCAGCGGCATCGCCCTGACGGCCGTGGTATTGAGCCTTGCCCTGCGCAAACCGTTCAAGGCCGCGATCAATGCTCCGCTCCCGGCCTTTCGTATGCGCATCGCCACCTTCGCCGGCCTGCTGCTGGTAGCCGGTCTGAGCCTGCAACTGCTTGACCAGGATGGTCCCCGAGGCCAGGGCGGTAACGCCTATCAGCATGAGCTGGCAAGCAACGGCCCGTATCAGTTCTTCGCCGCGTTCCGTAACAACGAGCTGGATTACCAGCAGTTTTACGCGAGCCTGCCCAACGACGTGGTGGCCAAGCAATTGCGCAGTGAGCTGGCTGAACCCAACGCGACCTTTGTTGGCCAGGACCCGCTGGATATTCGCCGCAACATCGACAACCCCGGCACTGCGCGCCAGCCCAACATTGTGCTGGTCACCATCGAAAGCCTCAGCGGCAAGTACCTGGGCAGCAACGGTGATGGCCGCAACCTGACGCCAAACCTCGATCAGCTGCGCAAAGAGAGCCTGTACTTCAACAACTTCTATGCCACCGGCACTCGTACCGACCGTGGTCTGGAAGCCATTACCCTGGCCATTCCACCGACACCGGGCCGCTCGATCGTCAAGCGCATCGGCCGTGAAAGCGGTTTTGCCAGCCTGGGCCAGCAACTTAACGCCGTGGGTTATGACAGCGTATTCGTATATGGCGGCCGCGGTTATTTCGACAACATGAACGCGTTCTTCAGCGGCAACGGCTACCGTGTCGTCGACCAGAGCAGCGTGAATGAAGCCGATATCCACTTCAAAAACGCCTGGGGCATGGCTGACGAAGACCTGTACCGCGAAACACTGAAGCTGGCCGATGCCAACTATGCGCAACAAAAGCCGTTTCTGCTGCAGTTGATGACCACCTCCAACCACCGTCCGTACACCTACCCTGAAGGCCGCATCGACATCAAGTCGGGTAACGGTCGTGACGGCGCGGTGAAATACACTGACTACGCCATCGGTCAATTCCTCAAGGATGCGCGTAACAAGCCGTGGTTCGACAACACAATCTTTGTGTTCGTGGCAGACCACACCGCCGGCAGTGCCGGCAAAGAAGACTTGCCGATCACCAACTATCAGATCCCGCTGTTTATCTATGCGCCAAAACTGATCGAAGCCCGTGAGGAATCGCAACTGGCCAGCCAGATCGACCTGGCGCCGACCTTGCTCGGTTTGCTGAACCTGGATTACCAGTCGACGTTCTTCGGTCGCAACCTGCTGCAGGACAACCCGCTCCCGCCACGAGTGGTGGTGGGCAACTACCAGCACCTGGGCCTGTTTGACGGTAAAGACCTGGCGATTCTCAGCCCGCGTCAGGGCCTGCGCCGCCACGACGAAGCGCTGACTGCCAGCATTGAGTCCCGCGTACCGGCGACCGATCCGTTGATTGAACGGGCGATCACCTACTACCAGGCCGCCAGCCATGGCTACAAGCAACAACTGTTGGGCTGGAAGCCGGTGAAATTGGCGCCGGTGCAGGCAGCAGCGCAATAATTTGAGTGTGCAGGAGCCAGCTTGCTGGCGATGCAGGCAGCTCGGGCTGCCTGACTCACCGCACTGATGCTATCGCCAGATCAGCTCCCACAAAGCAAAAAAAAGCCCCGCACGGTTAACCGTGCGGGGCTTTTGCGTATCGGGGTAAGGCTGGCTTACATCATGCCGCCCATACCACCCATGCCGCCCATGTCTGGCATACCGCCGCCAGCTGCCTTGTCGTCCTGGATCTCAGCGATCATCGCCTCAGTGGTGATCATCAGGCTGGCAATCGACGAAGCCGCTTGCAGAGCCGAACGAGTCACTTTAGCCGGGTCAAGAATACCCATTTCGATCATGTCGCCGTATTCGCCAGTGGCTGCGTTGTAACCGTAGTTACCCGAACCCTGCTTCACTTTGTCGACAACTACGCTTGGCTCGTCGCCGGAGTTGGCAACGATCTGGCGCAGAGGTGCTTCAACAGCACGACGCAGCAATGCGATACCAACGTTCTGATCAGCGTTGTCGCCTTTCAGGTCAGCAATGGCCTGCAGAGCGCGAACCAGTGCCACGCCACCGCCAGGTACCACGCCTTCTTCAACGGCTGCACGGGTTGCGTGCAGGGCGTCTTCAACGCGGGCTTTCTTCTCTTTCATTTCTACTTCGGAACCAGCGCCAACCTTGATCACTGCAACGCCGCCAGACAGCTTGGCCAGACGCTCTTGCAGTTTTTCACGGTCGTAGTCCGAAGTGGTGTCAGCTACCTGGGCACGGATCTGAGTCACGCGAGCCTGGATGTCAGCTTCAACACCGGCACCGTCGATAACGGTGGTATTTTCTTTGGTTACGGTGACGCGTTTGGCATTACCCAGGTGTTCCAGGGTAGCGCTTTCCAGGCTCAGACCGATCTCTTCGGAGATAACGGTACCGCCAGTCAGAACAGCGATGTCCTGCAGCATTGCCTTGCGACGATCGCCAAAACCAGGTGCTTTAACAGCAACTACTTTCACGATACCGCGCATGTTGTTCACAACCAGAGTCGCCAGGGCTTCGCCTTCAACGTCTTCGGATACGATCAGCAGTGGGCGACCGGCCTTGGCAACAGCTTCCAGAACTGGCAGCAGTTCACGGATGTTGGAGATCTTTTTGTCGACCAGAAGGATCAGCGGACCGTCGAGCTCGGCAGTCATGGTTTCTGGTTTGTTGACGAAGTACGGGGACAGGTAGCCACGGTCGAACTGCATGCCTTCAACAACCGACAGTTCGTTTTCCAGGCCCGAGCCTTCTTCAACAGTGATCACGCCTTCTTTACCGACTTTTTCCATGGCTTCGGCAATGATGTCGCCGATGGAGCTGTCGGAGTTGGCAGAGATGGTACCTACCTGAGCGATGGCCTTGCTGTCAGCGCATGGCTTGGCCAGCGATTTCAGCTCTTTGACAATGGCGATGGTCGCCTTGTCGATGCCGCGTTTCAGGTCCATCGGGTTCATGCCGGCAGCGACGGCTTTCAGGCCTTCGTTGACGATCGACTGAGCCAGAACGGTTGCAGTGGTAGTACCGTCACCAGCGTCATCGTTGGCACGGGAGGCAACGTCTTTAACCAGCTGCGCGCCCATGTTTTCGAAACGGTCTTTCAGTTCGATTTCTTTGGCTACGGAAACGCCGTCCTTGGTGATGGTCGGAGCGCCGAAGCTCTTCTCGATGATCACGTTACGGCCTTTAGGGCCCAGGGTCGCTTTTACTGCGTCAGCCAGGACGTTAACACCGGCCAGCATTTTTTTACGGGCGGAGTCGCCGAATTTAACTTCTTTAGCAGCCATGTTCGTTCTTCCTTAAATACTTTGTAGTAACGGGAAAAGGAGCGGGAAATCAGCCTTCGATAACAGCGAGAATCTCGTTCTCAGCCATAACCAGCAGGTCTTCGCCGTCGACTTTCACAGTGTTGCTGCCGGAGTAAGGGCCGAACACAACCTTGTCACCCACTTTCACAGCCAGCGCACGCACTTCACCGTTGTCCAGAACGCGGCCAGTGCCTACAGCGAGAATCTCACCGCTGTTGGCTTTTTCGGCAGCGGAACCCGGCAGAACGATACCGCCAGCGGTTTTCTTTTCTTCTTCGCTGCGACGGATTACGACGCGGTCATGCAGAGGACGAAGCTTCATTGTCGATCTCTCCTAATTGTGGTGTTCATCGGCCGGTGTCAACACCGGCTGGGTTTGCAAGTCCGGAAATGCCGGGTGCGATTCGCTGAGGGGGTTGTGCTGTTGCCAGTAAAACCCTGCGGTGTCCGTTACATAAGGGCGCATCCACTTATTACAAGGGCGCACCCATGAAATTTTTAACCTTGTGTGCTACCGAAAACAAACACGGCACCCAAGGTGCCGTGTTGATAACGCCAAATGCCTTATTTGTCGCGGTGCTCGAACTCGCCTTCAATCACATTGGGCTCGCGCCCAATGGGCTGATGGTTTGCAGGGCGATTGGCGGCTGCGAAATCATCGGCAAATGCACGCTGGCGAATGGCCTGTTCTTCTGCGCGCTTGCGCAGGCGATTGACCAGGAACCGGCGAACCGGCGGGAACAGCAACAGCAGACCGGCTGCATCGCTGATAAAACCTGGCAGCACCAGCAAACCGCCACCCAGCGCCAGCATCAGGCCTTCAAGCATTTGCTGGGCCGGCAATTCGCCGCGATTAAGGCTTTCGCGCGCCCGCAGCGCCGTGGCCAGGCCTGCAACGCGAACCACCAGAACACCCAGCATGGAGCCGGCAATGATCAGCAGCAACGCAGGGAAAAACCCGATAGCGGTGCTGACCTTGAAAAAGACATACAGCTCTAGCACTGGAAACAACAGAAAGAGCAATAGAAAAGCACGCATCAAATGATTCCTCTCCGGAAGAATATCTTCCAACCCGTCTTAGATGACGGCGCGCCTGTCCAAATTCAAGGCTATGCCGTCTGTTTTTTCGGCCACTCATTTGCCCGAGCCAATAAAACCAGTGCTTCGCGCACCTGTGTCGAAGTGTTGCAAGGCTCTGGAAAGCCCAGCCAGTAGAGGCCTTCACCGATACGCAAATGCATGCCTTCGCTGTCGATGCCCACAAGTTTAGCTGGCTGCGTTTGCGGTAACCCGGTCAATTTGACGTAGTGTTCGATGGCGTTGGCATGGTCACCATTCATATGTTCGACCATACGCAGCTCGACTTGCCCGGCAAAAGGGTTGGCCAGCGTGACCTGATCCAGCCAGTGGATAGCTCCAAACCCGCCTATATAACGGTGGCGAACCGGGTTAAGCACCCAAAAATCAAAATCATGGGCGGTGTCATAGCCTTTGGCTTCAGGAAAATAGCGGTAGTAACGCTCGGCTGCGGCTTCGATCGCGCTGGCCTCGGTCAACTGTTCGGCTTCGGCCAGGTACGTCAGGCGCCCAACGGCCTGGACATCCTCTGCGCCACGCTCTGCGACCATCAAGGAACACTTGGGGTCCTTGCGCAGGTTGTGGGTGTGCTGGGCAATACGGCTGATCAAAATCAGCGGCCGCCCCTGCTCGTCCAGGCAGTAAGGCACCACGGAGCCGAAAGGAAAGCCCGGCATGGCCTTGGACTGAGTGGCCAAGGCGCCACGGTATTCCTTGAGCAGTAATTCTCGGGCATGCTTGGCAGCTTCAACGCTCAATTTATGACTCCTTAATAAAAAACCCGTCGATAACGGTCGAGATCAGGGCACTCATGCAACTAAAAGACAAAGTAATCATTATCACTGGCGGCTGCCAAGGGCTGGGTCGCGCCATGGCTGAGTATCTGGCTGCCAAGGGTGCAAAACTGGCATTGGTGGACCTCAATCCGGAAAAGCTCGAATTGGCGGTCGCAGCTTGCCAGGCACAGGGTGTAGAAGCCCGCGCCTACCTGTGCAACGTCGCTGACGAAGAACAGGTTACGCAAACCGTTGCCCAAATTGCAGAAGATTTTGGCGCGATCAATGGCCTGGTCAACAATGCCGGCATTTTGCGCGATGGCTTGTTGATCAAGGTCAAGGACGGGGTCATGACCAAGATGAGCCTGGCGCAATGGCAGGCAGTGATCGACGTCAACCTGACCGGCGTTTTCCTGTGCACCCGTGAGGTGGCGGCGAAAATGATCGAGTTGAACAGCCAGGGCGCGATTATCAACATTTCGTCGATTTCGCGCGCCGGCAACGTCGGGCAGACCAACTACTCGGCGGCCAAGGCCGGGGTGGCTGCGGCAACCGTGACCTGGGCCAAGGAGCTGTCGCGCTACGGCATTCGCGTTGCCGGGATTGCGCCGGGTTTTATCGAAACCGAAATGACACTGGGCATGAAACCCGAAGCCCTCGAAAAAATGACGTCCGGCATCCCGCTCAAACGCATGGGCAAAGTCGAAGAAATCGCCCACTCGGCGGCGTACATTTTCGAGAACGACTACTACACCGGGCGCATTCTGGAGCTCGATGGCGGGCTGCGGATCTAAGCCAACACCCTGTAGCCGCTGCCGCAGGCTGCGACAGGCAGCAGAGCGGCCCCGCTTTTTGAAGGCGCTTCGTGCGGCCGCGGCTACAGGTTTGTGTGTGCGTTTACCAGGTCACGCCAAACCCCATGGTGTAGCGAGTCTTGTTGAGGGAATTATCAGAGCCGCTTGAGCTGCCAATCAGGTCTTTTTCAGCCTTGAGGTTCAATGATGCCCACTCCGTCACCTTGTAGCGCAACCCGACCTCGGAATCGAGGCTGTAGTCCGATCCCCCCTCCAGTGACTTGCCTAACTCACCATTGGTGAAGATCGACACGGTTTTGCCCATCAAGTAACGGTTGTAATCCCACTTCACGGCCAGCGAGTAGAAGTTGTCTTTCTTGCCATCAGAGTATTCATAGTCGGTGCGGTTCAGCAGTGAACCCAGCGAGAACGCACCCAGCTCGTCATCCCAAAACTGATAGCCCGGGCCCGTACCCACTGTGCGCTGGCGAGAAATGTCTTCCACCCTGTCGCGGTTGTAAGTCAGGCGGCCTTGCCAGTACCACTTTTCATCGATGAAGTGATCAAGCGCGTACTCGGCGGTCCAGTTGTCGGCGGTTACCGCATCGTTCTGAAACTCGCGGTTGTATTCGCCTTCTGCGTGATGACGCCAGGCCCCGTGACGGGCAGTGGTCTTGAAGTCGATGTCGTAGTCATCGGTGTCCTTGTCCGCCCGTTTGTAGTCCAGGGCCACATCGACATTGCCTTTCCAGACCAGGTCTTCAATCACAGGCTTTGGCTTGATGATCTGTTGAATACTGGCCAGCGCGACTGTTTTGGGCGCCTCTCCATTAGCCAGGGTTACGCGGCCCTCATCGGCAGCGAGCAACGATTTGGCTTTTTCGCCGGTATAGGCATCTTGCTTGACCAACAACTCCTGATCACTCTCCAGTGTTTTGACCTGCTTCCAGTCAATGGGGACTGCACCCGCGTATTCGGTCTGGATCAGCAGCTTGCCGCCATCGAAAACTTTGATCTTGCCGCTCAGACGGTCGCCGTTTTTCAACCACACCGTATCGGCAAGCAAAGGCGTAGAGGCACTAAAAACAGCAAGACATAACAGGGTTCTGGACAACATAAGCGGGCGAGAAACTCAGGAGTACGAAAGATTGCCGGCATTATCCCGTTGGACACGCCCTTGAGGAAGAAAGACCGACTCATTGTGTTGGAGTTCCCTCTATAGTTCAGCTCAGACCTCAGACCTCAGACCTCAGACTTCAACCCTTTGATCAGAAGTACGCCGTGAGCACACCGACCGCCCCTCCTCAAACCCCGGCCGAGATTCGTCGAACGGCGCTGTATTCAACCTTGATGATGGTGCCCGCCGGTTATGTGGTGTCTTACGGCCAGCTTGCCGAACTGGCCGGGCTGGGTCGGGCGGCACGCTGGGTTGGGCGAACGCTCAGCCAACTCCCCGAAGGCACGCGCCTGCCCTGGCACCGGGTACTCGCAGCTGGCGGGCGCATCAGCTTGCCAGCAGGCAGCCCGTCCGGTGACGAACAGCGGGCGCGTTTGCGCGCTGAAGGCATAAGCATCATGAATAATCGCGTGGATATACAACGCCATGGCTGGCGCCCGATAGAGCACTGCGGTTAGAGTGCGCCCTTTGTTTCCGCAACCAGAGGCAGACTCCAGTCCATGCCCCGTAAAACCTGGCGCGAAGCGCTAGCTGCCTATTCCAGCCCCTCCACCCTTGTGCTGTTACTGCTCGGTTTTGCTGCCGGCCTACCGTACATGCTGGTGTTCTCAACGCTTTCCGTCTGGTTGCGCGAAGCCGGTGTGGCCCGTGAAACCATCGGCTATGCGAGCCTGATCGGGCTGGCCTATGCCTTTAAATGGGTGTGGTCCCCGCTACTGGACCAATGGCGTTTGCCGCTGCTCGGAAAACTGGGCCGGCGTCGCTCATGGCTGGTGCTTTCACAGGTGCTGGTGATCCTGGGCCTGATCGGCATGGGCTTTTGTGACCCGCAAAAACATCTTTCCTGGCTGATTGCCATCGCGGTTGTCGTGTCCTTCGCCTCGGCGACCCAGGACATTGCCGTAGACGCCTATCGCCTGGAAATCGCAGAAGACAACCGCCAGGCCGCGCTCGCCGCCAGTTACATGTCCGGGTATCGCGTGGCGGCCCTGCTGGCCACCGCTGGCGCCCTGTTCTTTGCCGAGGGTTTCGGCTCTACGGGCTTCAACTACAAGCACTCGGCCTGGACCGGCACCTACGTGCTGTTCGGCTTGCTGATGGTGCCCGCGCTGCTCACCACCCTGTTCATGCGCGAACCGCCGGTGCCTTTACGCACCCAGTTGTCAGCCGGGCGCTACAGCTTCGGTCATCAACTGGCGTCTGTTTTCGTACTGATTGTGCTGCTGGTTTCTGTCCCGGCCATGTTCACTCAGCTCTACAACACCGATTTTGCAGGCGTGCTGTTTGAAGGCATCAGCCCGATGAACCTGGTGATGGAAGATCGGGCCTTTCTGCGGGCGATTCTGTACACCCTGCTGACGGTGTTCTGCCTGTCATCTATCGGACGACGCGGGTTGGCTCCGGTGCTTACACCGGTAAACGACTTTATCGTGCGCTATCGCTGGCAAGCCCTGCTGCTGCTCGGCCTGATCGCCACCTATCGCATGTCGGATACGGTAATGGGCGTGATGGCCAACGTGTTCTATATCGACCAGGGCTTCACCAAGGATCAGATCGCCGGTGTCAGCAAGATTTTCGGGCTGATCATGACCCTCGTCGGCGCCGGCATGGGCGGCCTGTTGATTGTGCGCTTCGGTATTTTGCCGATCCTGCTGATTGGCGGTGCGGCATCGGCAGGCACCAATCTGCTGTTCATGTTACTGGCCGACATGGGCCCGAACATGGAGATGCTGGTCGTCACGATTTCACTCGACAACTTCAGTTCCGGCCTTGCCACCTCGGCGTTCGTGGCCTACCTGTCCAGCCTGACCAACCTCAAGTTTTCCGCCACCCAATACGCCCTCCTCAGTTCCATCATGTTGCTGCTGCCACGTTTGATGGGCGGGTACTCGGGGGTCATGGTCGAGAAGTATGGTTATCACCAGTTCTTCATCATCACTGCGCTTATGGGCATTCCGACGCTGCTGCTGATCAGCCTGCACTGGTTCCAGGAAACCCGCCGGGCTCGCCAGAAACCTGTTGTCGACCTCGAAAAACACCCGTAAACACAAGGGGGAGCCCCTCTCCCCCGCCCACCCTGTACGCAAGCACGTCACGCCCGTACAATGCCCAGTCATTTCTAGTCATCAGCACGGCAACGACTAACCATGCGCACCAGTCAATATTTGCTCGCCACACAGAAAGAAACGCCTTCAGATGCGGTCGTTATCAGCCACCAGCTGATGCTGCGCGCAGGCATGATTCGCAAACTTGCTTCCGGCCTGTACACCTGGCTGCCCATGGGCCTGCGGATCATGCGCAAGGCCGAAGCCATTGTTCGCGAAGAAATGAACGCTGCTGGCGCTCTGGAAGTGCTGATGCCGAGCATCCAGCCGGCTGAGCTGTGGCAAGAGTCCGGTCGCTGGGAAGAATACGGCGCCGAACTGCTGCGCTTGAAAGATCGCCACGGGCGCGAGTTCTGCGTAGGCCCGACCCACGAAGAAGTCATCACCGATCTGTGCCGCAACGAGCTCAACAGCTACAAGCAGTTGCCGATCAACCTGTACCAGATCCAGACCAAATTCCGTGACGAAACACGCCCGCGCTTCGGTTTGATGCGCGGCCGCGAGTTCATCATGAAGGACGCCTACTCGTTCCACGTCGACAACGCTTCGCTGCAGGTCACCTATGACCGCATGCACGAAGCCTACTGCAAGATTTTCACCCGTCTGGGCCTGAACTTCCGCCCGGTTGAAGCGGACAACGGCTCCATCGGCGGTGCCGGCTCACACGAGTTCCACGTATTGGCCGAGTCCGGCGAAGACGACATCGTGTTCAGCAATGGCTCCGACTACGCGGCCAACATCGAAAAAGCCGAAGCCGTTCCTGTCGAAACCTCGCGCCCTGCTGCTACCCAAGAGCTGCGCCTGGTCGACACGCCTGATGCCAAGACCATTGTTCAATTGGTAGAAAACTACGACCTGCCAATCGAAAAGACCGTCAAGACCCTGATCGTTCACGCCGCCGAAGAAGGCAAGCTGATCGCTCTGGTGATCCGTGGCGATCACGAGCTGAACGAAATCAAGGCCGGCAACCATCCGTTGGTGGCAAGCCCGCTGACCATGGCTTCGGACGCAGAACTGCGTGACGCCATCGGCGCCGGCGCAGGCTCGCTGGGCCCGCTGAACCTGCCACTGCCGTGCATCATTGACCGTTCGGTCGAGCTGATGAGCGACTTCGGCGTGGGTGCCAACATCGACGACAAGCACTACTTCGGCGTGAACTGGGAACGCGATCTGCCAGTACCGACCATTGCCGACCTGCGCAACGTGGTTGCCGGCGACCCGAGCCCGGATGGCAAAGGCACGCTGGAAATCAAACGCGGCATCGAAGTCGGCCACATCTTCCAGCTGGGCACCAAGTACAGCGAAGCGATGAAGTGCCAGGTGCTGGGTGAAAACGGCAAGCCGGTCACCCTGGCAATGGGCTGCTACGGCATTGGTGTTTCGCGCGTTGTTGCGGCGGCCATCGAGCAGAACAACGACGATCGCGGCATTATCTGGAGCGATGCCCTGGCACCTTTCCAGGTAGCACTGGTTCCCCTGCGCTACGAAACCGAAGCGGTTCGTGAAGCCACTGACAACCTTTACGCGCAACTGACGGCAGCCGGTTTTGAAGTGCTGCTGGACGATCGCGACAAGAAAACCAGCCCCGGCATCAAGTTCGCCGACATGGAACTGATCGGCATTCCTCACCGGATCGTGGTCAGCGACCGTGGCCTCGCAGAAGGCAACCTGGAATACAAGAGCCGCACCGAAGCAGAGCCGCAAGCCCTGCCCGTTGCTGACGTACTTGCCTTCCTTCAGGCGCGTATCCGTCGCTGAAACCAGATAGAGACGCCATGTTCACTCGAAACACCTTAACCCTCGGGGGCGCCGCCATGTGCGGCGCCCTGCTGCTGAGCGGCTGTGCCAATCACATGTCGCAACGCAGCGAGCACGAGGAGCGCATTGAGCGAAAACTGCTCGCCCATAGCCTCCAGATCGATGTTGGCTCGCCCGCAGTGCTTGAGTTGCCGCAACGCCGTGTGCGCATCAATGAACAAAAGACCTTTGAGGTCACCGAGTTCGATGTCACGCGGCATTACGACCGCTATACCCCTTACCAGCCCTGGCGTGAAGTCTATGAGATCCCGCTGGGTGCGGTGGCTATCGTCGCCGGGGTAGGTGCCAATGTGCTTAACGTCTTCATGTTCGGGCAACTGCCTGACAGCGTGACCAAGGACTGGATCAACTACGGCTTCGCAGGTGTAAACCCGGCGATGAACGTGCAGTCCCACGGCCGCGCCGAGCAGAACCTGGCAGGCATTGATGATATCCAGCGCGACAAGCGCCTGGAGTATTCAAGCTTGCCGTGGGCCGAGCGCCCGGTTGTGGTCAAGGCCGGCAAGCAGAACCATGAGCTGACAACCGACCGCAACGGCGTGCTGCGCCTGAATCTGCTGGACAGCCCTTTTGCCGAGCAAGACCTCAACCACATCGGCAAGCTGACCATTACTGTTGAAGACGCCCAGGACGAAACCCATTCGGACTCGACCCTGTCGATCAGCAGCAGCCTGCGCGGCAAGCTGCTCGAAGCGCATAACCTGATCTACGACGACCTTGAGGGTGACGACGTCAACCAATGGGTACATCGGGTCAAGCGCTTGTCAGAACTGGGGCTGGAAGAAGAAGCCAGTGAACTGGAACAAAGCCTGATCGAACTCACGCGCAACGACCCCGAGCTACAACGTGAATTCCTTCAGTCTCTGACCAAGAATGCCGGGCGACTGGTAGCGGACCCAGGCGTTAGCTGACACTACTCGTTGTAGCCGCTGTGCACGCAGGAACTTCGCTCTTTGGGGCCGCTACGCACCCCATCGCAGCCTCGTACCTCGTCAGCGGCTACAGCTTTTACCCCTTGAACAGCTCCAGCTGCTCAAACCCGATACTCAAATCCTGCAAACGCACGCCAAGCCCAAGCAATCGAACGGGCCTGGCGCCGCGTGCAAACGCCTGCGCCAATAAGCCCTGATAGCTTTCAAGATCACGACCCGCACCGGATTGCTCCAGCGTGGTCTGGGTAAAATCGTGAAACTTCACTTTGACGAACGGCTTGCCGGGCCGGTAGCTGCTGTCTATGCGCGCAATGCGCCTGTTAAGGGTATCGAGCAACTCCGGGAGCTTCTCCAGGCAACTGGCCAGATCGGGCAAATCAGTGTCGTAGGTGTTTTCTACACTCACCGACTGACGCCGGCTGTCGCTCTGCACCAAACGCTCATCAATCCCGCGCGCCAACCCCCAAAGCCGCTCACCGAAACTGCCAAACTCACGCACCAACGCCAGCTTGTTCCAGTCACGCAACTGAAGGCAGGTTTCGATCCCCAGCCGCCCAAGCTTCTCTGCCGTGACCTTCCCCACCCCGTGCAACTTGTTAACCGGCAACGCCGACACAAAGTCTTCGACCTGATCCGGGGTAATGACGAACAGCCCATTGGGTTTTTTCCAGTCACTGGCGATCTTGGCCAGAAACTTGTTGGGTGCTACACCCGCCGATACGGTGATGTGCAACTGATTGGAAACCCGGCGCCGGATCTCCTGGGCAATGCGCGTGGCGCTGCCGGAAAAATGCGGGCTATCCGACACATCCAAAAAGGCCTCATCCAACGACAGTGGCTCAATCAGCTCGGTGTAATCGCGCAAAATGCCATGGATCTCTCTGGACGCTTCTTTATAGGCATCCATCCTGCCGTTAACGATGATCAAGTCCGGGCACAGCTTGAGCGCATGCCGGGAAGCCATCGCCGAACGCACACCATAGGCTCGCGCTTCGTAGTTACAGGTAGAGATAACCCCACGATGATCCGCCGACCCTCCTACAGCCATCGGCTTGTTTGCCAGGCTCGGGTCATCGCGCATCTCAATAGCGGCATAGAAACAGTCACAATCGACGTGGATGATTTTGCGCTGCGTCATGTAAGGCGGCGTTCTTAAAGGGAGTAGGCAATGCGGATCGCCAGTATGTCACTGCGAACTGTATATAGCACCAGTAGTCGTAATTCTGCCCGACAGACGCGGAGCTTTCCGGTAATGAATTTGTTTTTTCAATCGAATCCAGCTCCCTAATAGAGCTACACCCCTTATGCCATATGGCCTGCAGCCATTTTTATAACCGGATTTTTGATCTAACCAATTGAAGCAGAACACTTTTTTCTAAATTAACGTTTGACAGCCCAGCGTATCGCTGTAGAATCCACCACACAGACGCGGGATGGAGCAGTCTGGTAGCTCGTCGGGCTCATAACCCGAAGGTCGTCGGTTCAAATCCGGCTCCCGCAACCAAACATCGAAAAAGGCTACTCGAAAGAGTGGCCTTTTTTGTGCGCGTCTATTTTGTCCCCCTGCCCGACCAGAGACCCCATACCCGCGTGAGCCGACTTGCCAGCGATGCAGGCCGCACCACCCTCCAACCCGCCAGTTGCTACAGCCAATTAGTATCTGCGCCCATAATTCTGCTGTTTTGATCTTATTTACTGCATTTATGCATTAAAGGTTGACTCCCCACCGCATCACTGTAGAGTGCGCTCCACAGACGCGGGATGGAGCAGTCTGGTAGCTCGTCGGGCTCATAACCCGAAGGTCGTCGGTTCAAATCCGGCTCCCGCAACCAAACATTAAAAGGCTACTCGAAAGAGTGGCCTTTTTTGTGCCCGGGTGTTTTTGCCCTCCTCCTTACTATTGGAGAGGCCAGGATTAAAACCGGGTATTTCAACCGCTTACGACATTTAGGGTTGACACCTCAGCGGTTCTCTGTAGAATGCGCCCACACAGACGCGGGATGGAGCAGTCTGGTAGCTCGTCGGGCTCATAACCCGAAGGTCGTCGGTTCAAATCCGGCTCCCGCAACCAAACATCGAAAAAGGCTACTCGAAAGAGTGGCCTTTTTTGTGCGCGCTCGAAAAGTCTGCACCAAGCGTTTATTGACATTAAACGTCATATTTCTGAAAGTTCGGTCGTCTAAGCTCTGCGACAGCATTTACCTTTTTTCCAGAAGCCAAACCTGAACCTCAGGCAAACAACTGAAAATATTTAGAAATATTTTGACCAAAAGGATTGGTAACTTGAGCCTATGCCTCCATCCTATCGCGCACGATCCACGAGGTGATTGATGCCCGATAACTCGCCAGAACTTAAAGAAGCCGTTACAGCAGCCCACCCGATCGCCGCGACCCGTTTGCGCTGGCTGGATTTGTTGAGCAAGTATCGCCAACCCATTGGCCTGGCACTCACGCTGCTGCTGTTTGCAATAGCGTTGATTGCGTGTCGCCACCTGCTTAGCGAACTTGATCTGTACGCACTGCACGACTCGATCATGGAAGTTCCCAAGCCCGCCCTCCTCGGCGCTGTGGCTGCGACTGCCGTGGGCTTTTTGATCCTGCTCGGCTATGAGTGGTCTGCCAGCCGGTATGCCGGGGTCAAGCTGCCACCCAAAACCCTGGCCCTGGGCGGCTTTACCGCCTTTGCCATCGGCAATGCCATCGGCCTGTCGCTGCTCTCGGGCGGCTCCGTGCGTTATCGCCTGTATGCCCGTCATGGCGTAGGCGCGTCAGAAGTTGCCCACATGACGCTGTTCGCCAGCCTGTCACTGGGCTGTGCGTTGCCGCCCCTGGCAGCACTGGCGACGCTGAGCAACCTGCCCGCAGCCTCCGCAGCCCTGCATATCCCTGCTTATCTATTGGGTGCGATTGCATTCGCAGTTCTGGCGCTTTTTGGCTTGTTGGCGCTGGGCATCTATCGCCGACGTCTGACCGAGCAACCGATCCCGGACAACCTGCTGGTCAAGGCCGGGCGTCGCACGCTACGCCTGCCGAGCCCGCGCCTGACCTTCCTGCAATTGGTGATCACTGCACTGGACGTCGCCGCTGCGGCCACCGTGCTGTATTTGCTGCTGCCCGAAGCACCGCCTTTTGGCGCCTTCATGCTGGTTTATCTGCTGGCACTGGCTGCCGGCGTACTCAGCCACGTACCCGGCGGTGTCGGGGTCTTTGAAGCCATCTTGCTGGCCGCCTTTGCCGACCAGCTCGGTGCCGCGCCGCTGGCCGCCGCCCTGCTGCTGTATCGCATGATCTATGTGATTCTGCCGCTGCTGATTGCCTGCCTGCTGCTGTTGATGAACGAAGCTCAACGCCTGATTCATACCCGGCAAAGCCTGCGCGTGGCCTCGGGCCTGGCCGCTCCGGTTCTGGCGGTACTGGTATTCATGTCCGGTGTGGTTCTGCTGTTCTCCGGCGCCACACCCGAGATCGACACCCGGCTTGAGCACATTGGCTTTCTTATCCCCCATCGCCTGATTGACGCCTCACACTTTGGCGCCAGCCTGATCGGCGTACTGTGCTTGCTGTTGGCCCAAGGCCTGCGCCGCCGCCTGTCTGCCGCCTGGATGCTGACCACGATCTTGCTGCTGGTGGGTGCCGTGCTTTCCCTGCTCAAAGGCTTTGACTGGGAAGAGGCCAGCATCCTGGTCCTGACTGCCAGCCTGCTGGGGCTGTTCCGCCGCTCGTTCTATCGCCCGAGCCGCCTGACCGAATTGCCGTTTTCACCGCTGTACCTGGTGGCCAGCGTCTGCGTACTGGGCGCCTCGATCTGGTTGCTGCTGTTCGCCTACCAAGACGTTCCTTACAGCCATCAACTGTGGTGGCAGTTCACCCTCGACTCGGACGCCCCCCGCGGCCTGCGCTCGTTGATGGGTGCGGCAGTGCTGCTGGTGATTGTGTCGCTGACCTGGCTGCTGCGCACCGCGCGCCCGGTGATCCACTTGCCCGACGCTGAGGAGCTGCAAAGAGCCGAGAAAATCCTTCTGGCCTCCGACCAGCCTGACGGCGGCCTGGCACTGACCGGCGACAAGGCGCTGCTGTTTCACCCTGACGACAACGCCTACCTGATGTACGCCCGCCGCGGGCGCAGCCTGGTGGCGCTGTACGACCCTATCGGCCCGCCCCAGCAACGTGCCGAGTTGATCTGGCAGTTTCGCGACCTGTGCGACACCTACCATGCTCGCCCGGTGTTCTATCAGGTCCGCGCCGAAAACCTGCCGTTCTATATGGACATCGGCCTGACCGCGATCAAGCTTGGCGAAGAAGCCCGGGTCGACTTGCACCGCTTTGATCTCGAAGCCAAAGGCAAAGAGATGAAAGACCTGCGCTACACCTGGAACCGCGGCACCCGTGATGGCCTGTCGCTGGAGATCCATGAGCCGGGCGAAGCACCGATGGATGAGATTAAGGTGATTTCGGATGCCTGGCTCACCGGTAAAAACGTGCGCGAAAAAGGCTTCTCCCTCGGACGGTTCAGCGAGGAGTACATCAAGCACTTTCGCGTGGCGATCATTCGCTTTGAAGGCAAACCGGTGGCTTTCGCCAACCTGCTTGAGACCCACAGCCATGAGCTGTCGAGCCTCGACCTGATGCGCGCCCACCCGGATGCCCCAAAACTGACCATGGAATTCATGATGGTCGGCCTGATTCAACATTATAAAAAGCATGGATACGCACGTTTCAGCCTGGGAATGGTACCGCTGTCCGGCCTCCAACCGCGTCGCGGGGCACCTTTGACCCAGCGTTTGGGGTCGATGCTGTTCCAGCGCGGCGAGCACCTTTACAACTTCCAGGGTTTGCGTCGCTTTAAAGACAAATTCCAGCCTGACTGGGAACCTCGTTATATGGCCGTGCCCGCCGGACTTGATCCGCTGGTCGCACTGGCTGATACCGCCGCCCTGATTGCAGGCGGCTTGACTGGATTGGTGAAACGTTAATGAAACATCGTTCCTGGCGGTTTTTGTTGCTTGCCTTGATAGTTCTGGCCGCGCTTGCAGCAGGCGGCTACTGGTTCTGGAATCGCCCCGCCCCAGAACCGACGATAGAACGCCTGAGCCAAACCGATGGCTCAACCCTGACCACAGTGACTCCCGGTCAAAAAGCCCAGGCCCGAGTGGTGATCGCCACCCCGGCCGAAGAAGCACTCAACGACAAACAACTGCTGGCCTTGAGCCGCGGCGGCAAAGCGCAATTGGTTCAGGTGATCCTGCCCAAGGACGATTGCACCCTGCAACAGCAGGCGCTGCAAACCGCGCTACAGCAACTCAAGGGCCCTGCAACCCTGGTCAGCGGTATCGGCCCGGGCGCAACCCTGGCCTGGCGCTGGCTGGCCGAGCAAAGCAACGACAAGGCACAAGCCGTGTCAGTGGGTTTCAAGCTTGAAGAGCCCGGCTGCTCCCTGCCCGTCCCGAAAACAGCCGCCCACGGTAACTGGCTGGTGGCCTGGAACGACAACCCGGACGACCCAAGCGCCGCGTTCGTACGTGACCAGCCCAATGCCCAGACCAGCATCAGCGACTACGACATTCACTACCCGCAGGTATTGAGCAACGAACTGCGCAAATTGCTGGTAGGCGATGAAAACGGCGGGCTGAGCATGCCGGTGGTCGAAGTGCCTGCCGGCCAGCAAAACAGCACCGTGACCCTTTTCCTGTCCGGTGACGGCGGCTGGCGCGACCTGGATCGCGACGTGGCCGGCGAAATGGCCAAGATCGGCTACCCGGTCGTGGGCATCGACATGCTGCGCTACTACTGGCAGCACAAAACCCCCGAGCAGAGTGCCACCGACCTGACCGAGCTGATGCAGCACTACCGTCAAAAGTGGGGCACCCAGCGCTTTGTACTGGTCGGCTACTCGTTTGGGGCTGACGTACTGCCAGCCACCTTCAACCGCCTGCCCGAAGCCGAACAAAAGCGCGTCGACGCTATCATTCTGCTGGCCTTTGCCCGCAGTGGCAGCTTTGAGATCCATGTTGATGGCTGGCTCGGCAAGGCCGGTGCAGAAGCGGATACGGGCGAGGAAATGTCCAAACTGCCTGCCAGCAAAGTGGTGTGCATCTACGGTGCAGAAGAAGTCGATGAAAGCGGCTGCACCGCCAAGACAGCCGTCGGCGAAAGCCTGAAGCTGCCCGGCGGTCACCACTTTGACGAGAACTACCCGGCCCTGGCCCAGCGCCTGGTAGACCTGATCAAGAAACATCAGCCCCTGTAGCAGCTGCCGAAGGAACGAGGGTGCAACCCTCGTCAATCCGGTAACTGCGGCGGCTACTGGCGCCCAATACAAAAAGCCCCGACTCTCGCGAGCCGGGGCTTTTTTGTACCTGTAAACAGGGCTACATCTCGACCTGCGTACCCAGCTCAATCACCCGGTTGACCGGCAGCTTGAAGAACCGCAGGTTGCCGTTGGCGTTCTTGAGCATGAAAGCAAACAACGCTTCGCGCCAACGCGCCATACCTACCAGCTTGGATGCGATCACGGTCTCCCGGCTAAGGAAGTAAGTCGTGCGCATCGGGCTGAAATCCAGTTCATCGAGATGGCACAGCTTCAACGCCTGCGGCACGTCCGGCTCATCCATAAAACCGAAGTGCAGGATCACCCGAAAAAAACCCGCTCCATAGGCATCTACTTCAAATCGCCGTGATGCAGGTACACGGGGCGAATCTTCGTTGACCACCGTCAGCAACACCACCTGCTCGTGCAGTACCTGGTTATGCAACAGGTTATGCAACAGCGCGTGGGGCACGGCATCCGGGCGCGCGGTCAGAAATACCGCCGTGCCCTGGACGCGATGCGGCGGCTGTACCTGAATACTGCTGATAAACAGCGGCAGCGGCAGCGCGTTTTCGTCCAGTCGATCCACCAGCAGCTGTTTACCGCGCCGCCAGGTTGTCATCAGAACAAACAGCACGATCCCCGCCAATACCGGGAACGCACCGCCCTGGAAGATTTTCGGCACGTTGGCGATGAAGAACAGCCCGTCCACCAACAGAAAACCCACCAGGATCGGCACGGTGAGGATTGGGGACCACTTCCACAGCAGCAGCATCACCGCAGACACCAGAATGCTGGTGATCAGCATGGTGCCCGTCACCGCTACCCCGTAGGCCGACGCCAGGGCACCTGAGGACTCAAAGCCCAGCACCAGCAAAATGACCCCGACCATCAGCGACCAGTTCACCGCGCCGATGTAAATCTGGCCTTGCTCGGAACTCGAGGTGTGCTGGATATGCATGCGCGGGATATAACCGAGCTGAATCGCCTGACGGGTCAGGGAGAAAGCGCCCGAAATCACTGCCTGAGAGGCAATGACGGTCGCCAGAGTCGCCAGCCCTACCAAAGGAATCAGCGCCCAGCTTGGCGCCAGCAGGTAGAAGGGGTTACGCGCCGCCTCCGGGTTCTCCAGCAACAAAGCGCCCTGACCGAAGTAGTTCAGCACCAGCGCCGGCAGCACCAGAACGAACCAGGCCCGGGCAATCGGCTTGCGCCCAAAGTGCCCCATATCGGCATACAGCGCTTCGGCACCGGTCAGCGCCAGCACCACAGCCCCCAAAATGGCCACGCCCATGCCCGGGTGTGACACGAAGAAACGTACACCCCATACCGGGTTCATCGCATGGAGCACTTCAGGATGTTGCGCAATGCCATGGACCCCGAGCACACCCAGCACCACAAACCACACCACCATGACCGGCCCGAACAACTTGCCGATACTGGCCGTACCGTGGCGCTGAATCAAAAACAGCAGCACCAGCACAATCAGGGCCAGTGGCACTACCCAGCGCTCCAGCCCGTCGAAAGCCAGCTCAAGCCCCTCTACCGCCGACAGGACCGAGATCGCCGGGGTAATCATGCTGTCGCCGTAAAACAGCGCAGCTCCGATCAGCCCCAGGATAACCAGTACCGACCGCAGCCGGGGGTAAGGTGAAGCAGCGCGACGCGCCAGCGCGGTCAGGGCCATGATTCCGCCCTCACCTTCGTTGTCGGCCCGCAGAATGAACAACACGTACTTGATCGAGACCACCCAGATCAGCGACCACAGGATCAGCGCCAAAATACCGAAGACACCGTCATGGTTGACCTGCACGCCATACCCGCCGGAAAACACCTCTTTGAGGGTGTATAACGGGCTGGTACCGATATCGCCATACACCACACCGACTGCTGCAACCAGCATCCCGATTGGCTTGGCCTTTGAGTGACCGTCTTCTGCTGCCTGACTGCTTGCCTGCCCCATCAACCACCCCTGCGACCCTGGACCGCGATTCTTAATGGCTACACTACTTTTGATCAGCAGCATGCGCTGATTTTGCGACTCTCACCCGCGGAATATGACGGATTAAAAACCCTATTCGCGCGGCGGCGCGCAGCATAGCGCAGCACTCGTCGTAAATCCCCGTATAACGCTGGTCAACTGCGTTGACCATAGCTAAAATTGCGCACTTTTTTTGATCAGAGGCGCACAAGAGCCTGCTACCGCTTTTTTGAGAATCTCAACAAAGCGCCAGCAGACCCAAAGCGCCCGTTCGTCGTGCAGCCTTTACGGGCATGTAACGTCACTACATACCGAGGTTCGCCATGTCCACCGTTACCACGCCAGCTGCCCCAAAGGTCGGCTTCGTTTCCCTGGGTTGCCCAAAAGCGCTGGTCGACTCCGAGCGCATCCTTACGCAGTTGCGTATGGAAGGCTACGACGTCGTATCCACCTACCAGGACGCTGACGTCGTGGTGGTCAACACCTGCGGCTTTATCGACAGCGCCAAGGCCGAATCGCTGGAAGTGATTGGTGAAGCCATCAAGGAAAACGGCAAGGTCATCGTGACCGGCTGCATGGGCGTGGAAGAAAGCGCCATCCGCAAGGTGCACCCAAGCGTGCTTGCCGTCACCGGTCCGCAGCAGTACGAGCAAGTGGTCAACGCCGTTCACGACGCCGTGCCGCCCAACCTGAACCACAACCCGCTGATCGACCTGGTGCCGCCTCAAGGCGTCAAGCTGACGCCGCGCCACTACGCCTACCTGAAGATCTCCGAAGGCTGCAACCACAGCTGCAGCTTCTGCATCATCCCGTCGATGCGCGGCAAGCTGGTCAGCCGTCCGGTCGGCGACGTCCTCGACGAAGCCCAGCGCCTGGTTAAAGCCGGCGTTAAAGAGCTGCTGGTGATTTCCCAGGACACCAGCGCCTACGGCGTTGATGTGAAATACCGCACAGGTTTCTGGAACGGCGCGCCGGTCAAGACCCGCATGACCGAGCTGTGCGAAGCCTTGAGCTCGCTGGGCGTATGGGTGCGCCTGCATTACGTCTACCCGTACCCGCACGTCGACGAGCTGATCCCGTTGATGGCGGCCGGCAAGATCCTGCCGTACCTGGACATCCCGTTCCAGCACGCCAGCCCTAAAGTGCTCAAGGCCATGAAGCGCCCGGCCTTTGAAGACAAAACCCTGGCCCGCATCAAGAACTGGCGCGTTATCTGCCCGGACCTGATCATCCGCTCGACCTTTATCGTCGGCTTCCCGGGCGAAACCGAAGAAGACTTCCAGTACCTGCTCGACTGGCTGACCGAAGCCCAGCTCGATCGCGTGGGCTGCTTCCAGTACTCGCCGGTAGAAGGCGCACCTGCCAACCTGCTGGACGCGGCCATTGTGCCGGATGACGTCAAGCAGGAACGCTGGGACCGCTTCATGGCCCATCAACAGGCCATCAGTGCTGCACGCCTGCAGATGCGCATCGGCAAGGAAATCGAAGTCCTGATCGACGAAGTAGACGAGCAAGGTGCTGTTGGCCGCTGCTTCTTCGACGCTCCGGAAATCGACGGCAACGTGTTTATCGCCACCGAGAAAGACATCAAGCCGGGCGACAAGATCATGTGCCGCGTGACCGACGCCGACGAGTATGACTTGTGGGCTGAAGTCATCTAAAACAGCGACTGCCTCTCAAAAAAGCCCTGCCGCCTACGCGTCAGGGCTTTTTTTTGCAGCTATTGTTTACCCATCGCTTTCATCATCAGTGTCAGGAGACACGTACGATGCAACAAAAATGGTTCGTCCATACGCCACGCCTTACGGACTTCGAAGAGTTAACCGACGTATGGGAAGCCTCAGTACGCGCTACCCATGACTTTTTACCTGACAGCTATATCAAGCAATTACGCGACCTGGTCAGAGACCGCTATCTGGATGCCGTGATGCTGATCTGCTGCAAGGACCCGGACTCAAAACGTATTACCGGCTTTGCCGGAGTGGCGGCGGGCAAGGTCGAAATGCTCTTTATCCACCCTGATTACCGTGGCCGGGGCGTTGGCAAGGTACTGCTCAACTACGCCATCCACGAACTGAATGCGCAGCAACTCGACGTCAATGAACAAAACCCGCAGGCCATTGGCTTTTACTTCAAACAAGGCTTTGAAGTGGTCGGGCGCTGTGAAAAAGACGGTATGGGGCAGCCTTATCCGCTGCTGCACCTGCGGTATAAACGCCCAGCGCGCGCATAAGGCAAATGTTGCCGGGCTTAACCGGCGCCAGGCGGGTACAATAGCCGCCCAATTCCATTACGGCCCCTGTCATGTCTGAACCGATACGTCTCTCCAAACGCCTCATCGAACTCGTCGGCTGCTCCCGCCGTGAGGCCGAACTGTTCATTGAAGGTGGCTGGGTCACGGTAGATGGCGAAGTCATCGACGAGCCGCAATTCAAGATCGACAACCAAAAAGTCGAACTGGACCCGCAAGCCAAGGCTACTGCGCCTGAGCCAGTGACCATTTTGCTCAACGCTCCTGCCGGCATTGATACCGACAGCGCCTTGGCATTGATCGGCCCAGAGACCCTGAGCGAAGAGCATCGCTACGGCAAGCGCCCGCTCAAGGGCCATTTCCTGCGCCTGAGCGTTGGTAACGAGCTACAGGCAAACGCCAGCGGTCTTCTGGTGTTTACCCAGGACTGGAAAATCGTGCGCAAGCTGACCGCCGACGCCACCAAGATCGAGCAGGAGTACGTGGTTGAAGTCTCTGGCGAGATGGCACCCCACGGTTTGAACCGGCTCAATCACGGCATGACCTACAAGGGTCGCGAACTTCCAGCTGTTAAAGCCAGCTGGCAGAGTGAAAACCGCCTACGCTTTGCGATGAAAAATCCACAGCCGGGCGTTATTGCTCTGTTCTGCCAGGCCGTCGGCCTGACCGTCATTTCCATGCGCCGGATTCGTATTGGCGGCGTGTCGATGGGCAAGCTGCCTGTCGGCCAATGGCGCTACATGACGACCAAAGAAAAGTTCTAAGCACCGCCCTACCCCGAACATTTCGACACCGCAGCAATGCCTGCGGTGCTCACTGCTGAATATCAGGATTGCCCACATGATTCATAACGACGTACTGCGTAGCGTGCGCTACATGCTCGACATCAGCGACAACAAGGTTGTTGAAATCATCAAGATGGGTGGCCTGGATGTCACCAAAGAAGACGTTCTGACCTACCTGAAAAAAGACGAAGAAGAAGGCTTTGTCCGCTGCCCTGACGAAGTGATGGCTCACTTCCTGGACGGCCTGGTGATTTTCAAGCGCGGCAAGGACGACAGCCGCCCAGCCGTCAAAATTGAAGTGCCGGTGACCAACAACGTCATCCTGAAAAAACTGCGCGTAGCCTTCGAACTCAAGGAAGACGACATGCACGCCATCCTCAAGGCCGCCGAGTTCCCGGTGTCCAAGCCTGAGCTGAGCGCCCTGTTCCGCAAGTTTGGCCACACCAACTACCGCACTTGTGGCGACCAGTTGCTGCGTAACTTCCTGAAAGGTCTGACTCTGCGCGTTCGCGACTGATACACAACTGTCGCCTTTGTAGCCGCTGCCGCAGGCTGCGATAAGATCTGAAAGATCTTCAAGGCTCAATAGACCGGGGCCGCCGCGCAGCCCATCGCAGCCTGCGGCAGCGGCTACAGGGTTTCTTTCGATGACCTACACCGTCTCCCCCATCGGCTTTGTGCGCTCCTGTTTCAAGGAGAAATTCGCCATTCCGCGTCAACCGCAGTTGGCCCCGGCCGCCCGTGGCGTGCTGGAACTGGTCGCGCCGTTCGATCAGGGGGATGCGGTGCAAGGGCTGGAGCAAGTCAGCCATGTCTGGTTGCTGTTTGTGTTCCATCAGGCACTGGAAGACAAACCGCGCCTCAAGGTGCGCCCGCCGCGACTGGGCGGCAACAAGTCCATGGGCGTGTTTGCCACCCGAGCCACCCATCGCCCCAATGGCATCGGCCAATCGGTGGTCAAGCTGGACAAGGTCGAGGCCAATCGCCTGTTTATCTCAGGAATCGACCTGCTCGATGGCACACCGATTCTCGATATCAAACCCTATGTGCCTTACGCCGACATCATCAGCAGCGCCAGCAACAACATGGCCAGCGCTGCGCCAGTGTTGATTCCCGTGCACTGGGCCGATGCAGCCCTGCAACAGGCGCACACACACGCCTTGCGCCTTCAGGAGCCACTGGTGGCGCTGATTGAGCAATGCCTGGCTCAAGACCCACGCCCGGCCTACCAAACGCCTACAGCGGAACGCGAGTACGGCGCGCAGTTTTGGGATCTGGACGTACGCTGGCATTACCCCGAGCCCGGCCTGATCTGTGTGCTTGAAGTCATTACCAAGCAGTGACCTGAAACGCAATGTGGGAGCGAGCCTGCTCGCGATTGTGAAGTGCCAGTCACCGAATGGGTGACTGACAGGTCGTAATCGCGAGCAGGCTCGCTCCCACATTTTTTGATCTGCGTTTGTTACTTCTCTACGAAGGCGCGCTCGATCAGGTAGTCACCCGGCTCGCGCATACGCGGCGAAACTTTCAGGCCGAAGCTGTTGAGCACTTCGCTGGTTTCATCAAGCATGCTCGGGCTGCCGCACAACATGGCGCGGTCGTCCTGCGGGTTGATAGGTGGCAGACCGATGTCGCTGAACAGCTTGCCGCTGCGCATCAGATCGGTCAGGCGGCCTTCGTTCTCGAAAGGCTCACGCGTCACGGTCGGGTAGTAGATCAGTTTTTCACGCAGCGCTTCGCCAAAGAACTCGTTCTGTGGCAAGTGCTCGGTGATGAACTCGCGGTAGGCGACTTCATTGACGTAACGCACGCCGTGGCACAGGATCACTTTTTCGAAACGCTCGTAGGTTTCCGGGTCCTGGATGACGCTCATGAACGGCGCCAGGCCAGTACCCGTGCTCAGCAGGTACAAGTGCTTGCCCGGTTTCAAATCGTCAAGCACCAGAGTGCCTGTCGGTTTTTTGCTGATGATGATCTCATCGCCTTCCTTCAAATGCTGCAACTGGGAAGTCAGCGGGCCATCAGGCACCTTGATGCTGAAGAACTCCAGATGCTCTTCCCAGTTAGGGCTGGCAATTGAATACGCGCGCATAAGCGGACGGCCGTTGGGCTGCTGCAGGCCGATCATCACGAACTGACCGTTCTCAAAGCGCAGGCCCGGGTCGCGGGTGCACTTGAAGCTGAACAGGGTGTCGTTCCAGTGATGAACACTGAGGACACGTTCGTGGTTCATGTTGCTCATGTACGGGGCTCCTAAATTCGCCTGCGCTGACTATGGGCGCGATTGCATAGCATTCTAATGGCGACGACAATATCTGTTAACTGAATTATTAAGATAAGGGTTATCGGTTATATCGATATGCGATTTACACTCAGACAACTTCAGGTGTTCGTTACCGTCGCCCAACAAGAGAGCGTGTCTCGCGCTGCCGGTTTGTTGGCCCTTTCACAATCAGCTGCCAGTACCTCGATCACCGAGCTCGAACGCCAAACCAGCTGCCAGCTGTTCGACCGTGCAGGCAAGCGTTTAAGCCTTAACGCCCTTGGCCGTCAGTTGCTGCCACAGGCTGTCGCCTTGCTGGATCAGGCCAAGGAAATCGAAGACCTGCTTAACGGCAAGTCCGGCTTTGGCTCACTGACCGTGGGCGCAACACTGACCATCGGCAACTACCTGGCGACCCTGCTGATCGGCAGCTTTATGCAGGCGCACCCTGAAAGCCAGGTCAAGCTGGTGGTTCAAAACACAGCTCATATCGTGCAACAAGTTGCCCACTACGAAATTGACTTGGGTCTGATCGAAGGCGATTGTGCGCACCCGGATATCGAAGTGCAGAGCTGGGTCGAGGATGAACTGGTGGTGTTCTGCGCCCCGCAGCATCCGCTGGCCGCTCGTGGCTACGCGACGCTGGAAGAGCTGACCCGTGAGGCGTGGATCCTGCGCGAACAAGGCTCGGGCACCCGTCTGACGTTTGATCAGGCCATGCGCCATCACCAAACAGCGCTCAATATTCGACTGGAGCTGGAACACACCGAGGCGATCAAGCGCGCCGTGGAGTCAGGCCTGGGCATTGGCTGCATCTCGCGCCTGGCGTTGCGCGACGCCTTCCGACGCGGCAGCCTGGTGGCCGTGGAAACTCCCGATCTGGACCTGGCCCGGCAGTTTTTCTTTATCTGGCACAAAAAGAAGTACCAGACGTCCGCCATGCGCGAATTTCTGGAGCTGTGCCGCGCTTTCACCGCAGGGGTTCAGCGCAGCGACGAGATCGTACTGCCGACAATCGCTTAAAGCAGAATCAATGCCCACACCACGGCGATCATGGTCAGCACTACAAACTGGGCGGCGCTCCCCATGTCCTTGGCGTTTTTGGACAGCGGGTGCAGGTCCAGGGAGATGCGATCAACCACCGCCTCGATCGCCGAGTTCAGCAACTCGACAATCAGGGCCAACAGGCATACCGCGATCAGCAGCGCGCGCTCTACCCGGCTGACATTCAGAAAGAAGCTCAGGGGGATCAGAATCACGTTAAGCAGTACCAACTGTCGAAATGCCGCTTCACCGGTAAAGGCTGCGCGCAAACCGTCCAGCGAATAACCGCCTGCATTCAAAATCCGTTTAAATCCGGTTTTACCCTTAAAAGGCGACATAGGTAGGCAACTGCGCAAAAAATGAGAAAGGGACGCTAGTTCACGCTTTGTCAAAAAAGCGTGAAGACCGGCAATTTAATGGCTGGAAATTGATTCAAGTTGCTGCAAGAGTAGCGCGGCCTGGGTGCGAGTGCGAACCCCCAGCTTGCGGAAAATTGCCGTTACGTGTGCCTTGATCGTCGCTTCGGAAACGCTCAACTCATAGGCGATCTGCTTGTTCAGCAAACCTTCACAGACCATGGTCAACACCCGAAACTGCTGGGGTGTGAGACTGGCCAGGCCTTCACTGGCCGCTTTGGCCTCGGCCGACACCTGAACATCCTCAAACGCCTGAGGCGGCCACGACACATCACCGTCCAGCACAGCACGCACGGCTTTTTGAATGTCTTCCAGTGAGCTCGACTTAGGAATGAACCCGCTGGCGCCAAACTCGCGCGAACGCACCATGATGGAGGCTTCTTCCTGGGCCGATACCATGACAACCGGAATTTGCGGGTACTGACCACGCAGCAATACCAGCCCGGAAAAACCGTAAGCACCCGGCATGTTCAAATCGAGCAGTACCAGATCCCAATCAGCCTTTATCGCCAGCTGTGTTTCAAGCTCGGCAATACTGGCGACCTCAACCAAGCGAACATCAGAACCCAGCCCAAGGCTCACAGCCTGGTGCAGGGCACTGCGAAACAGCGGATGGTCGTCGGCAATCAGGATTTCGTATGTGGCCATTTTTTAAATGATCCTGTTTTTCAGGCGAGCCCTGATCAATTCCAGGACTCGCTAAGGCAACTCGAGCAACAGTTCAAAGACTGCGCGTCAAAGGGCGCGATTTACGCTAAACGTCGGCAAATATAAGCGTTTTAGCAGCAGCTGCAGCCGAATCGGCGCCAAGCATGCCCAGCGAAACTGGGGTGGTCAAGTTGAAAACCTGACGCCCGGGTCCAACCAGAAGCTATCACAGCGCCATCATCCAAAGTTAACCGTGGCGCTCACTTACATCTGTTCGAAAATTGTATCGCTACTTCTTTAGTCTATTGAGCCCGATTCCGGGGAAGGTCTTTTACAAAAACGCCCAGTTCCTGGTGCGCCACACTGAGTTCATTCATCGGCAATTGATTCTTGGCGTCCAGGTAATGCTGGCTGAACACGTCGAAATAGGCATCCAGCGCGCTTGAGGCCTGGGTATCACCTGCCAGATCAAGACACAGGCTGGCCACTTCGGCGGTACACAAATGTTCGCTGCGCGTGGAGCGGCGCAAGCGGTAACGCGAGAGCCTCTCCGGCAGCAGGCTCAAGATCGGCAAGCTATCGAAATACGGGCTTTTGCGAAAAATCTTGCGCGCTTCTGTCCAGGTTGCGTCGAGCAGAATAAAGAGCGGCCGCTTGCTGCTGTCCAGATCCACGGTGTGCGTTACTCGCTCAGGAGCGACGTACTCACCGGGAAACACCAGATACGGCTGCCACTGCGGATCGGACAGCAAGGCGAGCAAGCCATCATCGGTTTCGGTTCGTGACCAGATAAAAGCAAAGTTGTCGCTCACTACATCAGCGATCAACCAGCCCGTATTACTGGGTTTGAACACTTCCTTTTTAGTCATGACCAGGCACACACCCGAGCGCGCACTGACCTGAGGCCGCCAACTGCACAGGCAGTGGCTTTCGATCACGCGACAGGTATGGCAACGCGGAGCACGTGAGCCACGCGCCAGGTAGGGCTTGGTGCTCTCCTCTTCACGCTCGTCTCGCAAACGGGCTACAGCATTCGGGGAAAAGGTAGTCAGGGTCATGGATTTTTACTTAAAGGCGCCGAGCGTCCATTCGCCAGGGTTGGCGCAAGAACGGATTCACAAGAGATAGGCGTGAAGTTTAACAGAGGCTCAGTACCGGGGCGCGAATCCATGACCTTTGGCATTTCCTGACAGGTCATGCTGACCTATACTCCCGCGCCACTGAACGCACAGGTATGTGGCCGGTCTAAGCCTGCGTCACTGAAATCAGGAGAGTTTCATGCTGCGCCATATCATTCCCACCGTCGCACTTATGCTCGCGCTACCTTTGGGCGCACAAGCCGCCTCTCTGAAAGACTTCGAGCTGAACAAAACGCTGCTCAAGGTTGCCGAGAAAAGCAATGAGGGAAAACCGCGGGCAATCAATGCCGACCTGCTGGACAAGGGCTTTACCGTCGACGGCACTGTTCTGATCAACAATCTGGAGGCCAGCCCGACTTTGGCGGCCCAGATACGCTCCAACCCTGAAGAGACTGTCCCGCAACTGGGTCGCAGTGTGTGCAGCAACGCCGGTTTCCGCACCCTGATGGCTCAGGGCGCCACGCTGCGCTACAGCTTCAAGGAATACAAGACCAACAGCCAGGTCCTGACCCAGGATTTCCGAGCTGAAAACTGCCAGCGCAAAAAGTAACCTCCCCTGACACGCCGTACCCGGTACGGCGTGCGCCCCTCCCCTGCCTCACTTCGTGCCGGTCTCTGGCCAAACTTCATGTATCTCAGGCAATTAGCTATTGCCAGCCAAGACATCCCGGGACCATCATCGAAGCATCATGGTGACACTCTGTGTCTCTGCGCCGCCCCACGTTACGGCGCCTTCAAGGATGTTGTGCAGAAGGAGAAGTACATGCCAGACCAATCCAATGACACCCTGACGCTGTATTTCCAGGAGCAGGGACTGGATCTTGCTCATGAAGTAGACGAACAACTGCAACGGGTTGCACCCGACAGCCCTAACCGGGCGCTTTACCGAGAGATGCTGCTAACCGTGTTGCGCATGGCCCACGACGACTTTGATCGCTGGAACGCCAAAATCACCCTGCAAGCCATCCGCGAACTCGAAAAAACCTTTCGAACCCTGGAGCAGTTCAAGGGGCAACGAAAAGTCACGGTCTTCGGCTCGGCAAGAACGCCGGTCGAACACCCGCTGTATGCACTGGCCAGGGAAATGGGGGCCGTGCTGGCCAAATCAGACATGATGGTCATCACTGGCGGCGGCGCCGGCATCATGGCCGCAGCCCATGAAGGTGCAGGCCTGGCCCATAGCCTGGGGTTCAACATCACCTTGCCGTTTGAACAACGGGCCAACCCCACCATCAACGGCACCGCCAATGTGCTGTCGTTCCACTTCTTCTTTACCCGCAAACTGTTTTTCACCAAGGAAGCGGACGCTCTGGTGATGTGCCCGGGGGGCTTTGGCACGCTGGACGAGGTGCTTGAGGTGCTGACGCTAATGCAGACCGGCAAAACCCCGTTGGTACCGGTGGTTCTACTGGATGTTCCCGGCGGTAGATTTTGGCAGAGTGCGCTGGACTTCATTCACGACCAACTGGAAGCCAACCAGTACATCCTGCCCAACGATTTGAAGTTGATGCGCCTGGTGCATAGCGCCGAAGAGGCCCTTGATGAAATCAACCAGTTCTATAGCAACTTCCATTCAAGCCGCTGGCTGAATAAAACCTTTGTGATCCGCATGAAGCGGCCAATCAGCGTGCAGGCACTTAAGGAGATACAGCACAGTTTTGCCGATATTTGCCTGAGTGACGGGTACCATCAACAGGAGTACTGCCACTTTGAGCATGACGACCCCAAACTCAACCACCTGACCTGCCTGGGCTTTGCATTCAGTGGGCGCAATCAGGGGCGGTTACGCGAACTGGTCGATTTTATCAACCAGCCACAGAACTGGGCGGCGGCCGACAATGTGGCGGCGCCAGCACAGCGTGTGCCGGTGGCAGACTGAAAGCTCAGCCATGTAACCGCTGACGAGTAGAACGAGGCTGCGATCGGTTGCGCAGCGACCGCCAATTGAGCTACGGGTTTGCCAGGTATATCGCTGCGCCTGGCTTTACGGCGGCTTCGCCGCCGGAAGCAGCCTCGTTCCTGCGACAGCGCCTACAGGTGCAAATCAGACAGGGGTTTCAGTCGTCAAACTCTCGGCCGCTCAGCAAGCGGCCGATCATTTCAAGCGAGTACCCCCGATAGCTCAGGAAGCGCCCTTGGCGAGCACGTTCCTTGGCATCTGCAGGTAATTGACCGGCAAACTTGCGGCGCCAGGTGTCTTCCAACAGTTCTTGCCAGTTGAAGCCACACTCGCGCAACGCCTCTTCAATATCTCCACGCGCCAAGCCGCGCTGACCAAGCTCTTCACGAATACGCAAAGGGCCATAGCCTGAACGGGAACGGTAGTTGATAAAGCTTTCTAGGTAGCGCGACTCCGACAACAATCCCTCTTCCGTTAAACGGTCAAGGGCAGCGTCGATCATGTCGGGGCAAGCTCCGCGCTGACGCAACTTGCGCGTCAGCTCGACTCGACCGTGCTCGCGTCGCGCGAGCAGGTCCATTGCAGTTCGTCGCACCGCGACGGGGGTATCCAGGACGGCAATCATGGTAGCTATCAGTTATTGCCGTCGGTCGCGCTTTCCATTTCTTCGGCTTCAGCCAGTGCAGCAGCTTCTTTCGCAGCCTTGCTCAGTTTTGGCATGACTTTGATCTCTGCCAGCTCAGCGTCGGTCTTTGGCCCCAGCAGCTTCTCGCGCAGTTGCTTCTCTAGCGCGTCCTTGACCTCTGGATTGTCGTCCAGGAACTTGGCGGAGTTGGCCTTGCCCTGACCGATCTTGCTACCGTTGTAGCTGTACCAGGCACCGGCTTTTTCAACGAAGCCATGCAATACGCCCAGGTCGATCATCTCGCCATTCAGGTAGATACCCTTGCCGTACAGGATCTGGAATTCAGCCTGACGGAACGGTGGAGCCACCTTGTTCTTGACCACTTTGACGCGGGTTTCGCTGCCCACCACCACATCGCCTTCTTTCACGGCGCCGGTGCGGCGGATATCCAGACGTACCGAAGCGTAGAACTTCAGCGCGTTACCACCGGTGGTGGTTTCCGGGCTGCCGAACATCACGCCGATTTTCATCCGGATCTGGTTGATGAAGATAACCAGGCAGTTGGCGTTTTTGATGTTGCCGGTGATTTTACGCAGCGCTTGCGACATCAGACGGGCTTGCAGGCCAACGTGGGTATCACCCATGTCGCCTTCGATTTCAGCTTTTGGCGTGAGTGCAGCCACGGAGTCGATGATGATCACGTCAACCGCATTGGAACGCACCAGCATGTCGGTAATTTCCAGTGCCTGCTCGCCGGTGTCAGGCTGGGAAACCAGCAGGTCATCGACGTTTACACCCAGCTTGGCCGCGTATTCAGGGTCAAGGGCGTGTTCGGCATCGACGAAGGCACAGGTAGCACCGAGTTTTTGTGCTTGGGCAATCACGGACAGGGTGAGTGTGGTTTTACCCGAAGACTCTGGACCGTAGATTTCAACAATACGGCCTTTTGGCAGACCGCCAATGCCCAGCGCGATGTCCAGACCCAGCGAACCGGTCGAGATCGCCGGTACGGCCTGACGCTCCTGGTCGCCCATCAGCATCACGGCACCCTTGCCGAATTGACGTTCGATCTGACCCAAGGCCGCAGCCAAGGCTTTCTTCTTGTTGTCGTCCATTAAAGTCCTCTCGTAATCAATAAGGCCTGACGGCCGATAACTGTATAAGTAGCCAGTATTATTCCACAGGGTTAAACGAACGCCTACCCCTGATTTTTTATTTCTCGTACCGTTCGGCGTATTAAGCCTTCCAGGGCAGCAATCACCGTTTGCTGACGCACCTCATCGCGGTCACCCGGGAAGTGTCTGCACTCGCTCGATACTTCATCGCCAGCACCCCATGCCAGCCAGACAGTGCCGATAGGCTTTTGCGGCGAACCGCCGCCCGGGCCGGCCACGCCACTCACCGCCACGGCAAATCGCGCCCCGCTTTGCGCTTGCGCGCCGCGCACCATCGCCTCGACCACCTCGCGACTAACCGCTCCAACCTGCGTGAACAGCGGCTCGGGAACATTCAGCTGCCTGGTTTTTTGCCGGTTGGAATAGGTCACAAAGCCTGCTTCAAACCAGGCAGAACTGCCCGCAATGCGCGTAATGGCTTCTGCAATACCGCCACCGGTGCAGGACTCTGCCGTTGTCACCTGGGCATTAAGAGCATGCAAGTGCTGCCCAAGTTCAGCCGCGAGTTGATATATTGGGTTCACGGTCCTCTCCTGATGGGACGGGTTAGCGCCATAACCTACACCAAAAAAGCCCTGCCTACGGATCGATCCGCGAGTCGCCGCCCGCACCGTCAACCCCGAGCTTCCTGGCAACCCAACGCTGATACAGGCTGATGGCCGCATCTGCGCCGGCCAGCGCAGTCAGACAACCCAGGGCGCCGGCCGCCAACATGGACATCCCGGCCGAGTACAGCAGCATGAATGTAGAAACACCGCACACCATGCACGCCCCCGAACGCAGCGCCAGCCGCCGCACCAGCAACCATCCGCTCGCACCATCCTTGTCCGCCCGCCACATCTCACCAAAAATGCCGCCCACCAAGGCCAGAAGGATGACCAGTAAAACCGGCATTTCCAGCAACACTTGCGGCTCATTAATCATGTCATCACTCCTGAGTTCTTATTTGATAAGCGCCAATTTCTGGCCTGGCTGTAGCGTCACATCCCTGCTCGAGCGCCATCGTTGACCGTTATGCAACAAAGACTATGCATGTATGGATATACAGTCAATGCACTGATGCATATATTTATTCGAGCTGTCCTCTCAAGCCAGCAAAATGGCCAAAAACAGTACGAAAGATCTTTTTAATGGCGAAAAAAAACCCACTGCTACGTGGGCTTTTCTCAAAAATGGACGTTAGCGGGCGTACATGCCCCACCAAAAAACATGACCGAGGATCACAAGCTGCTCATCCTCCAGATCGTTGTAGGCGTAATCCTCATCCGGGAACTCATCCCGGTTGAAGCTGCGCAAACGGAGACCGGCCGCCAGCCGATACAGCTGTTTAACCCGTAACTGACCGTTGTGATTGACCGCATACAGGTCGCCATCGATGACCTCGTCCAGGGTGCGCTTACCGGCATTGACCCCCACCGTCGCACCGTCTCGCAACACCGGCAGCATGCTGTCCCCACGCACGGTCACGCACTTGGCGTGATCAAACTCGACACCGTTGTGGCGCAGGCTGCGCTTGCCGAAACGCAGCTTGGCGCGATCGCTTTCCTCAATGGCAAAACGCCCGGAACCCGCTGCCAGTTCGACCTGGCGCAAGAACGGGATGGACACCTCATCATCCGCCACCGGCGTATCGTCATCCCATAGGCAAATGTCGCGCAGCTCAGGGTGAAGGTACTCGGTTTCAGGCGCTGCGGGCGCACGAACGTCATCCCGGCCGCGCAAGCGATCGGTACTGATGTTGAAATACTCAGCGATCCTGGAAATATGCCTGTCGGAAGGATCGACAATTTTGCCGCTCAAGATGCGAGAGAGCGTGGACTGCGGCACCCCGGTGCTCCGGTGCAGCGCCATGGCACTGATCTTGTGGCGCACAAGCAGCGCTTTGAGGACGGTAGAAACAGTTCGTTTGGACATGGCGGGAATAGTGCTGGCCGTGTTTATCGATGGCAAATGCTATTTCTTCTATTTATAGCAACGCGTCAGCACAGGGGGCTGACATGTTAACCTTGCGTCCATTGCGAAAACCTCAGGCTACGCGCCTGCCTTCCCCCCACTTATGAACGAATCCGCCCAAGTCCTGATGAGCAAAAATACCTCCGACCTGTCCTCACACACGCCGATGATGCAACAGTACTGGCGCCTGAAGAACCAGCACCCTGATCAGCTGATGTTCTATCGCATGGGCGATTTCTACGAAATCTTCTACGAAGACGCGAAGAAAGCCGCCAAGTTGCTGGATATCACGCTCACGGCACGTGGGCAGTCTGCAGGGCAGGCGATCCCGATGTGCGGGATTCCTTACCATGCGGCTGAAGGCTATCTGGCCAAGCTGGTAAAGCTTGGCGAATCGGTGGTGATTTGCGAACAGGTCGGCGATCCGGCAACCAGCAAAGGCCCGGTTGACCGCCAGGTAGTGCGCATCATCACCCCGGGCACGGTCAGTGACGAGGCGTTGATGGATGAGCGCCGCGACAACCTGATTGCCGCCGTACTGGGGGACGAACGCCTGTTTGGCCTGGCCGTTCTGGACATTACCAGCGGCAACTTCTCGGTACTTGAAATCAAGGGCTGGGAAAACCTGCTGGCCGAACTGGAGCGCATCAACCCGGTTGAGCTGATGATCCCGGATGACTGGCCCCAAGGCCTGCCCGCCGAGAAACGCCGTGGCGTTCGGCGCCGTGCGCCGTGGGACTTTGAGCGCGACTCGGCGCTTAAAAGCCTGTGCCAGCAATTCTCGACCCAAGACCTTAAAGGCTTCGGCTGCGAAAACCTGACCCTGGCCATTGGCGCTGCCGGCTGCCTGCTCAGTTATGCCAAGGAAACCCAGCGTACCGCCCTGCCCCATTTGCGCAGCCTGCGCCATGAGCGCCTGGACGACACAGTGGTGCTCGACGGCGCCAGCCGACGCAACCTGGAGCTGGACACCAACCTGGCCGGCGGTCGCGACAACACCTTGCAGTCCGTGGTCGACCGTTGCCAGACATCAATGGGCAGCCGCTTGCTGACCCGCTGGTTGAACCGTCCGCTGCGCGACTTGAGCGTCCTGTTGGCCCGCCAGTCGTCGATCACTTGTTTGCTGGACGGCTATCGCTTCGAAAAGCTGCAGCCACAGCTCAAGGAAATCGGCGATCTTGAGCGGATTCTGGCCCGTATCGGCCTGCGCAATGCCCGCCCCCGCGACCTGGCACGCCTGCGCGATGCCTTGAACGCGCTGCCTGAACTGCAAGACGCGATGATCGGGCTCGAAGCACCGCACCTGCAGCAACTGGCCACACTCACCAGCACCTACCCCGAGCTGGCGGCCTTGCTGGAAAAAGCAATCAACGACAACCCGCCCGCAGTGATCCGGGATGGCGGCGTGCTGAAGACCGGCTATGACGCCGAACTCGATGAGTTGCAGTCGCTGAGCGAAAACGCCGGTCAGTTCCTGATCGATCTGGAAGCCCGCGAAAAAGCCCGCACCGGCCTGGCCAACCTCAAGGTCGGTTACAACCGGGTACACGGCTACTTTATCGAGCTGCCGAGCAAGCAGGCCGAGCAGGCACCGGCTGATTACATCCGCCGCCAAACGCTCAAGGGCGCTGAACGCTTTATCACCCCGGAGCTGAAAGCCTTCGAAGATAAAGCCCTGTCAGCCAAAAGCCGGGCCCTGGCCCGCGAGAAGATGCTTTACGAAGCCCTGCTCGAAGAAATGATCGGCCACCTGGCGCCGCTGCAAGACACCGCCGCCGCACTGGCCGAGCTGGATGTGCTGAGCAATCTGGCTGAACGTGCCCTGAACCTGGACCTGAACTGCCCGCGCTTTGTCGACGAACCGTGCATGCGCATCAGCCAGGGTCGCCACCCGGTGGTCGAGCAAGTGCTTACCACACCGTTTGTGGCCAACGACCTGGCGCTGGATGACAACACCCGCATGCTCGTGATCACCGGTCCGAACATGGGCGGTAAATCGACCTACATGCGCCAAACCGCTTTGATCGTATTGCTGGCGCATATCGGCAGTTTTGTGCCGGCGGCCAGCTGTGAGCTGTCGCTGGTTGACCGCATCTTTACCCGGATCGGCTCCAGCGATGATCTGGCGGGCGGGCGCTCGACCTTTATGGTCGAAATGAGCGAAACCGCCAATATCCTGCACAACGCCACGGACCGCAGCCTGGTGCTGATGGATGAAGTGGGTCGCGGCACCAGCACCTTCGACGGTCTGTCGCTGGCCTGGGCTGCGGCAGAACGTCTCGCCCAGTTGCGCGCCTACACCTTGTTTGCCACGCACTACTTCGAATTGACGGTACTGCCCGAAAACGAGCCGCTGGTTGCCAACGTGCACTTGAGCGCCACCGAACACAATGAGCGCATCGTGTTCCTGCACCATGTACTGCCTGGCCCGGCGAGCCAGAGCTATGGCCTGGCCGTGGCCCAGTTGGCGGGGGTTCCAGCCAATGTCATCACCCGTGCCCGCGAGCATTTGAGCCGCCTGGAAACCACCAGCCTGCCTCACGAAGTACCGCGCCCGGTACCCGGCAAGAAGGCTGCACCGCAGCAAAGTGATATGTTTGCCAGCCTGCCTCACCCGGTGCTGGATGACCTGTCCAAGCTTGATCTGGACAATATGACGCCACGTAAAGCGCTTGATTTGCTCTACACATTAAAGACACGCCTATAAAAGCTGCTAGAATCGCGCGCGGTTCGGGATGCTATGGCCTTTTAGCCTGGTCTGTAGATATCACTCCCGAACCCGGCGAACCCGACCTGGAAGGGCTTCGCTGCCGCCGCCTGAGGAGAGAACTAGAAATGACCTTCGTCGTCACCGACAACTGCATCAAGTGCAAGTACACCGACTGCGTAGAAGTCTGTCCGGTGGACTGCTTTTACGAAGGCCCGAACTTCCTGGTGATTCACCCGGATGAGTGCATTGACTGCGCGCTTTGTGAGCCTGAATGCCCTGCACAGGCGATCTTCTCTGAAGATGAAGTGCCTGCGGACATGCAAGAGTTTATTCAGTTGAATGTTGAGCTGGCTGAAATCTGGCCAAACATCACTGAGAAGAAAGACGCTCTGCCGGACGCGGAAGAGTTTGATGGCGTGAAAGGCAAGATCAAAGATCTGGAACGCTGATTCACGCTGCAGCAAAAAGCCCCGCGAGGGGCTTTTTGCGTTTTGGGGGTAGACGAAAACCTGTAGCCGCTGTCGAGCTCAGCGAGGCTGCGACCGGGTGCGCAGCGCCCGTAAATCCTGAGCCCCCAATGAATCTGCTAAACCGTGGTTTCTGGTTTTCGACTGCTGCGCAGCCGATCGCAGCCATCGTGCCTCGGCAGCGGCTACAGGAACTGTGCTCAACCGCTGATTTCGCAACCCGTGGCCGCTTTCAGCTCTTCAAGGCTGACGCCCGCTGCCAGCTCAACCAGCTTGAGCCCCTGCTCGGTCACGTCCAGCACCGCCAGATCGGTGATGATCCGATCAACCACACCCACACCGGTCAGTGGCAAGTCACACTGCTTGAGCAGCTTATGGGTACCGCCTTTGGCGGTGTGCTCCATCAGCACCACCACGCGCTTGACCCCGGCCACCAGGTCCATAGCGCCACCCATGCCCTTGACCATCTTGCCCGGGATCATCCAGTTGGCCAGGTCGCCCTTCTCGGAAACCTGCATGGCACCAAGGATCGACAGGTTGATATGACCGCCACGGATCATCGCGAACGAGTCGGCGCTGTTGAAAAAACTGCTGCCAGGCAAAGTGGTAATGGTCTGCTTACCGGCGTTGATCAGATCCGCATCGACTTCATTTTCCGTCGGAAACGGGCCAATACCGAGCAGGCCGTTTTCACTTTGCAGCCACACATCCATGCCTTCTGGAATGTAATTGGCTACCAGAGTCGGCAAGCCAATGCCGAGGTTGACGTAAAAACCGTCCTGCAGTTCTTGGGCGGCGCGGTGCGCCATTTCTTCTCGAGTCCAGGCCATGGTCAGGCGCTCCGCACGGTGCGTTGTTCGATGCGTTTTTCCGGGGTGGCGTTGAGTACCAGCCGCTGTACGTAAATCCCGGGCAAATGAACCTGATCAGGCTCGATTTCGCCGATCTCGACGATTTCTTCCACTTCCACCACACAGATCCTGGCCGCCATGGCCGCCAGCGGGTTGAAGTTGCGTGCGGTTTTGTTGAACAGCAGGTTGCCGGACTTATCGGCTTTCCAGGCCTTGACCAGCGCCACATCGGCGCGCAGTGAGCGCTCCATGACGTACCACTCGCCATCGAACTCGCGGGTCTCCTTACCTTCAGCCACCAACGTGCCGTAACCGGTCTTGGTGTAAAACGCGGGAATGCCCGCCCCGCCCGCCCGCAGTTTTTCCGCGAGGGTGCCCTGGGGGGTGAACTCCAGCTCAAGCTCGCCGGCCAGGTACTGGCGCTCGAACTCTTTGTTCTCGCCCACGTAGGAAGAAATCATTTTGCGGATCTGACGCGTCGTCAGCAGTTGCCCCAAGCCGAAACCGTCAACCCCGGCGTTGTTACTGATCACCGTCAGCTCGCGCTTGCCGGTATCACGCAAGGCCGCAATCAGCGCCTCCGGAATCCCGCACAACCCAAAACCGCCCACCGCCAGGGTCATGCCGTCTTCGATCAGCCCCTGCAAGGCAGATTCAGCACTCGAGTAAATCTTGTTCACTTGTTAGTCCTCGAATTCTCCACGACACACAACACCATCGCGGTCTGTTTGCTTTAGTCGAAAGAGGACAAATGTCTTGGCAGTCGCCCGCTCCCCGATTTTGGCCGCTCTGGTCATGCCAGAGCCTTGCTCAAGTGTAGGGGAAGCAAACGCAGGAGAGATTGATTGAGAAAAATAACGAAGAAAGATGCTCTATGTCAGCAGCTCGATACCTCCCTTGGCTTAGGCTGATTAACCAAAGGTTGTAGGAGGCTTCACGAAACGATAACAATTTAGCTACAAAATACTTAGCTCGCTAACTTTAAACCCGCTTACCAGACGTATATAAAGGCCGTCGGGCATCGAATGGCCAAGAAGGCAAAATCTTCACTCGCCTTATCCCTTGAGCCTACTAGACTCCCTTTCGAATATCGCCGCGGATTAGCAGCGCAGGGCTGAATCGCAACATGTCCAGCCCCGTATCGACCCAGGACTCAGCCTCCTTGAAAAGCTCGAAAGTATTGGGAACCAGCAGCCATTGCCCGAGTATTCCGTCGATATAGGCGTGCAAGGATATAGCGGCCCGGCGAACGTCAAGCGTCTCGGGGAGCTGTTGACGATGTATGGCATTGCTCAGGGCAAGCTCGATCCTGTTGTTGCAATCGACCATCGCAACCTGGCGCTGAGCCCGTAAATCACACATTTCGTCAGTGAATTCGCACTTATGAAACAAAATTTCATTGATACGCCGGGTTTTTGGATCAATGGCAACCTGGCGGAACAAGTGAATCAACAGTTGGCGCATGCAGCCGAGCGGATCAACCTCGTTCTCACTTTCACTGGCTTTGGCCATTTCATCCAACGGCTCATGCAGGCTGTCGAGCATGGCTTGAACCAGCTCGGCCTTGTTGCTGAAGTGCCAGTAAATTGCACCACGGGTGACACCCGCCAACGCGGCAATATCAGCCAGAGTCGTGCGCGCAACACCCCGCTCATAAAAGGCCTGTTCAGCTGCTTCGAGGATTTTGCTCCGTGTCTCAAGAGCTTCTTCTTTGGTACGACGCGCCATGGCAATAAAAACCTCAATCAGGAGGATTCGGGCAACTTCGGTCACACGCCCGGATCAACATCGGGTGGCGTTTGTTATGCCTTATCCCGGCCTACTACATGCTTAAAAAAGGGCTCTGCAGTTCGTGGCGAGACATGCCCTCGCTATTTACAAACATACACGAATGTAAGTATATTCCTTAGCAAGCTATTTATCCACCCGGAACAGCTTTCTTTACCCTTCCACTATTCTTGTGCGCTTTCGCGTGCCTGACCCGAGGATCTTCATGCAATTCAAGCCAGCTGTTACCGCTCTGGTTGCTGCCATCGCCCTAGCTTCGCTGCTCAGCGGATGCAAAAAGGAAGAGGCAGCACCTGCCCCGCAAATCCCTCAGGTCGGCGTCGTGACGCTGAAAACCCAGCCTTTCACCTTAACGACCGACCTTCCAGGTCGCACCGCGTCTTACCGCTCTGCGGAAGTTCGCCCACAGGTAAACGGCATTATTCTCAAGCGTCTGTTCAAAGAAGGCAGCGATGTCAAAATTGGCCAGCAGCTGTACCAGATCGACCCGGCTATCTATGAAAGTGCCGTACTGAGTGCACGCGCCACACTGCAATCGGCCAAATCCCTGGCTGATCGCTACAAGCAACTGGTCGCAGAGCAAGCCGTAAGCCGTCAGGAATACGACAACGCCGAGTCCGCACGCCTTGAAGCCGAAGCCGCACTGAACACCGCTCAGGTCAACCTGCGTTACACCAAGGTTCTGGCACCGCTGACCGGCCGCATTGGTCGTTCGCTGTTCACTGAAGGCGCACTGGTAACCAGTGGCCAGGCGAACGCATTGGCCGTGATCACCCAACTGGACCCGATCTACGTTGACGTGACCCAGTCCTCGGTAGAAATGCTCGAGCTGCGCCGCGATCTGGCTGATGGCCGCTTGAAGAAAGCCGGTGAAAACGCCGCCAAGGTCAAGCTGACCCTGCCCGATGGCAGTGAGTACGCACAGGAAGGCCGCCTGGAATTCTCCGAAGTGTCGGTTGATGAAACCACCGGTTCCGTGACCTTGCGCGCTGTGTTCCCGAACCCGGACGAGATCCTGTTGCCTGGCATGTTTGTTCACGCACAACTGGAAGCGGGTATCGACAGCAATGCGATCCTGGCCCCTCAAATTGGCGTGACTCACAACCTCAAGGGCCAGCCAACGGCCTTGATCGTGGGCCCGGACAACAAGGTTGAGCTGCGAGTGCTTCAGGCTTCGCGCACCGTGGGCAGCAACTGGCTGGTAGAAAAAGGCCTGAACGCCGGTGATCGTCTGATTACAGACGGCCTGCAGTTCATCAAGCCTGGTGTTGAAGTCAAGATCATGGACAAGCCACAAGGCGAAACCCCGGCATCTGCCCCGGCAACAGACAAAGCTGCAGGCAGTAAAGGGGAGTAAACCATGTCGAAATTTTTTATCGACCGTCCGATTTTCGCTTGGGTAATTGCCCTGGTGATCATGCTGGTCGGGGCTCTATCGATCCTCAAGCTTCCGATCAACCAGTACCCGAGCATCGCACCACCGGCCATTTCTATCTCCGTGACCTACCCGGGCGCTTCGGCGCAAACCGTGCAGGACACCGTGGTTCAGGTGATCGAGCAGCAGCTCAACGGTATTGACCACTTGCGCTATGTGTCTTCGGAAAGTAACTCCGACGGCAGCATGAGCATCACCGCCACGTTCGAGCAAGGCACAGACCCTGACACCGCTCAGGTTCAGGTGCAGAACAAGCTCAACCTGGCGACCCCACTGCTGCCTCAAGAGGTTCAGCAGCAAGGTATCCGCGTTACCAAGGCAGTGAAAAACTTCCTGATGGTAATCGGTGTGGTGTCCGAAGACGGCAGCATGAACAAGGACGACTTGTCGAACTACATCGTCTCCAACATGCAGGACCCGATCTCCCGTACCGAAGGTGTGGGCGACTTCCAGGTGTTCGGTGCCCAGTACGCCATGCGTATCTGGCTCGACCCGGTCAAGCTGAACAAGTACAACCTGACCCCGGTGGATGTGAAATCTGCCATCGCAGCACAGAACGTACAGGTGTCCTCCGGGCAACTGGGCGGCCTGCCTGCCGTCCAAGGTCAGGAACTGAACGCGACCATCATCGGCAAAACCCGTCTGCAAACCGCAGAAGAGTTCAAGAAGATACTGCTCAAGGTCAACACCGACGGTTCCCAGGTACGCCTGAGTGATGTCGCCGATGTGGCTCTGGGTGGTGAAAACTACAGCGTCAGCGCGCAATTCAACGGCAAGCCGGCTTCAGGTATTGCGATCAAACTGGCCCCGGGCTCCAACGCCCTGGACACGGCAAAAGCATTGCGTGAAACCATCAACGGCCTGGAACCCTTCTTCCCTGAAGGCATGAAAGTCGTTTACCCCTACGACACCACACCCGTGGTTTCGGCATCGATCGAAGGTGTAGTTCATACCCTGGTCGAGGCCGTAGTACTGGTATTCCTGGTGATGTTCCTGTTCCTGCAGAACTTCCGCGCCACCATCATCACCACGATGACCGTGCCGGTGGTATTGCTCGGTACCTTCGGGATCCTGGCTGCAGCAGGCTTCAGCATTAACACCCTGACCATGTTCGGTATGGTTCTGGCCATCGGCTTGCTGGTGGACGATGCCATCGTTGTGGTTGAAAACGTTGAGCGGGTGATGTCCGAAGAAGGACTGCCACCTAAAGAAGCCACCAAGAAATCCATGGAGCAGATCCAGGGAGCTCTGGTGGGTATCGCGCTGGTGCTGTCGGCCGTATTGCTGCCAATGGCGTTCTTCAGCGGTTCCACGGGCGTGATCTACCGTCAGTTCTCGATCACCATTGTTTCGGCGATGGGCCTGTCGGTACTGGTTGCCCTGATCTTCACCCCGGCCCTGTGCGCCACCATGCTCAAGCCTATCCAGAAGGGCGATCACGGTGAGAACAAGCGCGGGTTCTTCGGCTGGTTCAACCGTACCTTCGACAATGGCGTGAAACGCTATGAAAAAGGTGTCGGCAGCATCCTGCGTCACAAGGCACCGTACCTGCTGGCTTACGTCCTGATTGTGGTCGGCATGGTGTTCCTGTTTACCCGTATCCCTACCTCCTTCCTTCCGGAAGAAGACCAGGGCGTACTGTTTGCACAGGTTCAAACCCCGGCAGGCACCACTGCCGAGCGCACTCAGCAGGTGGTCGACCGGATGCGCGAATACCTGCTGTCTGAAGAGTCCGGCGCGGTGTCTTCGGTGTTTACCGTAAACGGCTTCAACTTTGCCGGTCGCGGTCAGAGCTCTGGCCTGGCGTTTATCATGCTCAAGCCATGGGGCGAGCGTGATGCGCAAAACAGCGTATTTGCGTTGGCGGCACGGGCTCAAAAGGAATTTTCGAGCTACCGCGATGCAATGGTGTTTGCCTTTGCCCCGCCTGCCGTAATGGAGCTGGGTAACGCCACCGGTTTTGACGTTTACCTGCAAGACCGTTCCGGTATCGGTCACGAGAAGCTGATGGCTGCCCGTAACCAGTTCCTGGGGATGGCCGCTCAAAGCAAGGTCCTGGCGGGCGTACGTCCGAACGGTCTGAACGATGAACCGCAGTACAAATTGCTGATTGACGATGAAGCTGCTCGCGCCCTGGGCGTCAGCATTTCGGACATCAACAACACCCTGTCCATCGGCCTGGGTGCCAGCTATGTAAACGACTTCATCGATCACGGTCGGGTTAAAAAGGTTTTCCTGCAAGGCGAAGCTGACTCGCGGATGAACCCCGAAGACCTGAAGAAGTGGTATGTGCGCAACGACCAGGGAACCATGGTGCCGTTTTCGGCCTTCGCCAAGGGCGAATGGATCTATGGCCCACCCAAGCTGTCGCGTTACAACGGCGTAGAAGCCATGGAAATCCTCGGCGCTCCGGCACCGGGTTACACCAGCGGTCAAGCCATGGCTGAAGTCGAAGCCCTGGCCAAAAAGCTGCCTGCAGGCGTGGGTATTTCCTGGACGGGCCTGTCTTACGAGGAACGTCTGTCAGGTTCGCAAGCACCTGCCCTGTACGCTATTTCCTTGCTGATGGTTTTCCTCTGCCTTGCAGCTCTGTACGAAAGCTGGTCGATCCCGATTGCGGTCATGTTGGTGGTGCCTCTGGGGATTATCGGTGCGCTTATGGCCACCAGTCTGCGAGGGTTGTCCAACGACGTGTACTTCCAGGTGGGCTTGCTCACAACCATCGGTCTGGCATCGAAAAACGCCATTCTGATCGTCGAGTTTGCCAAGGAGCTGCATGAACAGGGACGAAGTCTGGCCGATGCCGCGATCGAGGCGTGCCGCATGCGTCTGCGTCCGATCATCATGACCTCGCTGGCGTTTGTACTGGGTGTTGTTCCGCTGGCGATCTCCACGGGTGCAGGCTCGGGTAGCCAGCACGCTATTGGTACGGGTGTTATCGGTGGCATGATCACCGCAACCGTATTGGCCGTGTTCTGGGTGCCATTGTTCTTTGTAGCCGTCTCCTCCATTGGCCGCGGCAAGGACAAAGACAAAGACTCAGAGAAAAAAGTGGACCTGACTAAAACTCCAAATCAAGAGGCTGGCCAATGAGCAAGTCGCTTCTCGCAGTAGCTGTCGCCGCGTTTACGCTGGGCGGCTGCTCGCTGATCCCCGACTACCAGCGCCCTGAAGCGCCGGTAGCGGCGCAGTACCCGCAAGGCCCGGCCTACTCGCCAACCGAGGCGGCCAACAAGGCCGCTGCAGAACAAGGCTGGCGTCAGTTTTTCCTGGACCCGGCCCTGCAGCAGCTTATTCAGACTGCTTTGATCAACAACCGTGACCTGCGTGTCGCTGCACTGAACATCGACGCCTATGCCGCGCAGTACCGCATTCAGCGGGCCGATCTGTTCCCGGCTGTTTCGGCCAATGGCAGTGGCAGCCGTCAACGCACTCCGGCGCGCATGTCGCAAACCGGCGAATCGGGCATCAGCAGCACTTACTCGGCGACCCTTGGGGTCAGCGCGTATGAGTTGGACCTGTTCGGCCGTGTTCGCAGCCTGAGCGACCAAGCGTTGCAGAACTACTTTGCAACCGAAGAAGCCCGCCGCAGCACCCAGATCAGTCTGGTAGCCAGTGTCGCCAATGCCTACTTGACCTGGCAGGCTGACAAAGAGCTGCTTAAGCTGACCGAAGACACCCTCAAGACGTTCGATGAGAGCTACAAGCTCACCTTGCGCAGCAATGAAGTGGGTGTGGCCTCGGCTCTGGACGTGAGCCAGTCGCGTACCTCGGTGGAAAACGCCAAGGTCCAGTTGGCCAGGTACACCCGTCAGGTGGCTCAAGATCAGAACAGCCTGGCGCTGTTGCTCGGCACCGCCATCCCGGACACCCTGCCAGCGGCCAAACCGCTGGCGGCCGACCTGTTGAGCGAAGTACCGGCGGGCTTGCCGTCGGACTTGCTGCAACGTCGTCCGGACATCCTGGAAGCCGAGCACAAGTTGTTGGCCGCTAACGCCAACATCGGTGCGGCACGGGCAGCGTTCTTCCCGAGCATCAGCCTCACGGCCAATGCCGGGACCTTGAGCCCTGACCTGTCGGGTCTGTTCAAGGGCGGTTCGGGCACCTGGCTGTTCTCGCCGCAAATCAACCTGCCGATCTTTAACGCAGGGGCTTTGCGCGCCAGCCTGGACTACTCGAAAATCCAGAAAGAAATCACCGTTTCCCAGTACGAGAAAACGATCCAGACCGCATTCCAGGAAGTCTCCGACGGCCTGGCAGCGCGTCAGACCTACAACCAGCAGTTGCAGGCACAAACCGATTTCGTCAACGCCAACCAGGATTACTACCGGTTAGCCGAGCGTCGTTATCGGATTGGCATCGACAGCAACCTGACCTTCCTCGATGCACAGCGCTCGTTGTTCAGCGCGCAGCAATCGTTGATCACCGATCGTCTTTCGCAGCTGACCAGTGAAGTCACGTTGTACAAGGCATTAGGTGGCGGCTGGTTCGAACAGACCGGGCAAGATCGCCCTGTTTCGGATCAGCCTCCAAAGGCTTGATGCATACCGGTTAAACAACAAACCCGCCAATAGGCGGGTTTGTTGTTTATATGCTGCCCGTTTTGTAGCCGCTGAGGAGCGCAGCGAGGCTGCGACGGGGTGCGCAGCAGCCCTGGTTTTTGAAGGCCCTTCGGTCCTTATCGCAGCCTCGTACCTCGGCAGCGGCTACAGGATCGCGGCGGCATCAAACCCGCGACTCAACCCCCAACTCATCCCACACCGACTCTGCCAGGTGGAACGTGGCATTGGCCGCCGGGATGCCGCAATAGATAGCGCTCTGCATGATCACTTCCTTGATCTCGGCACGGGTCACCCCGTTGTTTGCTGCCGCTCGCAGGTGCAGTTTGAGCTCTTCATTTCGATTCATGCCGATCAGCATCGCGATGGTAATCAGGCTGCGGGTATGGCGCGCCAAACCCGGGCGGGTCCAGATATCACCCCAGGCGTGGCGGGTGATCATTTCCTGGAACTCGCTGTTGAATTCGGTCAGGGCGTTGAGGCTGCGATCAACATGGGCATCACCCAGCACTGCACGGCGTACTTGCATGCCTTCGTCGTAACGTTGTTTTTCGTCCACAAAAAATCCCTCAGGCCGCTAGCAAAAATTTCAGCACACACTGGCTGAAGGCATCACCCGCTTGCACGTTGGACAGGTGCGCGGCGTGGAACTCGGCGTATTGCGCACCACGCACATGTTCCTGGATGAAATGGCTGCCCACAGGCGGCGTGACCGCATCTTCAGTGCCGGCTATCACCAGCATGGGCACGGTGATAGCGCCCAGTTGCTCGCGAAAATCCGCATCGCGCACGGCAGCGCAGTTGGCGGCATAACCCTGGGGCGAAGTAGCCGCCAGCATGTCGGTAATGCGCTTGGCCTGTTGCGGGTTGGCTTCGGCATAATCCGGGGTAAACCAGCGTGCAATCGATGCATCACGCAGCCCGGCCATCGCCTGAGCGCCGTCTCGCAAGACCATTTCGATACGCGGGTTCCACACCGAAGGCTCGCCAATTTTGGCCGCGGTGTTGCACACCACCAACTTGTGCAAGCGAGCACCGGCATTGATGCCCAGCCACTGGCCAATCAAACCGCCCATCGACAGCCCGCAAAAATGCGCCCGCTCGATATTCAGTGCATCCAGCAGCGTCAGTACGTCGCCGCCCAACTGTTCAATACTGTACGGGCCCTCGGTCACCAGCGACTGGCCATGCCCCCGGGTGTCGTAACGCAACACCTGGAAATGCTCGGCGAACGCAGGGATCTGCGTATCCCACATCCCCAGATCAGTCCCCAGCGAGTTGGACAGCACCAGCACCGGCGCACCTTGAGGGCCGTCCAGCCGGTAATTGAGTTCACCTTCAGCAAGTTGTACACGTCCCACGAGCTTCTCCTTTAAAGGGCCAACGCAAAATGTTCAGCCCGCGCACGCTCGACCCACGTCGTCGCCTGGCCAAGGTAATGGGCCGGATCGAGCAAGCGATCCAGTTCGTCTGCACTCAACTGAGCGGTGATCTGCGGCTCATCGCCCAGCACCGCACGCAAGTGACGCTGTTCGGCCACCGCACGCTTGCAGCACTGCTCCAGCAGATGATGGGCTGTTTCGCGCCCTACCCTCTGGGCCAACACAATGCTCACTGCCTCGGCCAGCACCAGCCCGTGGGTCAAGTCGAGGTTGCGCGCCATGCGCTCGCTGTCCACTTCCAGCCCCTGGGCAATGTTCAATGCCTGAACCAGCGCACCGGACACGACGCAGCAAATCTCGGGAAGGGTTTCCCACTCGGCGTGCCACAGGCCCAGGCTGCGTTCGTGCTCCTGTGGCATGGCGCTGAACAGGATGCTCAGCAAGCCCGGCACCCGGGTGGCGGCGCTGATCAACACCGCCGAGCCCACCGGGTTGCGCTTGTGGGGCATGGTCGATGAACCGCCCTTGCCCGGCGCCGATGGCTCAAACACTTCCGCGGCCTCGGTCTGCATCAGCAGGCTGATATCACGGCCCACTTTGCCCAGGCTGCCCGCAATCAATCCCAACACCGCGCCGAACTCAACCAGACGATCGCGCTGGGTATGCCACGGTTGCTCAGGCAGATTCAGACCCAACTCATTGGCCAGCGCCTGTGCCACCGGCATCGCCTGATCGCCCAAGGCCGCCAGGGTGCCCGAAGCTCCACCGAATTGCAGACACAGCAAACGCGGCTTCAGTTCGTCAAGGCGCTGGCGGTTACGGGTGACGGCGCCCAGCCAACTGGCGATCTTCATCCCCAGCGTGACCGGCGTAGCCTGTTGCAACCAGGTACGCCCGGCCAAGGGCGTAGTGGCATAGCGCTGGGCCTGTTGCGCAAGGACATCGGCAAGCCGTACCAGATCAGCCTCGATCAGCCCCAGTGCAGCACGCAGTTGCAGCACCAGCCCGGTGTCCATGATGTCCTGACTGGTGGCGCCCAGGTGCACGTAACGCTCGGCTTCGGGCGCTGTGCTGGCAATCTGTTTGCCCAAGGCTTTGACCAGCGGGATCGCCGAATTACCGGCACTGGCGATCGCCAGGCCCAGGGCCTCGAAATCGTAGAGTTCAGCGCGACACGCAGCAGTAATCGGCGCGAGCGCAGAGTGAGGAATCACCTCGACCCGGGCCTGCGCCCGGGCCAGAGCCGATTCGACGTCGAGCATCGCCTGCACCCGGCCATGGTCGCTAAAGACCTCGCCCATGGCCTTGGCCGTAAAGTACGCATCGAACAGCTGATTACTCATAACCCGTCCTTAGAAGGCGCGCGCCACCCGGCGCGCGCGGGGTACATCACAAATCGTGGTGCAGGTACTTGGGCTGCTTGGGCAAGCGGAAGCTGAACAGGAAGGCAATGGCCATCATGACTGTCACGTACCAGTAGAAGGTGTTTTCCATGCCCATCGACTTGAGCCCCAACGCCACGTATTCCGCCGAGCCGCCAAAGATCGCGTTGGCGACGGCATACGCCAGGCCCACACCCAACGCCCGAACCTGAGGCGGGAACATTTCGGCTTTAACCAGCCCGCTGATCGAGGTGTAGAAGCTGACAATCGCCAGTGCCAGCGTAATCAGCATAAAAGCCAGGAAAGGGCTGCTGATGGTTTTCAGGCTCAGCAGGATCGGCACGGTACACAGCGTACCCAGCGCACCAAACCAGAGCATGTTGTTACGTCGACCTATCTTGTCCGCCAGCATGCCGAACAGCGGCTGCATGCACATATAAAGAAAGAGCGCGCCGGTCATGATGTAACTGGCGGTTTTGGCATGCATACCGGCCGTGTTCACCAGGTACTTCTGCATATAGGTGGTAAAGGTGTAGAAAATCAACGAACCGCCCGCGGTGTAACCCAGCACGGTAATAAACGCCGCTTTATGGTCACGGAACAACGCCCTCACGCTGCCTGCATCCTTGTCCTCGCGGGTTTCGGCGCTGGTGGTTTCTTTGAGGGTGCGACGCAGCATCAACGAAATCAGCGCCGCAATGGCACCAATCACAAACGGCACACGCCAGCCCCAGGCCCGCAGTTCATCTTCAGACAGGAACTGTTGAAGAATCACCACCACCAGCACCGCCAGCAGTTGCCCGCCGATCAGCGTCACATACTGGAAAGAGGCAAAGAAGCCGCGCTGCCCCTTGAGTGCCACTTCGCTCATGTAGGTGGCCGTGGTGCCGTACTCGCCCCCCACCGACAGCCCCTGAAACAGGCGCGCCATCAACAGCAAGGCCGGGGCCCAGGCGCCAATCGAGGCGTAGGTCGGCAAACAGGCGATGACCAGTGAGCCGGCGCACATCATCAGCACCGAGATCATCATTGAATTCTTTCGCCCGTGTTTATCAGCGACCCGGCCAAACAGCCAGCCACCAATGGGGCGCATCAAAAACCCGGCCGCAAACACGCCGGCGGTGTTGAGCAACTGCACCGTGGGGTCATCGGAAGGGAAGAAAGCAGGTGCGAAGTAGATCGCGCAGAAGGCGTAAACGTAAAAGTCGAACCATTCGACAAGGTTGCCGGAGGACGCACCGACAATCGCAAAAATCCTTTTTTTGCGCTCCTCTCCTGTGTAGTGAGTTTCTGTTGTCATGTTTATTTACTCATCAGGTTTTAGTTGCAGTCAGACACACCTTGCAACATGTGACGCCGTGACCGCAATAAGCCGAACGACTGATGCCGTGGGAGCGAGCCCGCTCGCGAAGGTCTCAAGAGCAACGCGGTTATCCAGTAAACCAGGAGTCTTCGCGAGCAGGCTCGCTCCCACAGAGTCAGCATTGAGCGCTATCAGACCCGTTCGATGGCCAATGCCAGACCTTGCCCGACACCCACACACATGGTCGCCAGGCCTTTCTTGCCGCCGGTTTTCTCCAGCTGATGCAGAGCGGTCATCACGATTCGTGCCCCGCTCATGCCCAGCGGGTGGCCCAGGGCAATTGCACCGCCGTTGGGGTTCACCTGGGGCGCATCGTCTGCCAGGCCCAACTCCCGCAATACGGCCAGGCCCTGGCTGGCGAAGGCTTCGTTGAGCTCAATCACGTCAAAATCGCTGACCGCCAAACCCAGACGCTCCACCAGCTTGCGAACCGCAGGCACCGGGCCGATGCCCATCACACGCGGCGCCACGCCGGCACTGGCCATGCCCAGCACCCGGGCCCGGGCGGTCAGGCCATGACGTTTCACCGCATCGGCCGAGGCCAGAATCATCGCCGCCGCCCCGTCATTCACGCCCGAGGCATTGCCCGCGGTAACGGTCTTGTCCGGGCCGTTGACCGGCTTGAGTTTGCCCAGTGTTTCCAGGCTGGTATCGGCACGAGGGTGTTCATCGTGTTCTACGAGGGTCTCGCCTTTTTTGTGGGCAATACGTACCGGTACGATTTCTTCGGCAAAGTAGCCTGCGGCTTGGGCGGCGGCAGTACGCTGCTGGCTGCGCAAGGCAAAAGCGTCCTGATCGGCGCGGGAAATCCCGTAATCATCCGCCACGTTGTCCGCCGTCTGCGGCATCGGGTCGATACCGTATTGGGCCTTCATCAGCGGGTTAATAAAACGCCAGCCGATGGTGGTGTCTTCCAGCTTCATAGTGCGCGAGAACGCTGCATCGGCCTTGCCCATCACGAACGGCGCTCGCGACATGGACTCCACGCCCCCGGCAATCGCCAGTTCCATCTCGCCGCTGGCAATCGCCCGGAATGCCGTACCGATGGCATCCATGCCCGAGGCACACAGGCGGTTAAGGGTCACGCCCGGAATGGTCTCGGGCAGTCCAGCCAACAACGCCGCCATGCGCGCCACGTTGCGGTTGTCTTCGCCAGCCTGGTTGGCACAGCCGAAGAACACTTCATCGACTTCGTTCCAGTTCACGCCCGGGTTGCGCTCGATCAACGCCTTGATCGGCGCGGCGGCCAGATCGTCGGCACGGACAGTTGCCAGACCACCGCCAAAACGGCCAATAGGTGTACGAATCGCGTCACAGATAAAGACTTCGCGCATCAGGCTTCTCCCGGTGCCTGGCCATGGGCCAGAGCGGTCCGCGCTTCCAGATCACGCAGGGCAGTGAGCTCGATGTCCGTTGGCGCGGCCGTCTCTTCGACGTTGTCGGCAAAACGAATGGCCCAGCCGGTAGCAGCGATCACTTGTTCACGGGTGACACCCGGGTGCAGGGCCGTGACCACGAATTCGTTGGTTTGCGCTTCGGGTTCCATGGTGCACAGGTCGGTGATGATCCCCACCGGGCCCGCGCCTGGCAGGCCCAGACGCTTGCGCGAGTCGCCGCCTTCGCCATGCCCCACCGAGGTGATGAAATCCAGTTTGTCGACAAATGAGCGGGCCGACTGCTTGAGGATGATCAGCACGCTTTTCGCCGAGCCGGCAATTTCCGGTGCGCCACCGGCACCCGGCAGGCGCACTTTTGGCTGGTGATAGTCACCGACCACCGTGGTGTTGATATTGCCGAAGCGGTCGACCTGGGCCGCGCCTAAAAAGCCCACATCGACCCGCCCGCCTTGCAGCCAGTAGCGGAAGATTTCACTGGTAGACACCACGGTATCGGCGGTTTCAGCCAGCTCACCGTCGCCAATCGACAGCGGCAGCACATTGGGCTTGGCGCCAATCGGGCCAGACTCGTAAATCAGCACAACATCAGGGGATGAGGTCAGGCGCGCCAGGTTGGCCGCTTTGGAAGGCAGGCCGATGCCGACAAAACACACCGAGCCGTTTTTCAAACGGCGAGCGGCGGCTACGGTCATCATTTCATTGGTGGAGTAAGTCATTATTTTGCCTCCAGAGCACGGGCCAGCTTGGCCTGAAACTCACTGAAATTTGCAGTGCCATGGATGTATTCGTTGATCCAGGCAGTGAACGTCTCACGGTCGCGAGCAATCGGGTCCCACGCCTGATAGAAGACGTTATCGCGCTCGGTATAGCCGTGAGCGTAGGACGGGTGTGCACCGCCCGGCACATGGCACACCGCGCTCAAAGCCCAGGTAGGCAGTACACAGGCGTTCATGGGTGCTTGCAGGTCGTCGACGATTTCTTCAACCGTGACGATGCACCGCTTGGCCGCCAACGCCGCCTCTTTCTGCACCCCCAAAATGCCCCACAACAGCACGTTGCCCTTGCGGTCGGCCTTTTGTGCGTGGATCACCGTGACATCCGGGCGCACTGCCGGCACGGCGGCCAGCACTTCGCCGGTAAACGGGCACGTCACGGTCTTGATCAGCGGATTGACCTTGGGCAAGTCAGAACCGGCATAGGCGCGCAGTACGGCAAACGGCAGGCCCGAGGCACCGGCCACGTAGGCATTGGCCAGGTCAGCGTGGCTGTGTTCTTCGATCTCCAGCGGCTGCGGCCACTGCCTTTCAACGGCATCACGCAAACGGTGCAGCGAACCCACGCCCGGGTTCCCGCCCCAGGAGAAGATCAACTTTCGTGCACAACCGGCCCCGATCAACTGGTCGTAGACCAGGTCAGGCGTCATCCGCACCAGGGTCAGGTCTTTCTTGCCCTGACGGATGATTTCATGACCCGCTGCAGTCGGAATCAAGTGGGTGAAACCTTCAAGGGCAACGGTGTCACCATCGCTCACAAATTGTTTCACCGCGTCGTGTAACGAAATGATGTCTGCCATCTGGGGTAGCTCCCGTTTTTTGTAGGCCACTGCGGTTGAAGAAGGTGCGCGCTGGCGACACCGGATGCACAGCAGGTTAAGCCGCTGCTTTCGCCCAAACAATCCGATAATCGACTATGTGTTCGTTAATCGAACACATAGTTAGCACGATAACGATCAGGTTGCGTCCGCATGGCTGACCATGCCCTTGATCAATACCGCCGCCGTTGCCAGAGCTGCCGGAATTACCAGCGCGGTCAGCACTTGCTCGAAGTTCCAGCCCAGCCCCAGCAGGGTTGCGCCCATCCAGGCCCCCAGAATGGCGCCGAAGCGGCCAATGCCAAGCATCCACGACACGCCAGTGGCGCGGCCTTGGGTCGGGTAAAAACGTGCGGCCAGGGACGGCATTGCCGATTGCGCACCGTTCACACACATACCGGCCACCAGCACCAATGTCGCCAGAACCGTGATATTGCCCAGGCTCTGCCCTACGGCGTAGGCAAACACCCCGGCCAGCAGGTAAAAAATACCGATCACTTTATGTGGGTTGAACCGGTCCATCGCCCAGCCCACCCCTACCGCACTCAGTACCCCGCCGAACTGGAAAAGGGCGCCAATAAACGCCGCCTGCTCCATGCTCGCGCCGCTGTCACGCATCAGCGTCGGCAGCCAGCTGGTGAGCAGGTAAACAATCACCAGCCCCATAAAGTAGGTAAGCCACAGCAATAAGGTGCCGGTGCTGTAGGTGCCGGAGAAGATCACCGCAAACACATTGCGCGCCTTGACGGTCTTCTGCTCGGGAACGCTGAAGCTGGACGCCTGGGCCACCACTGCCGGGTTTATCGGAGCCAGGGTTTTTCGAATCAGCGCAATGCTGCGATTGCGCACCACAAGAAAGCGCGCAGATTCGGGCAACCACGCCACCAGAACCAGCGTCAGAATCAGCGGCAACACCCCGCCAATCAGCAGCAGGCTGTGCCAGCCATACATCGGGATCAGTTTGGCCGAGATAAACCCGCCTCCCGCCATCCCCAGGTTGAAGCCGCAGAACATGCTGGTCACCAGCAAGGACTTGTGGCGCTCAGGGGTGTATTCCGACAGCAAGGTGGTGGCATTGGGCATCCCGGCGCCCAGCCCCAGGCCCGTCAAAAAGCGCAGAACCAGCAGTTGATCAACGTTGGAGCTGTAGGCCGATGCCAGGCTGAACCCGCCAAACACCAACACGGCGACGACCAGCACCACTTTGCGCCCGAAACGGTCGGCCAATGGCCCCGAGCCCAGGGCACCGAACACCATGCCGATCAGCGCGGCACTCATTACCGGGCCGAGGCTGGCGCGGTCAATCCCCCAGTCCTGGGACAGGGCCGGGGCGATAAACCCCATAGCCGCCGTGTCCAGACCATCGAGGAACACAATCAGGAAACACAGGATCACCACGCGCCATTGGTAGCGCGACAGCGGTTGAGCGTTGATAAACGACTGCACATCAAGGCAGTTGCCTACAGGGGACTGAGGTGAGTTCATTATTTTTATTCCGGGTAAAAACCAGGGCGAACGGAAACCGGCCAATGGCTGGCGGCTCACACTAAATAAAGTCCAGAGGGGATTAGAGGATCTTAGGGCGACTGCGCAACAACGGTGTCAAAGACAGGCAGATGGAAGTGCTCATGGCATGTGGCCTCTTCATTATTATTGTGGGCGGGCCCTGAATAAGTACTTGAGCAGACTGCAAGCAGGGTTGCGCTGTGGGCGACATTAATCAGCGCACTGCCAACGCGCAATTCGATAAACGCTTAACTGTGCGTTTATCGAACGCTTAGTGCCAAGGCATCAACTGAACAGCTGGGTGCTCAACTCGCGACTGGCATTGAGCATGATCGGCAAAAAGCGCTGTTCCAGCTCCGTGCGCGTCACCCGCCCGGCATGGGTGCTGACGTTCAGGGCTGCCAGCACCTGCCCTGAGGCGTCGTACACCGGCACCGCAATCGAGCGCAGCCCTTGCTCCAACTCCTGATCGACGACACACCAACCTTGCTCGCGCACCTGCTGCAAGCATTCAAGAAGCGCCTCGGGGGTGTGCAGGGTACGGCTGGTTTTGGCCTGGAACTCGCCATGGGCCAGGTACTCGTGCAGCGTCACGTCATCCAGCGCCGCCAGCAAAATGCGCCCCATCGACGTGCAGTACGCCGGCAAGCGGCCACCAACCGAAAGGTCCACCGAAATCAGGCGCTGGGTCGTCGCCGAGCGGGCGATATAGAGAATGTCGTCACCTTCGAGGGTCGCCATGTTGCACGCCTCGTGCAATTGCTCACTCATGCGGTCCAGATACGGTTGGGCCGTGACCGCCAGCGGCGTCGACGACAGATAGGCATGGCCCAACGTCAGTACTTTGGGCAGCAGGGAATAGGTTCGGCCATCGGTCGTGGCATAACCCAGCTTGATAAGGGTGTACAGGCACCGGCGCACTGCGGCCCGCGGAATTTCGGTGCGATGGCTGATCTGGGCAATGGTCAGATGCCGCTTGCGCTCCTGAAACGCCTGCACCACAGCCAGGCCTCGGGCCAGGGAAGACATAAAGTCAGGATCACCGGTAAACGCCTGAATGCGCTTGGCGGGCGACGCTACAATCGGCGGTGCGATACTGGCAACGGCATTGCGCAGTTGATCATTCATTCCCAACCCCCAGCTTCAGCTATTTATAGTTATGACATGCCGGGCGATTATCGAACCGTTGATCGATAATCGCAATCACTCCCTCAGCCCGTAGCCAGTGTAAAAATACGGCATGACATGATCGCGAATCACGATAGTTACTAATCGACGGGTAATGGCCATTGGCCTTCGTCTTATTAAAATCAAGCGCCGTGCACTAACAAGTGGATCAATGATAGAAAAGGTCTGTTTTATATGTACCTGTGCCAAGTCCATTACCGCGGTTATACAACTTGACCGCTCAACTACCCTGCGCCGTATTAATAGAGCTGCGCGATGAAGCGGTTCGTTAACTCTCGAATATTTATTACACGTCACCCACTGGGAAGTTGACGCGCGCGAAGTTATTCGGCGATAGTAGCGGTACGCCTCAGCCCTTGAGGATCGGAAGCGATTGAGAGCACAAGCCCCAACCTGCGCAGCAAATTGGATCCAGGGTCCGATAGGCTTCGCCGTTTCCCCGGTAAGTGCATCGTGTGTAGTTTCACTGAGGGGTGAACACTTATAAACAGTGACGCTCATGTGTTTGTTCGTGACGTGGCTGCGTGCATGCCGTGGTGTGTTTAAGTGCGACCTTGTTCATAAGCAATTGCCTTATTGACTGACATTCGCACAATGAATAAACCTCCTCGTGCACGGTGGTTCACCAGGTTTAATTTCAACTCAATTAGGTAATAGCGTGACAAAAGACGAACTGCGCGCAGAACTTGAGCGTCAGGAACAACGTTTCAAGGATGTTTACGGCGGCGAAGTGACAACCTACGCCGCCCGACCCGAACCCGAGCGTAAACCATGGCGCAAACGTGCCAGCCTGCTCGACCAGGCATTCTCTGAAGAAATCCAGAAAATTGAAAAAGAGCTGAAAACTGAGGGTTCCTGACCTCTGGCCTGAAAACCTGCGGGCGCAACCGCTGACAACCCTTGATTCCTCGCCATCAGCATGAATGTGCAAGGCTGTTTGCCGTGCATGGACCGAACCGATCCTGCCGCAACGACCGATTTGAGATATTTCATGCTCTCAAGTCAGACCTGTACGAGGGCTTGCTCGCCACCCTGCAAAAACCCTTACAGCCTTTGGTATCAGCGGCTTGAAGGGTATTTCCTACGCCATTTGCCCGAAGCTCCTTACGAGCTTTTTCATTTATAGATGTTACCAACGGGCAGCAAGTGCATTGATTAGCGGGGTTTTCTGGCATAATCCGCCCCCCTTTATGACCGTGTCAGAAAACCTTCATGATCGATCTATTAAGCGGATTGGACGCCTGGGTTCTTATCAGCCTCTTCTTCGCCCTAGCCTTTGTTCTCGCGTTTGAGTTCATAAACGGCTTTCATGACACCGCGAACGCGGTAGCGACTGTCATCTACACCAAAGCCATGCCGCCTCACCTGGCGGTATTCTTTTCCGGTGTGTTCAACTTCCTCGGCGTTCTGCTGGGCGGGGTCGGCGTGGCATATGCCATCGTCCACCTGCTACCAGTAGAGCTTCTGGTGAATGTAAACACCGGGCATGGCCTGGCCATGGTGTTCTCACTGCTTGCTGCAGCCATCACCTGGAACCTGGGTACCTGGTACTTCGGGATTCCCGCGTCGAGCTCACACACCCTGATCGGCTCGATCCTGGGTGTCGGCCTGGCCAACGCCCTGATCAGCGGAATTCCGGTGAGCGATGGGGTTAACTGGCAGAAGGCTATCGACATCGGTGCCTCCCTGGTGTTCTCGCCAATGGCCGGTTTCCTGGTTGCAGGCCTGGTATTGCTCGCCCTCAAGTGGTGGCGTCCAGCGTCCAAGATGCACAAGACGCCAGACCAACGCCGCAAGATGGACGACAAAAAGCACCCGCCGTTCTGGAACCGTCTGGTTCTGGTGATCTCGGCCATGGCCGTGAGCTTTGTTCACGGTTCCAACGATGGCCAGAAAGGCATCGGCCTGATCATGCTGGTCCTGATCGGCATCGTGCCAAGCGCTTTCGTTCTGGATCTGAACAGCACCACCTATCAGATCGAACGTACTCGGGACGCCACCTTGCACCTGAGCCAGTTCTACGAGCGTAACAACGCTTCGCTCGCCGAGTTCCTGGCGCTGGGCAAAAGTGTCAAAGGCGATCTCCCGGATCAGTTCAGCTGCAACCCGCAGCAGACCGAACCGACCATCGCTGCCCTGTTGACCTCGCTTAAAGGCGTGGCGGACTACCATTCGATCCCGGCTGAAAAGCGTATCGAGATCCGTCGCTACCTGCTTTGCCTGGACGACACCGCGAAGAAAGTCAGCAAATTGCCAGCTCTTGATTCCCGCGAAAAAGCGGACCTCGAAAAACTGCGCAAAGACCTGACGGCCACCACCGAATACGCCCCGTTCTGGGTAATTCTGGCTGTAGCGCTGGCCTTGGGCCTGGGCACAATGGTTGGCTGGAAACGCGTGGTTAAAACCATCGGTGAGAAGATCGGCAAACAAGGCATGACCTATGCCCAGGGCATGGCAGCTCAGATCACCACTGCCTTTGCCATCGGCATGGCCAACATCTTCGCACTGCCGGTATCCACGACGCACATTCTGTCCTCGGGTGTAGCGGGTACCATGGTCGCCAACAAAAGCGGCCTGCAAGGCGGCACCATCAAGACCATCCTGATGGCGTGGGTACTGACCTTGCCCGCCACCATCGCACTGTCTGCAACGCTATTCTGGCTGGCTTCCAAAGCACTCGCCTGATTCTGCGCTGCACAAAAAAGGTACGTCCCTCACGGGCCGTACCTTTTTTTAATCCCGCAATAAGTTGTGGGAGCGAGCCTGCTCGCGAAGCCCCCAAGAACATCGCGATTTCCCAGTCAACACACGCGGCTCGCTCCCACAGAGGAATTCACGCTGTAGACAAAACACACAGGCAAAAAAATAGGCGACCGAAGTCGCCCAAAATGCCTTGCGTGCTCATACCCCGTAAAGACTCGGCGCTATTTGCGCTTCTGGGAGTCTTTCCAGATAAAAATGCCCAGACCGGCAAAGAACAAAACCATGAGGCCGACGGTAAGTACCCCGGCGATAACCACATTATCGAGAAACATGACGGCCTCCTGTGCGTGTCTGTGTGTTGAAGCCAGATTAACCACACGCGCAGGTGCAGGACTTGACCGGGATCAATAGTGATCCACGGCCAGCCCGGACTTGGAGGGAATAGTTGACGCAGGTCAGCGAAAACCAGGGAGGTCAGCGCTTTTTCGGTTTTTTCTTCGGCTTTTTCGCAGCTTTTGCCAACGGCATCGCCTGTTCGAACGCTTTGCGCACTTCGTTCAAACGTTTTTCCTTGAGGTCGTGTACACGCTTGGCGCGCTCGGCGCCCAGGTCAACCAGATTGGTATCTTGGCTCATAAGAAGTTTCAAACCGCTGTCAGTGTGTTTCAGTGCGCCAATAATGCGACGCACGCGCTGCGCTGGCCAGAAAAAAGACCTATACCTTGATATCGACCCACAACCCCTGACGCTGCGTCCCGTCGATCACAGGTGAAACCGGCGCCGTGGCCTCCAGGTGCTGCGCCTCTTCCAGCACCCCCTGCCCTGCGTCTTCCAGGGCTTCACGACGGCGCTTGTCATGCTGGCGTTGTTGCTCTTCACGTAACAATAGCGCGGCCTGGTCGGTGTCGTGGTTCTTCAGGTCAATTGCACATTCACCGGAGCTGGCCTGTGCGGCGGTCACGGCAGGAATGTCCGGCCGGGGTCGGACCGGGTCCTGCCCGGAGGTAATGGATGCAGCGCCCAGCGGCAAGATTGACGGCAACATGGTTTTTGTTCTCCTGTCTTCAGGCTGTCGGCGGCTGACCAGGGGAGCCACCCGTCTAAAACTGCCGCAGGCTTACTTAATAAGCCGGGCAGCTTTTTATGAGAGTCCTTTGGACTGAGGCCTCTGATCCGTTAATATACTCGGCTTTTTCAAAGCGGGAGTCAGGCAGCATGGCGCAGCAGTATCAACCGGGGCAACGCTGGATTAGTGACAGCGAAGCAGAGCTAGGTTTAGGCACCGTTCTGGCACAGGACGGTCGCTTGTTGACCGTGCTCTATCCGGCCACTGGCGAAACCCGCCAATATTCGCTGCGCAACGCACCGCTCACGCGTGTTCGGTTCTCGCCGGGTGACACCATCATCCACTTCGAAGGCTGGAAGATGACCGTGCGCGAAGTCGATGATGTCGACGGCCTGATGGTCTACCACGGGCTTAACGAGCATAACGAAGCCGTCACCCTGCCAGAAACCCAACTGTCGAACTTTATCCAGTTCCGTCTGGCCAGTGACCGTCTGTTCGCCGGGCAAATCGACCCGCTGTCCTGGTTCTCCCTGCGCTACCACACCCTCGAACACACCAGCCGTCAGCTGCAATCGCCGCTGTGGGGCCTGGGTGGCGTGCGTGCGCAACCGATTGCACACCAACTGCACATCGCCCGCGAAGTGGCAGACCGTATCGCGCCGCGTGTTTTGCTGGCTGACGAAGTAGGCCTGGGTAAAACCATCGAAGCCGGCCTGGTGATCCACCGCCAATTGCTCAGTGGCCGCGCCAGCCGCGTCCTGATCGTGGTCCCGGAAAACCTGCAGCACCAGTGGCTGGTTGAGATGCGTCGCCGCTTCAACCTCGAAGTGGCACTGTTCGACGAAGAGCGCTTTATCGAAAGCGACGCCAGCAACCCCTTCGAAGACAGCCAGCTGGCACTGGTTGCCCTGGAATGGCTGGTTGACGACCCCAAGGCCCAGGCGGCGCTGTTTGACGCTGACTGGGATCTGCTGGTGGTCGACGAAGCGCACCACCTGGTGTGGCACGAAGACAACGTCAGCCCTGAATACGGCCTGGTAGAACAACTGGCCGGCGTGATCCCGGGTGTTTTGCTGCTCACCGCAACCCCGGAGCAATTGGGGCAGGACAGCCACTTTGCGCGCCTGCGCCTGCTGGACCCGAATCGCTTCCACGATCTGGCCGCCTTCCGCGCCGAGAGCGAGAACTACCGCCCGGTCGCTCAGGCCGTGCAGGAGCTGCTGGACAAGGGCCGCCTGTCACCTGAAGCCCATAACACCATTCACGGTTTCCTCGGAGCCGAAGGCGACACCCTGCTGGCCGCTGTCAATGAGGGCGATGCCGAGGCAAGCGCCCGCCTGGTGCGCGAGCTGCTGGACCGCCACGGTACCGGCCGCGTGCTGTTCCGTAACACCCGCGCCGCCATCCAGGGCTTCCCGGAGCGCAAACTGCACGCCTACCCGCTGCCGTGCCCGGACGAATACCTCGAACTGCCGCTGGGCGAACACGCCGAGCTGTACCCTGAAGTCAGCTTCCAGGCCCAGCCGGACGCTACGGATGAAGAGCGCTGGTGGCGCTTCGACCCTCGGGTCGAATGGCTCACCGACACGCTGAAAATGCTCAAGCGCACCAAAGTACTGGTGATCTGCGCCCACGCTGAAACCGCCATGGACCTGGAAGACGCCCTGCGCGTACGTTCCGGTATTCCTGCGACGGTCTTCCACGAAGGCATGAACATTCTTGAGCGCGACCGTGCTGCAGCCTACTTCGCAGATGAAGAGTTCGGCGCCCAAGTGCTGATCTGCTCCGAAATCGGCAGTGAAGGTCGCAACTTCCAGTTTGCCCACCACCTGGTACTGTTCGACCTGCCGTCGCACCCGGACCTGCTGGAGCAGCGTATCGGCCGTCTGGACCGTATCGGCCAGAAGCACATCATCGAACTGCACGTGCCGTACCTTGAGACCAGCCCGCAACAGCGCCTGTTCCAGTGGTACCACGAAGCGCTGAATGCCTTCCTCAACACCTGCCCGACCGGCAACGCCCTTCAACACACGTTCGGCCCACGCCTGCTGCCGTTGCTTGAAGCTGCCGACGACCAGGAGTGGCAAGCACTGATCGACGAAGCACGCCTTGAGCGCGAGCGTCTCGAGCAAGAACTGCACACCGGCCGTGACCGTTTGCTGGAGCTCAACTCCGGCGGCTCGGGCGAAGGCGAAGCGCTGGTTGAAGCGATCCTTGAGCAAGACGATCAGTTCACCCTGCCGATCTACATGGAAACTCTGTTCAACGCCTTTGGCATCGACAGCGAAGACCATTCC